>NZ_KB907307.1:5054503-5055688 GCF_000381925.1 Nocardia sp. BMG111209
GGGATCAAGGACACGACTGCGTGGCCGACGTTGCTCGACAACGCCGTCGGCGGAACACTACTGTTCGACGCCAGCTCCGCACAGGCCTGCATCACCGCCTGCCACACCCTACTCGCCACCATCGAATCCCTGCTCACCACCGTCAACGGCACCCACACCCCCTCCAAACCCCTCATCACCTACGCCTCCGACGCCTACAACACCCACTCCAGCGCACCGGTAGTACACACCGACAACGACACCATCGGCTCCGCCACCAGCTTCCGCCACCTCCTCCAGAACAAATGGGCCGAACTCGCCCAACGCCTGCGCCAGCACAAACAAATCGTCACCGACATGGGCAAAACCTTCGCCGCCGCAGCCAACGCCTACGAACTCGCCGAAACCACCAACCACGACAACTTCGAACTCATCGTCCCCACCACCGGCGACCCCTACACCTTCAACACCAACAACCCCATCACCCCCAACGCCGACAACTGGCCCAACGAAGCCGCCTCCGGCCCCACCGGCCTGCACAACTTCGTCGCCGACCCCCACGCCGCCACCGTCGCCGGCGAAGCAGAACCCGGCAGCATGTTCAACCTCGCCCAGTTCTACTTCATGTCCATATCCATCCAAACCAACAACCCCGTCCTCGCCAGCGATGCCACCCAATGGAGCCAACTGGCCGCCAAATGGAACACCGCCACCGACGACTTCTACAACGCCACCTCCAACGCCCTCACCGACACCGCCACCTGGTCCGGCACCGGCGCCGACTCCGCCCTCACCGCCGTCGCCAACTACTACCAATCCGCCCAAGACCTCGGCGCCGGCATGAAATCCATCTACACCGCCCAGTCCTACCTCACCGACCTCTTCGCCAACCTCTACAAAACCCTCCCCCAACACTGGGTCGCCGTCCGCATGGGCCACTGGGGCGGCTGCTCCACCAACAAGAACAACCTCTCCACCACCCAAACCCACTGGAACGAAATCTACGTCCCCGCCCTCCCCAAAATCGCCGCCTACATCCCCACCCTCGCCGACCCCAACAAAGACACCGCCAGCGGCCCCGACAACAACTACGGCACCGGCGACCCCGGCAACGGCAACAACAACAACGGCTACAACGGCAACGGCTACAACGGCAACGGCAACAACAACAACGGCGGCGGCAACGGCAACAGCGGCACCGGCGGC
>NZ_KB907308.1:1500000-1769807 GCF_000381925.1 Nocardia sp. BMG111209
CTGTCGCAGCAACCGCGCCGCGTCCGCGTCGACCCATTCCGGTACCGCGCCGGCGGGCAAGGACGTCGGCTGCCACATGTTTTCGATCGCCGCGTCGGCCGGTCCGGTGACCGCGTCGGCCGGTCCGGTGACCGCGTCGGCCGGTCCGGTGACCGCGGTGCCAGATCCGGTGGCCGGAGTCCCCGGTCCGGTGGCCGCGGTGCCGGGTTCGGTGGCGGTGGGGACGACCGGTGTCGCGGCGAGTTCCGGATTCGCCGGTGTGCGGTCTCCGGCTCGCTGCTGCTGAACCTGTTGCAGCAGTTCGAGATCGTCGCCGATCATCTCCGAGACCAACTCGCGCACCTCGTCGGGCGACCGCCCGGTGGTGAGCATGAGAATGTCCCGGGCCGCGCGCAGTGCGTCGGAGCGGTCCTGCGCGTAGTCGGCTCCCCGGGCACGAGCCCGCTCCCGCCGGAGCACCGTAAGGCGCCGATTCGTGCGAACCCGTTCCAAGTCGAAGGCGTGCAGGAGCCGGTTGTAGAGCTGCTCGAGCGCGCTGAGTTGATAATCGATCAACCGGCGCGCCTCTTCGTCCGGCCGTGCCGCCGCGGCCTGCGGATACGCGGTAGCGGTTCGGGACTCCAGAACCCAGGTGGTGTCCGGGGTCAGGCGCAGTCGCCGGATCTCCACCCCGGTGACGCCGGCGGCGGCCAGCCGGGCCAGTGTGGATTCGTCCAGCTGCTGGGACAGATAGGTCAGCGGCAGCGGCGAATAGACGATCAGCTGCCGCGATTCGGGATCGATCCGCCAGAACTTGCGACCCCGTACGAACGGCATCGCCGCGATCGTCTCTTCGATCCGCATGGCCGTGAGCGCGTCGCGATAGGTTTCGGTGAGCATCCGGAGCCGGACCGCCGCCGATCGCAGCGCCTGTTCACCGAGGGTGGATTCGTCGAGCAACGCGTGCGCGGCGGCGATCTCGTCCCTGGTCGTCTGCTCGATCACCTCGAGCTGGATCGCCCAGATCGTGGTCACCGTACGCGGTGTCCGCCCGTCGTCCGACTCGAAGGGAATCACCTCCGGAGCCGACCAGCGAGCCTCGACCTCCGCCGGTGAATCCTCCTCGAGCAGTACGGGATCCAGTCCGCCGACGGCGAAGGCCGCCGCTTCCAGTGCGGCCAGCAGCTCATGCCGCGCAACGGATCTCACGTCGAGACCGGCCGCCGGGGCATCGGCGGCTTCCACACCGAAGACGACGGCCCACACCTGCTCGTCCGGCGTGGTGAAATCGTCTCGCCCGGAACGAATCTCGGTCGATCGCAGCGAGGATCCGGACCACCACAGCGCCACCACCCGATCCGGGGTCACCCGCAACAGCAGATATCGCCGCGGACGGTTCCCCGAATCCGGATGGTTGCCGTGCACCACTGCCCAGGCCCCCGGACTCTGCTCCAGCAGGAACGCGAACATCCGATCCCACGCGCCGACACCGCCGTTCGCGCCGGGGACGACGATGTCGGCGATCGACTCGGGCAGATCCAGCAACGACCGAACCTCGGGCACCGTCGGGCCGGTGTCCGGTGCGGCACTGTCCCGCAACCGCCATGCGCGATGCTCGGCGAGCTGCCGGTCCCCCACCGCGATCAGCGCGGCGAGGCCACGCGCCGCGCCGGCGGCGGCGAGCAACTCGCCGATCGTCGCGTCCGGCACCGCGGCCCGGCGCAGCACGTCGGCGACGAGATGCGGCGGGGCATCGTCCAGCAGCGCCGACACCAGCCGGGCCACCGGATCACCGAATTGCTCGACGCCGCCGGGCAGTTCGGTCACAACCGCCGCAGCGGTCTCGGCATCCATTGCGGCACTCAGCATTTCGGTGACCAAGGCACGCACCCGGCGAGCCTCCGCGCGCAACCGGCGCACTTCGCCCGCGATCGGATCGCCGGACGTCTCGGCACCGTGGCCGGAGTCGGTCAGTTGGGCCGCCGCCGATCGGATCGCCTCGCTCAACCGCTGGGCGAGTCCGGTCAGCATCTGTGTCGGCGGCACATCGGAATTCGGCTGCCCAGCGTCGGGAGGAGGATCGCCGTCCGGCTCCTCGCTGTCGTCGTCCTGGGCCCGAGACGGTCCGGTGGCACCGGACTCGGCGGTCGCCGGCGCGGCGCCGGGGTCGTCACCTGATCTCGACGGTGCCGGATCCTCCGCGACCCCCGCGGCAGCGTCCTCGACCCCGGCGACCGCGCGCTCCGCGTCGGTGTCCCGCCATGCCGGGGAATCAGCGAGTGCCGGGATGATCACCGCGGTGGGTTCGCTGGGCCACTGCGGACGCAGCGCCGCGTACGACTCGTCCGTCCACGCCACCGTCGGCGGCCGGAACGCGGATTCGTGCTGCCGCACCGGATATCGCATACGGAGGGAACCGTCGGCGGCGTGCCGCAGCACATAGAGGCCGTGTGAGCCGTCGAGCCGCCCGAGGTGCGGGCCGAACAGCACCGCGAGAGCTCCCGGCGGCATTTCCCGCAGCCGGGTCGCGATCTCGTCCAGGGTCCCGTCCGGCGCTCCGGTGCTGCCGTAGTCAGCGTGATGATCCGCGGGGCCGGTGGCACTCTCGAAGTATTCGCGGATCAGCCGCGAATTCGACTGCTGGGTATCCAGAATCGGGGCCCACTGCAAGGTGTTCCAGCCGTGCTCGAGCAGGTCCCACACCAGCAGCGTCGCGTCGCCCGGCCAATACGGTCCCAGGACGGCCGACAACCGAACCGGCGAGATCCCGCCGAACCGCCGGAACGCCTCGTCGCTGGTCAACCTCGGGGCATGGTAGGTCTCCCCGGGCTCGAACAGATCGGCCCGCTCGTCGAATCGGACGTCGAATCCCGTCACGTCATCGATGTCGCCGCCGGCATAAGCGGCGAAGTAGAACCAGCGGCGCAGGACCAGCTCGTCCAGTTCCGCGATCAGTTCCAATCGTGCTTCGCGCGTGGAGATCTCGGCCGCCGGCGCGATGTAGATCAGCCGCGCCCCATCGAATTCCAGGGGGACCGCGGCGGCGTTCTCGACCGCGGCCCGGAGGCTCTCGGTCGTTTCTCCCGGATCGCGGCCGAGCACCCGAACCCCGAGCCCGAGTGCCTGATCGGGATCACCCACCGCCAGCACGAGGCCACCGCTCGCGGTCACCGAGTACACCGTCACCCGGTGACCGCTCAACTGCCACACCGGAATACCGTTCGTGGCCGCCAGGAACCCGAACAGCGCCGATGCCCCACCCAACGCCGACAACGCCGCGTTCTCCACCTCGGACCCGGGGGCCACCGCGAAGACGTTCCGGGTGTGCCGCCACCGGGTCGGCAACTCGTACTGCGACAGTCGCTCGGGAGCGCCGGCCGCCATCTGCCAGCGTTGGTCCTCGGACGCCGCGAGGAAGCTCGCCAGCGGACGTCCGTCCCGATCCCGCAACCCGTCCGCGAGCGCCGCACCCCGGGCCCGCATCGCATCCGGGACACCGCCGGCAGGCCACGGCGCCTCCTGCCACAGCCCGGTGCCCGGAACCGGCCCGACATGCGGAATACGTTCGGCGGCAGCGGATCCCGGCTGCCCCGTGCCCCGGTCCGATTCCCGGCGGACCGACTCGAACACGTCGAGATCGGCACCGAGCATTTCCTCGGTCAGCGCGGCGATCGCGTCATCGGACCACTGCGCCCGGCGTGCCTGCGCGAAGATCTCCCGGGTCCGGCGCCGGACGGTCCGGGATACCTCGTCCTCGCTGCCCTGTGCGGCGCGGGCCCGCGCACGGTCGAAGACAGCGGAACGCCGCAGTGCGCGAACCCATTCCACGCTCTCGGATTCCGGAGCCGGTTCGCCGTGATCGCGCCGGAGCACCTCGAGTCCGCCGAGGGCGGCGCCGATGATCTCGTAGGCTCCCGGGGCCGGCAGTCGGGGCTCATCGGTATCTTCCCGGATCTCGGCCGCCCGCCAGGCTCGGGCCGCCAGCGCCGGACCGTTCGAGGTCACCACGGTACTGCGAACCTCGACCTCGGTGATGCCGTAGTCCGCCAGGGCCGCCAGCGTGGCGGCGTCGAGCAGCGTGGCCGTATCCGGCCATGCCAGTGGCGAATACACGACGAGCCGGCAGTTCTCGTCGATGTACCAGAATCGGCCCGTCGAGGTGTAGTCGAGTATCCGATCGGCCGGGTTCTTGTATTCGATCTTCCGGGGCTCGCCGTCCTCTCCCTCGAGCAGCCTGCCCGCCTCCACCACCGCGGCAACGGCCTGCACCACGCGCATCGCGGCCACGGTGTCGCGGTAGGTCTCGGTGAGCAGTTCGAGGGCGGTGCCGAGTCGCCGCGCGCGATCCACGTGGTCGGCCGCCGACTCGCCGAAGATTTCGAGGAGATCGAGAACGGCCCGTGCGTCGGCGATCGTGGCATCGATCATCCGCGCGATCGGCTCGAGTTGCGCTCGCCAGCCGGTGGGCATCGCGGGATGGCGCATTCGCACGGCGTCCGACCATTGCCCGGGGCCTCGGCTGTCACCGGCGGCCAACGGCGGCTCGTCCCGTGCGACCGTCCGCGCCGCGGCCGGGACCGCCGCCGCCAGCCGGGCCCGGAGCCCGGATTCGACCGGGCCGTCCGCGGCAGCGTCGAACGGCGCCGGGTGGATCGGTTCCGCACCCGGCCAGGACCGGACCCGCCACACCGGCTGCGGCACGTCGATCAGGCCGGCGAAGGAACGGCGCCTGCCGTGCAGGTCGAGCAGGCGACCGGTCAGACGGGTCCGGGCCTGCTCCGGCGAGGTCTCCGGCGCCAGCCACACCAGGACGGCGGTCCGCTCGTCCGCCGCCTCGGCTGCCCACCGCAGGGCCGCGCGCACTGCCTCGTCGGTCGCGCCGGGCGCGTACGGATCCACCACCAGGACCTCGATATTCGCCGCCGCGTCGGGATCGCCGAAGGCGAACGCGGTCTCCCCGTCCGGATCGGCTTCGTCGACGCCGGCCACCGCGGAGCCGGCGAACACGTGATCCCGGAGCGCCAGTTGCCTCGACAGCACCCGCGCGGCCGCGGCCGGGTTCCCGACCGCCGCTGCGGACAACAACCCGGATCGTTCCAGTAGCAGGGCCGTATCGGGATCGGTCAGGCGAGCGTCCAGACCGGCGAATCCGTCCGCGGTATTCGCGAGCATCCGCATCGCGGCGACCCGATAGGACAGCAGATACGCAGTGCGCCGGTTCCGCCAGATGGACGGGATTCCGGCGGGCCGCACCAGATCGGGTGCGATGCCGACCAGCAGTTCGCGTTGCCGGCCGTCCAATTCCAGGAACGCGGCCGGGTAATCGGGTGCGAGCCGCAATCGCCGCGCGATCGCGGCGGCCTCGTCCCGCAGGCGACTGTCGGCGTAGTCGCGCGGCAGGTCGATCGGACCGGCGAGTCCGCGCGCGGCAGCCGCCTCGGGTGTGTCGGTACCTGTCGGCGCGCCGTGGAATTCGGCGGTCGCCCGCCGGAACCGGGCCGACAGGTCGGCGGTGCGCAGCAACGACACGGATCGTTCGACGTCCTGATCGGCGGCGATCAGTTCCCGAGCGAGCTCGGCCGGATCCCGATCGTGCCGGGTGAAGATCGCCCACGACAACGCGGCGATCGCGGATCGATGAGCATTCGCGGCCGGATCCGCGCGCAGCAGGGATTCGGTGAGGGCCGCCACCGCCCGGCGCCGGGCGGTACGCGGGTCGCCGGAACTCGTTGTGCCGGAGTCGATTCCGTAGTCGCGAAGCAGATCGGCCAGCCGGGCCGCCGCGGCGTGCAACGGCGCGCGGTCGTGGACGGCGCTGGGATCCGGCTCCCGGCCGTCGGCCACGTCCGCGGACCAGCCGACGACGAGGACCTGCCCGTCGGGCCCGACATTCACCCGCTGGAATTCGATGCGCCGGATCCCGGTACCGATCAGCACATTCGGATCGGCGAGGCCCAGATCCTGCGGACCGGCCACGGGTGTGACGATCCGCAGCACCCCGCGGCTCACCCACAGGTAATCCGACAGGATCTCCGCCCGCATCGGCTGCGCTCGTCGTGCCGCCATCGCCCCAGCCTGGACGCGGGCCGCATCGGAGGCCGCGACGGCGGCCTCGGCTCGGGCCACCGACTGCTCCATGATGATTTCGGTGGCAGCCGTCCACTGCCGCGCGAAACCCGGCCGGCGCTCGAGCTCGCGCAGCTCGGCGACGATCGCGCGCCGGACCGCATCGAATTCCGCCACCCAGGGGATGTCCGACGGCGCGATGGCCTCGAACGGCAACCACGACCACGCGGGGCCCGGCGAAGGGGTTGCGGTGTGCACCGTCGATCCGTTTCCGGACACCAGGTTTCGCAGTCGAACCCGGAGATCGTGTTGTCTGCGTGCGAGTTCCGCGGGCCGGTTCGCCACCCGGACCCGGCCCTCCTCGTCGATCCGGACCCGCCGCTCGACGACCTCGAATCCGTTGCGTTCCAGCGCCTCTCGCCACGCGGGTGGAATCTCCGCACCGGGGTCGAGGAAAACCTCCATGCGGGGTACGGCCGCGCCTACGAGAACCCAGCTGCCGGGAACCCCCGTCGGCACCGTAACTTGCACTCCGGCAACGGTTTCCGCGAACTGCGCGGCCGCGGTCCGCGCCAGCGCGGCGAGCAGGTCCGGCAGCCCGGCGGCGTTCCCCGCCGCCGGGTCACCCGACCGCACGCTGCGCAGCTGCTCGGCGAGATCGCGATCGGCCGGACGGAACAGGCTCTCACCGGGTGGCCGCGGCGCCTCCTCGGTGACGGTGGGGCTGATCTGCTCGGCGCCGCTGTCCGAATCCGGTTGCGGCTCGGCCTCGTTCGGGCCACCGGCACCGGGCGGTGCGGAGTCGCGATCCCCGGACGGTGCCGCACCGCCGTCCTCCGGGTCGGCCGGGCCGCCGTCCTCCGGGTCGACCGGGCCGCCGTCCTCCGGGTCGACCGGGCCGCCGTCCTCCGGGTCGACCGGGCCGGCCGTGACGAGCAGCGCCCGGAAGGGTTCGTCGGAGCCGCCGGCGGGGTCGAAGGTGACCAGCCGCACGGTCGGCAACTCGAAGGGTGCGTCGGCCCGCAGTTCCCACCGCTGCGCCACGATCCTGCCGTCGTCGTTGCGCAGGACGAAGATTCGGCGACGTTCGTCGGCGCTGCCCGCGATCCTGCCGAACAGCAGCGCGAACGAACCGGCGGGCATCGAAAGCAGCCGCGTGACAAGCTGTTCGCGCTCGGCGGCCGCCGACGCCGGGTCGGACCCGTCGACGTACCCGGCCGCACCCAGGCCGAGCCGTTCGGCCGCCGCGCGCACATCGGCGGGCGCCGTGGACAATTCAGCGGAGGTGGCGACCGTCCGTTCCCGGTCCGCGAGCAACTCGTCGAAGCGGTCCAGGTCGGTGACCGGATCGACGCCGGCCACCGATCGGACCACGCCGGCCGGGAAATCGCCTTCCGGTATCGCGGTGGCCAGTCCCGGCAGAAACGGCAGGAAGGTTTCGCCCGGATCGAAGATGGTTTCCGACGGGTCGATCAGTGTCACTTCGGGTCCCGGCCGGGCCGGATCGAACGCCGACACGTCGAGATCGCCTTCCGCGGCGGTCTCGGTCTCGGATGTCCGGGTCAGGGCGACCATGTCGTAGAACGCTCGTCGCCGCAGCAGGTTCGTCACCTCGCGCACGATCTGCTGACGTGCGCCCAGCGCCGTCCGGTCGGGTACGACCCAGATCAGCGTCGCCCGGCCGGGCCGGCTCAGCCCGGCCCGCACCTCTCGCCCGACCTCCGCCTGCACCTGCTCGACGGTCCGGCCCGCCGAGGGGACCACTCGCACATCGATATTCGGTGCGCGCTCCGGGTCGCCGACCGCGAATATCACCCCGTCGCTCAGGACGTCGACGGCGTACAGCGATACCCGCCGATCACGCGCCGCCCAGAGCGGTCCTTCGTCGAAACTCTGCAGGAAACCGAACAACGCGTCGATGCCACCGAGCGGACGGAGCACAGACCCCAGTCCTCGGGTACGCGCAATTCTCAACAGGCGATAGACATTTCGGAGGTGACGCCATCCGGTGGGCATCACGTCCTTCCGAACCTGGGCCGGTGCCCCGGCGATCATCTTCCACCGTTGTTCGAAATCGGCTCGGAAGAAGGCGCTCAGCGGATCCGTCTGCCTGCGGGTGACCCGGGCGGCGATCCCCGACGCCTCGACTTCCAGCACGGTCGGCGTCTCGTCGTCCGGAAGTTCCGCCGGACGCCACACCTCGCCGGGATCGGTGGGCGGCGGGGACGCGGGCCCGGTATCGAATCGGATGCCGGTGGCGCGTGCGAAGGTTCGCGCGAGATCTTCGATCAGCTGCTGTTCGGTTTCCCGGGATATCCGTTCACGGATGGCGATCTCGCCGCGAAACAGCTGCCCGGCGAGTTCGGCCGGGTCGAGTCCGGTTCGGGCACCGAGGTTTTCGACGAGTCCGGCGACGTACTGGAGCAATGCCCAGGACCGGTACCGCACCTTGGCGTCGGCGTCGGGCCACCTCGCGCTGCCGACCGCATCCTCCCGACGCGCAACGGCCGCGCGCCACAGCCCTCGGGCCCACTCCAGCCCGTCCGCCCGCCGTTCCGGGTGGTAGAGCTCGAGCGTGGCTTCGTCCAGACCGTGCCGATCCCAGAACTCCTCCAGCGGCGCGAGATTCGCGCGGATCCGGTCGAGGGTGACATGGTCGGGTCGCCATCCGCCGTCGTCCCGCAGCGTCCGGCTCTGCCCGAAAACACGCCATTCCGTGTCGAATCCGATCCATCTGATCTCGACACCGGCGATACCCGCCGCGGCGAGTTCGGCCAGTATCTCCGGCCCCAGGAGGTCGGTGGCCTGCGCGGTGGGGGCATACACCACCAGCCGGTTGCCGTCGTCGATCGACCAGTACCACCCCGGTGCGCCGGCGGGGACCAGCGCCCGGGTCGCCATCGCGTGCATCCGGTCGGCGGTGGCGGTCACCACGTCCGCGAGCAGTTCCGACCGCAGCGCCCGATACCGATCGTCGCGCTCCTGCGACACCCCCGCCGACTCGCTCTCCTGGTCCGGCGGCGTCTCCCGATCCTGCGGCAGCAGCGCGTACAGCGCCGTCAGGACGGCAGTCCAGCGGTCGTCCAGCGGCGCCAGCCGCTCGGGCTCGGTCTCGGTACCCGGCAACCGCATTCGGGATCGGGTCGCCTCGGCCCAGGCCCGCGCCGGAGCCTGTTCCGCCGCGACCGAGCGTTCCCGCTGTTCGTCCCGGATCTCCTCGGGCAGCGGTTCGAACCAGACCTGTCCGGCCCCGTCCAACCGCACCTCGCGGACGATCACTCGCGCGGTGAACCCGCCTGCCGCGAAGGCGGCGGACAATCGCTGCGACAGCGCCGGTGCGGCGGCGCTGCGCGTGAACACCTCGATCCGGCCGGCGCCGGTGACCACGGCCACCCAGTCCGGGGTGTCACCCGGTATCACCAGACCACCGGAATTCGCGGCGACGGCCGCGACCGCGGCGGCCTCGGCCTCGTCGTGCAACCGCTGCCGGTCCGCGGGACCGGCCGCACGGGACCGGTCGATCAGTTCGCGGAGCACGGCGTCCGGGTCGTGCGGCAGCGCTCCGCCGGTCGTGGGCTCGCCGGCCGATGTCCCGGATTCGCCGGTCCGCTCACTGTCGATGGTTGCGGACTCGTCCGAAAACTGCTGCGGTACAGATGAATTCAGCTCACCTCCACCGGGTCCCGAGGAATCGGCGCCGGGGGTCGGGGACCCACCCGTGCCGTCGTCCGGCCAGCCCGGGAAATATCCCGCAGGAAACACGACTGCTTCGAAGGTTCGATCGACCCATTCGAGCGTGCCCGGATACGCGACATCCACGGGCACGGCGATCGGTCGCTCGTAGGCCGACGGCTGCCGGCGATCCCACCACACCGCGCGGATCTCGCCGTTCCCGGCATTGCGCATCACGTAGATGCCGGGGGTACCGTCCAGCCGGCCCGGATGACGGCCGTACACCATTGCGAACGAACCCGTTCCGGCCTGCGCCAATTCCGCGGCGAGGCGGTCGTGAGCGGTGCGCGCGTCCGGATCGTCCTGCCCGGCCCGCGCGGGGAATGTCCGGACATCCTGCACATCTTCGGCCCCGGGGTAATAGAGATGCCAGGCGGCCAACCGCGGGGTGGTGTCGATCGCGGTGGTGTCCGCGTCCGGCGGAACTTCGATCCAGCCGCCGGCCGCGAGCCGGTCCGTGATCAGCCGGAAATCGGTCTGCTCGTGCAGGCCGAACAGATCTCGCTGGAACAGTACGGCCAATCGCTGTGCGAGCACGTCGACCTGATGTTGGTGCAGTGTCGGCGGAATATAGGTGTCCTGCACCAGATTCGGGTCCGGGCCCGGGTCGTGCAGGCTCACCTCCGGCACCGGCGCGCTCGGCACACCGGTGGCGACGCTGCAGACCCAGCGCCGCCACATCAGCGCGTGCAACTCCGACATCAGTTCCCACCGCGCCTCGTCCGCGGCGTGTTCCGGAACCACCCAGATCAGCGTGGCGGTCGCACCGGAGCCCAGGCCGGATTGCACGGCGGCGGCCACCTCGCGGCGCAATTGCCGCGTGGTTTTGTCCACGGTCTGCCGGACGACCCGCACCTCCAGGCTCGGGGCACGCTCCGGATCGCCGGTCGCGAACATCAGACTGCCGCTGGGCGTCACCGCGTACAGCGACGCGGGCCGTTCGCCCACCGCCCAGGCCGGCCGGCCGCCGTCCAGGCCTTCCAGGAAACCGATCACGTGCGCGATGTCGCCGAGTACGGTGCGCTGACCGGGCCGCACGGCACGCACCAGCCGTGCGTGCCGCCACACCGTCGGCTCACCCGGCAGGCCGGCGGCCGGCTCACCGGCGACCGCCAGCGTCCACCGGCCGCTGGGCCCGAGCCGCAGATAGTGCACGGTCTGTTCCGGGCCCGCGCCGATCCGGGCCACGAGTTCGGCTGCGTGCTCGGCCAATATCTCGGACGGACTGCCGGCCGGCAACTCCGCCGGCTCCCAGCCCGGCACGGCATCCGAGGTGCCGGGGTCGGCAGGCGGGACCGCTCCGGCGAAGGCCGCGGCCATCTCCGCCGACCACGTGGACGCGGATCGCAGCACTCGATCCAGGGCCGCGAGATCACCGGCGACGATCCGGTCGGCCAGATATCGGCTCACGGAAACCGGATCGTGCTGCCCGCTCGCCACGACGGCGCGGATCACTTCCCCGGCCTGGGTGATCTCGGCCGATCGCATGGACGCGCCCGCGGACAACCGGCGGTACACGTCGCGCAGCCGCCGGCTCAACAGCAGTTCCGCATCGACCAGATCGTCCGGGCCGACCACGGTTTCCACGATGCCGCCGGCGTCGGCGCCTGCCAGCAGGCCCAGTTCGGATTCCGGATCGCTGAAGGTCAGCGCCGGATCACCGTGGGCACGCCAGAACGATTCGAGCGGTTCGAGCGCCGCCTCGAGGTACTCCCGGTCGGTGCCGCCGAGGATCGGGCGGTCCGAGCCCGGCCCCAGCTCCCGACTCTGCTGGTACAGGTTCCATTCCAGGTCCCCGCCCCGGCCGAACCATCGGACGTCGATCCCGGCGAAGCCGGCGTCGCCGACCATCCGGAGGAACCCGGGATCCAGGTACTGCCCGACACCCGGCACGGGCGAGTAGAGGACGAATCGCTGGGTTCCGGACCGGTCCGCCTCCGCATACCAATACCCGCCCGACTGCTGCCCCGGTGGCCGCCGGGCGATGTCGTCACCGCCGCGTTCCACGGTCCGGCGGGTCTCGGTGGCCAGCATCTGGGCCCGGATGTCCGCCCAGGATCGCGTGAGCTCGGCGATCTGCGCGATCAGCCGCCGATGGGTCGACTCGTCCCGGATCGACATCGGCTCCGCCGCTTCCGCGAGGCGATCCGCCACCTCGAGCAGTCGCCGCAGCGCGGTCTCCGTCGCCGTCGATTGCGCGGTCCACAACCCGAAACGGGTCGCCTGATTCAGCGCGAGTTTGCCCGGCTCACTCCAGCCTTCCCCGGTGATCCGCCAATCTTGTTGCCCGGCATCGGGTGTCGAGGCATCGTCGGCCCGAGCCCGGGTCGCCGCCGCGGCAAGATCCTGCCGGAGCTGCCGCTGGCCGCGGAGCACATCGCTCGACGGATTCGTCACCCGTACCTGCCCGGCATCATCGAGGGTGACGATCCTGGCGGATACCGGAACATCGAACGGCGCCAGCGCCGCGCGGATCCGATCCACCACGTCCTCCCCGACGCCGGCGAGGACGAACACCTCGATTCGCGGCCGTGGCCCGTCGGCCAGGACGACCACGTGGTCATCGGCGCCGATCGGCAACTGCCGGCCGCCGTGATGTTCGGCGACGTCCGCCGGCACCGCCGCCCGGGCCCGCGCGCGCAGGCCCGGCTCGGCCTCGCCACCCGCCGCCACGGCCGCGAGCCATTCCGAGATCGCCCGGCCGGCCGCCGATCCCGGCGGGAACAGGACACCGTCGCCGTCCGGCGCGTCCGGGCCGGTGGCGGCGAGCGGTCCGGTTCCTTCGGCGAATTCCGCCGCCCAGGCATCGGCGGCCAGCCGGATATCCGGATCGCGGACCTCGATACCGTCGTCGATCAGGGCGTCCAGTTCCGCTTCGGATACCGGGCCGGCGCGGAACAGCTCACCCGCACTCCAGATCCAGTCCGCGCCCGGTCGCGGCGACACCGTGACGGCCGGCATCGCGACGGAGAAGTTCGCGCGGTAGAACATCCGCCGCCGATGCAACGCCAGCAGATCCTCGGCCAGGATTTCGCGCTCGCGGGACGAACCGGCGGAGGCCACCCAGACCAGGACGGCCGTCCGCGCGTCCGCCTGCTCGGCTGCGGCGTCCAGCGCCTGCTGTACCGCATCCGGCCCCGAGGACGGATCCACCACGAGCACATGCACATTCGGCGCCCGCTCCGGATCGCCGAGGGCCAGCGCCGACCCGCCGGTATCGGCGCGCAGGTCGTACACCGCGGGACGAGCCGGATGACTCCGGGCCGTGGCCGCCAGTTGTGCCGTATTGCGCAGTGCCGCAAGGAGATCGTCGTACTCGTAGGTTCGCCACGAGGGAACGAGCCGGTCCAGTGCCTGCTCGGCGCTGGAACGCGGCCGCGTCGAATCGGGAGCAGTGCGGGCGCCGCGTCCCCGGCGCAACCAGGCGGGCGGATTCTCGGCGCCGAGCACCGTGCCGATCTGAGCGAGAAGTGCGAGATTGCGCGGATGCCGCAACCACGTCGGGAGATTCTCCAGCGGAAGGGCGGCAGGCGCGGCGAGTGCCAGGATCCGGCGGATGTTCGGCGGCAGCGCCAGCACCGCCGCGAAGCTGTCGTCGCCGGCCTCGAACCATTCCGCGGCGCGATTCTCCGCCGCTCGCCCGAACTCGGTGGCGGCCGGCTGCCCGATCAGCGGAGCCGGCCATTCGGCCGGCGCGGTCGTCCCGGCCACGGTCGCCGGCACGCGGTGCCCGGACACGGATTCGAGCAGTTCCGCCGTATGTTCGGCCAGCAGGCGCCGGAGAACGGCGTCGTCGGTGCGGTGCAGTTCGCGGGCCAGTTCCTCCCGGTCCGCCGCCGACCCGGCTCGCTCGGCCGCCGTGAAGGTCGCGTGGGTCCATGCGGCGACCCTGACCGTGGCCGTGCGAACCCGGTGGCTGTCCGGGTCACGCAGCAGCTGACGGGTCCGGGCGAGGACGCTCGCGTGCCGGTGTGCCCGGACGACCTCCAACTGCCCGGCTCCGGGGGGCGACCGGAAATCGAGCCCGTTCTCGTTGTGCCACACCGTCAACGGAGCAAGGCGCTGCCGGGCGGCCCAGCCCGCCCCCGGGCCCACGACCCCGGACGGCGCCGGCATCCGCACCGGTTCCCAGCGGGTGATCCGGACCACGCCGTCGGCATCGACCTCGACGCCGGTGTATCGGATACCGCGAATTCCGTTCGCCTCGAGCATCTCCCACTCTTCGGCAGGGAACAACGACCACGGATTCCCGAAGGGTGAGACCACCACCAGTTGGTCGCCGTCCATCCGGGCGTACGGCGCGATCCGGCCGGGCCCGTCGCCGATCTGCCGGGCGGCGACGACCGCGGCCACCTGGTTGCGGGCCGACGTCCGGGCCGCCAGCCGGGCCTCGCCCCGGATCGTCAGGTCGCGCGCGACCTCGATCAGATCGGCGGCCCATTCGCCGGGTTCGGCGGGTGCGGTCGCGAGAAAAGCCTCGATCTCATCGGTCAGGGCGCGCAGCATGGCAGTGGCGGCGGTGACCTGTCCCGAGAGCGCCGGATCCGCGCCGGACTCGAATCCGGCCATCGCCCACTCCGCTGGGACGGTCGAATCCGGTTGCGCTTCTTCGGATTCCGCCGAATCCAGTACCGCGCGCAGCCGGCCCGCGAGAATTCGCTGCCGGGAGCGGGTGGACGGCGAATCCTGTACCAGCACCCGGCCGTGTTCGGCATCGATGCGGACCAGGCGCCGAACGGATTCCGTGCCGCCGACGACCTGCCGATCGTCCCACTCCGGCGGGACCGCGTCCTCGGTGCCCACCGTCTCGAAAGTCTCCACCCACGCCTGGATTCCGGGAACGAGCACCCGGCCGGCAGCCACCTCGGTCCCGGCACGGGCCGCGGCGGCCTCCACGATCGCCGCGGATTCGACCTGGGCGAGCAGTTCCGCGAGCTCGTCGCCCGGATTCTCGGCGGCACTCAGCGTCCGCACTCGTTCCAGCAGCCCGGCCAGGTGGGTGGAGGGCGACAGTGCGCGCCAGCGCGCCGGACCCGCGGCGGCGAGCGGATCATCGGGATCCGGCGATCGCGGATCGGACCGGGGTGCGTCGGACGACCCGGGGGTGGATCCCGGTTCGTCCGCGCGGTCGGTCGTCCCGACCGTATTCTCCAGACCCGCTGCGGCCGTGAATGTTTCGTACAACGCACGCGACCGTGCGGCAGCGGCGGCGCGCACGACCTCGCGCAACACGAACAGGTCGTCACCGATCATCTGCTCGGCGAGTTCGCCACGATTCTCCGTCGCGGCGCGCTCGAGCAGGACCCAGGCCCCGTGCATCGCCGTGTTCGCGGCGCTCTCGAAATCCATTGCCAGGTCCGACCGGTCGCGCGTCTCCTCGCGGGCCCGAACGAACCTCCGGCGGATCTCCGGATCCGATTCCCCGTCGGCGGAACCGGGCCACACCTGCGCGGAGTTCACGGAACCGTATCGCGGCCAGAACGATTCGAGGTCGTAGAGCAGGATGCGGACGTACTCGAACGCGTCGGAGCCGATCCTCGGCTCGGCGCCTTCCCAATCCAGCCGCCGCGCCCGCAGTTCCAGATATGTGCCCCGGGTATCGGCCGCCGCCCGGTCACGGATCTCCAGCCAGCGGACCTCGACGCCGGTCACCCCGAGATCGCGTAACACCTCGAGGTCGTCGGCGCCGAAAAGCGCGGTGGCGCCGGGGATCGGCGACTGCACCACCAGCCGGTGGCTCTCGTCGAAGTACCAGTAGACGCCCTTCCGTCCCCCGATCGCGGTGCCGTCGTCCGGCGTGAGGGCCGCCGCCGTCCGCACGCGCATCCTGGCCTCGGTCTGCCACCTCGTCTCGGTGAGCATGACGAGTGCGGCGGTGAGGTCCCGGACGGTCTGCTCGGCGGCGGCCGAGGCCGGCCGGACGGTCGACGCCAGCACACTCCGAGCATGTCGTTCGGCATCGTCGATCATCAGACTCAGCCACGACAATGCCCGCACGTACGGCTCGCCGGACAGGAAACCGGCCTCCGGCACCACCTCCGCGTCACTCCAGGACACCTCGCCACCGGTCGGCCGCCACGCGGCCAGCTGGTCGGCCGGCTGCGATCGGGTGGCCGCCACGGCCTGTTCCAGCTGCTGCCGCAACGCGTCGTGCTGCTCGCCCACCACGCCGGGAAGCTCGCCGACCCACACCGAACCGTCCGCGTCGACCGCCACCCGCCGGACGATCACCGGGGTGTCCGGCAGGTCGAGCAGACGCGGGTCGACCACGGCGTCCGGGCCCGCGAACAACTCGATACGTTCGGGCACGCCGTCGACGAGCACCGCCACCCAGCCCGCCGCCTCGTCCGGCTGGGTCGTCACGCCACGATCGGCGGCGACCGCGGCTACCGCGACCGCCTCCGCCGCGGTACGCGCCGACCGCGATCCGGCCGGCGCCGCGGCGAGAATCTCCCGGATTCGTGCCTGGGCGTCGGCCGGCGGGACGTATCTGCGCGATCCCGCCCGATCCGCCGGGACCGTCTCCGCGCCGGGAGACAGTCCCGGAATGGGGAACTCGGTGGCGGGCACCGCCGTCGGCGCGGGCTCGGCGACCGGCTCACCGTGGTCGAACCGCCGGCGCACGCCGTGGATCGTCTCCGCTCCGGACAACGGGACGACGGTCGTTTCCGGGAGCGGGACACCATAGGCGCGTCGATAGAATTCGCGCCGGCGGTGCAGCGCGATGACCTGATCGGCCCAGCGCTGCACCGGGTTCCGGGCCTCGGGACCGGCCACCCACAACAGCACGGCGGTGTTCTCGCCGGCCTCGCCGGCCGCCTGCCGCAGCGCGGATTCCACCGCGTCCGCGGGTGCGTTCGGGGCCGCGGGATCGACGATCAGCACGCGCAGCCGGGGCGCCCGCTCGAGGTCGCCGTAGGCCAGCGCGGTACCGCCGTCGGCATCCAGCGCGTACAGGGAACCGGGTGTGGCGCTGTTCCGGTTCGCCTCGGAGACGACATGATTCGCCAGATCGACCTGTCCCGGCAGCATCCGTGCCGCCGACTCGATGTCGCCGTGGCCGGCAGCGGTGAGAATCGATCGGAGGTGGGATTCCAACAGCAGCCCTTGGACATTCGCGGAAAGGCTTCCGCTCCACGACCGTTGCGGCCACACACCGTCGGCGTCCATCGCCGCGAACGCGGCGACGGCGTAGGAAAGCCGTTGGCGCAGCACGTGATCACGCCACCCGGCCGGCAACGCGCCGAGCACCCAGTCGGGCGCGTCACGCACGAACACCGCGCGGCCGACCTCGTCGAGGTTGAGAAACGCACGGAGGGTGCGCCATTCGTCCGCCGGACCGACGACATCCGGTTCCGGCTCGTGACGCCATCGATGGTCCGGCAGTTCGGCCCGTTGCCCCGCCGGCAGCGCCCTGGCCCGGATCGCCGCCAGCGCGGCGGTCCAGTCCATCGGGTGCGCACCGTGTGCCCCGGCCAGTGCCGCGCGTATCGTGCGCAGCCACCGGGTCCGCAGCGCGTCGGACACGAACAGCCACATCCGCGCGTCGTGGTCCCGCAGATCGCCGAGCAACCGGTCGGCCTCGGCCGCGGACCCGGCGCGAGCGACGAGTTCCGCGGTACAGGCCGCCACCTCGGCCGCTTCGCGTGTATCCATCGCCCAGTCGGCCAGGCGGAGCCTGGTGGCGCGCTCGACGAACTCACGCCGCGCGCCGCGCAGCAATTCGGGATGTTCCCGTCGGAGCGAATCGAGCCGGTCCGGTGCGAGAGCACCGGAATCGCGCAGGAATTCGTCCAATCGGTCCATCGCCCGGTACAGCGAGTCGTACCCCGGTTCGCGCGGGGTCGCGGCCGCGTCGCCGGCGAAATCGCTCGCCTGCCATTCGGTGAGGTGGATCGAACCGTCGGCGTCGACATCCACCTGCTGATGGACGATGCGCCGGACCCCGTTGCGGGCCAGGTCCGGTAATGCGGCGGCGGGGAACAGTTCCCAGGCCGCGGCCCGCGGCGCGATCACCCGCAGCGTGCCGTCCTCGGTCAGCGCCGCGAAGCGCGACGTCCACACCGGCGGATGTTCCGCGACGGACGCCCGCAGCAATTGCGCGGCCGCGACCATCGCCGCCATCGTCCGCGACGGACCGCGGGCATCCAGCAGCGCCTCCAGTTCGGCCAGTTCCAGCCGGACCGTGCGCTGCTCGGCGGTGGTCCAATGCTCCGGACTCGGCAGTCCGGCGCGGATCCGGCGCACCCGTTCCGCGACCGCGCGCAGGGCCTGCTCGAGGCTCGTCACCTGCGCCGACTGCGGCACGACCGGCCCGGTGGCGCGGCCGTCCGACCGTGTCCAGAACTCCGCGCCGGCGGGTGGTGCCGCCACGCGGCCGAATTCGGGAGCCCCACGAGATTCGGCCGCGCGCACCGAGCTGTACAGGCGAGCCCATTGGTCGTGCTGGAACAGCAGCAGATTCGCCAGCGTGGTTTCGGACGCCGCCGCGGGAACGGTCCGGATCTCCCCGTTCTCGATCCGCACCTGGTACACGACGACGGACAGTCCCTGTACGGCCAGCGCCTCCAGCAATTCCGCGGAGGTTCCGTCCGGCGCACCGGCCGTGTACACCTCGAGCCGGGGTGTGCCGCCGACGAACACCCAGCTGTCGGCCGAACCGGAGTCGATCGGAATGCCGCCGCGCCGGGCGGCGGCGACCGCCACCGCCGCCTGTGGATCGCTGGAAACGCCTGCGGCGAGCCCGATTTCGGCACCCACGCCGGGCTCGGAAAATTCCCGGTTCAGATCCTCGCGCAGCGCCCCGAACCAGGCCGCGGACTCCATTTCCGGCAGGGCGCCGTACCTGGCATCGGTCTCGTCCCAGAGGTCGTCGGCGGTGCGCCCGGCCGCTTCGCCGATTTCGGTGACCACCGTCCACAGGACGGCGTGCAGTTCCGGCCGCGCCGAGTCGATCGCCGCGCTGCCGGCGCCGGTCGCCCGCGCGGCGACGTCGCGTTGCGCGGTCTCCAGATACTTGTTCCATACGCTGCGACGCGATCGGAGTTGCCGGTCCGGGTGGGGGAAGCCGTGTTCGTGGACGCGGTCGAGATGCGGTGCCAGGATCTCGTCCAACCGCCGACCGGCACCGGCGCGGTCGAGTGCCGGTGCCGCGTCCGGAACGTCACTGTCCCATTCGGTGATCCGCACCGTACCGTCCGGTGCCACGTCCGTGCGGGTGAATTCGATCCGCCGAATTCCGTAGGCCGCCAGGCTGGCTCGTGCGGCATCGGTGGTGAACACGGTCCACGGGTACGCCAACGGTACGGACACGCGCAGCACGCCGTCCTCGGCGATCTGCGTACTGCCCGCGCCCGGCGCGCCGGGCGCGGGCAGTACGGTCCCGGCGGCGGCCGCCGCTGCCTGCGTCCGCGCCTCGACGCGATACCGCTGCAACATCTCCAGGCGATGCAGCAGCTCCCGGCTGCGGCGCTCCTGCGTGAGCGACCACGACGGCGCGGCGAGCAGATCGTCCAGCGTCGCACCGTATTCGGTGGTGAAGGAGCGAATCCCGTTCTCCACGGCGGCGACCCAGGCCGCGCGCGCCGGATCGATGTGGCCGGGCGCCGCGGACGATTCGGTCCATTCGCCGGAGGCGGCCGATTCGTCGCTCGCCCAAGGCATTCGATCGAGCTGTTCCCGGGCTCGGCGCAGCCGCTGCACCTGTTCCTGTTGCCGGATGGGTGTCGCCGGATCGTCGGACACCAGCACCCGGCCACGGCCGTCGCCATCGAAGCGGATGTCGATCCGGCGCTCGACCACCTCGAATCCATTCTCGGCAAGGCGTTCTCGTACCGCACCGGACAGCGGTGACACCACGCCGACGGGCACGAACAGCTCCAGCCGGGGCGAGACGCCGTCGGCGAGCACCCATCCGGGCCGCAGCTGCCGGCCACCCTGTTCCACCGTCGCCGCCACCAGCTCCGCCGCGGCGCGCTCGGCAACCACATGCCGTGCGGCCGAGGCCGCTTCGGTGCTCTGCCCGGCCACATTGCGGAGGGCGGCGACCGCGTCCGCCAGCTCAGCGGACGGTTCGAACTCGCTCCACCCGTCCGGCATCTCCGAACCGGAGGCCGGCGTTCCCCCGGAATTCCCGCCACCTCCGGCACCGGACGTCGGCGGGCTCGCGTCCGAATCGGCCTGTTCCGCAGACGATCCGGGCCCCACCGCATCCGGTTGCGCCGCGCCGGCATCGTCCGCCGCGGCGGACGCCGGGTAGACCGCCAGCGCTGCCGCGATATCGCCGAAGATCCCCCCACCGGTGAGTGCCGGCGGCCGGCCGGTGATCTTGCCCTCGCGTGGTCTCGCACCCGAGTCGGATCCGTACTCACTCGGTACGAGATTGTCCTCGTCGTCGAGGGCGAAGTAGGCGACGAAGGCCTCTTCGATGTGCCCGAAGGATTGTTTCCACGGGATGTGTGGCTCCTCGCCGTCTTCGCCCTGCTCACCGGACCCCGCGAGCGGGTCGTAGATGCGGACCCGCGGAATGCGACGTGGTTCGTCCGCGGCGGCATCGGGGTCTCCGGAGTCGGCACGCTCGGGTTCCTCGACATTGGTATCGAAGACGACGACCTCGTCCCCCACCTTGGTGACGAAGTAGGAATGCATGGTGTCACCGTGGTCGACACCGCTGTCGAGCAGGACTACGGCGGCCTCCGCGCGGCCGGCCCGGACGTCCTCGATGATGTGGGCGAGCGGGTCGGGACCGGGTCGCAGGTCGGCGGCGATGAACCGGGCGCGGCCGGCGAGCGCGGCGCCGGGCGTGAGAGCATTCCGGAGGTGGCGCCAATTGTCTTGCCCTGGTTCAAGTTTCGCCGCGCCGCGGATACCGACCGCAGCTGCCACCGCCGCGACCTGCTCCATACAGGTCAGCAATGCCTCGGCGACCTTCCGCCGCCGGCGGAACAGGTCCCGGAGACGCTCCGCAGCCCGGTATTGCCGTGCCAGGGTGGCTGCCGCGGCGGTGCCGAAGGTCGCGGCGATGGTCCAGCCCACCGGCTGTGCACCCATGATCGACAGCATGGCGCCGGCGAAGCCGCCGCCCAGCGCCGAGGCGGCCCGGTTCCCCACGGTGTTGAGGGACGTCGCTCGCCCCCACACCTCCATCGGGATGACGCGGTTGCGGTAGGTACTCACGGCGACACCGCCCGCGCCCAGTCCCGTCCATCCGGCACCCAACGCTCCCGCGGCCAACCAGGGATTCGTGGTGGTCGCCTGCACCACGGCCGTCCCCACCAGGCCGAGCAGCCGGACGGACATCATCGTCTGGATTCCGGCCTTCTCCAGCCACTTCGTGGGTACCGAGTTCCCGGTCAGACCTCCGACCGGAATCAGCAGCAATGCCGCTCCGACCTGCCACCCGGGGAGGCCGGAGTTCGCGATCGTCGAGTTCAGGTAGAGCGATCCCATTCCCAGGTACAGATTGGAAACGGTCTGATTGATGCTGGTGTCCTGCAGCACCCGGTTGCTGCGAATGGTTTCGGCGCCGACGCGAAGACCGGTCCGGAAACTGGTCCAGAGCTTCTCCATATCGGGCCGGCTCGTGACCGGAATACTTCGCAAATTCGCCAGGGTTGCCAGGTTCCATACGTAGGACGCCCCGTTGATCACGAAGGGAAGGAAGTTGGCGGCCCTCAGCAGGATGGGGCCGAGACTCGTCCCCGCAATTCGTGTCAGGTTCTGCTGATTGGAGCTGAAGCGGGCCTGACCTCGCTGTAGTTCCTCGTCGTCGCCCAGTATCGCTTTGCGAGCCCGGCCGGAGCTGGCGGTATAGAGAGTGGTGGCGAACGCCTCGACGAATCCCGTGCCGACGAGGATCGGGATCATGTACGGAGAACCGGTGGCCACGGCGGTGCCGGCGGTCGTCGCGGCCGCCAAACCCATCGCCTGACTGACACGCAGCGTCCGTCGGATCTCGTGGAAATCCGCCATGTATCCGGAGACCGGCGCGGCGACCATATGCGCGATCTGGTTCGCCATCGCGACCACGCCGGCCACCCCCGGACCGGACTGCTCCAGGAGCAGCAACGGCATGGACGACTCCATGATCCGGTCACCCGCATCCGTGACCAGGCCCGCTTCCATGAGCCGGCGGAAGCTCCGGTCGGCCCGCACGAAACGCCAGAATG
Organism: Nocardia sp. BMG111209; assembly: GCF_000381925.1. Lineage (NCBI taxonomy): Bacteria > Bacillati > Actinomycetota > Actinomycetes > Mycobacteriales > Nocardiaceae > Nocardia > Nocardia sp. BMG111209. The sequence continues at coordinate 1,521,945 of NZ_KB907308.1, forward strand.
CGGAACCTTCGTCCGCACCGGGCTCGCCCGCGATCGTGCTGATCTCCGGTTCACGAATCCGCGGTACGTGATCGCCGTCCCGCTCGGGAACGTGAACGAGCACACCGTCGGTGGTCCGGTAACGGGCGACGAAGGCTTTCCGGAAATTCCGGTAACGGGGTTGCCATGCGTTGTCGCCGTTTCGGTCACCGTCATAGTTGCGGACGCGCGGGATATCCGGATCCGGCTGATCGATCAGGGTGTCGAAAACGAGCAGTGCGCCCTCGACATTCGTGATGAGGTAGGCATGGGCTTTCCGGCCGTCGTCGACGACGACGACGGCGGTGTCGGTGCCGTCCTTACCGGACCGGATGTCCTCGGCGACAGCGGCCATCGGATCGGCACTACCGGGCCGAGGCCGCGGCCCGGTCTCCGCGAGCTGGGCACCGATGCTGTCCTCGAAGATCCGCCAGTTGCCCTCCGCCGCCCACGCCGGATCGGTGTCGTCGGGTTCGGGTCCGGCGAGGGTGGTGCCGTGAAGGGCACGGAACACGCGAGAGACCTGAATCGCGCAGTTCCTGATCACCTCGCCCATGTCGAACGGCTGCTCGGATGTGGTTGCGTCGCCGCCGGTCACGGTTGTCTCGCGGTCGAACGGATCCGTCGGTATCGCCCCGCGCAGATCTCCGAGCAGCCGACTCTGCTCCGCCGCCCACGCTCGGCCGGCCTCCGCGATCGCCGCCGCGAACCACCGCTCGAGCTCCACGATCGCGCGCTCGTCCCCGCCGGCGACGAGATCCCGGAGTTCGGACGCCGTGGGCGTGATCGGGTCGTCCCCGTCGAACCCGTTGCGCGAAAACCCCTGAGGCGTCGGGGGATCGGCGGAACCACGGCTCCCGGCGACCGGGACGAACTGCCGGACCGGCTCCCGATCGTCCATCGCGACAGCGGTTTCCGCAGCGGCAGGGCCCTCCATCGAACCCACGCGGCTACCCGCGGGCAGCTTCCGGACGATCTCGGCCGTGCGATTCCGGACGATCTCGGGCGCCACACCCAGCAACTGCGCTGTCTGCTCCGGGTCCAGGTCCTGGGCTGCCAAGGCCAGGATCACGAAGTCCGCTGCGGACAACGCCTCGATGACCGCACGTGCCGTCTCCGACGCATCCACTTGTAGCAGACCGCGTTGCACCATGGCGGCCGCCAGCGCGGGACGGTCCGGCGATGCCCCGAGTTCGTGGGCGGTCGCCGCCAACATGCTCGGCAATGTGGCGATCGTCGCCGACAGGCTCGGAACGGGTTGTGTCTCGGCCTCACCCAGCTGCTCGTCGGCGGACCGGCCGGCCGCGGGCAGCAGCCCGTCGAACAGGCCCGCGGCCGAGACGACCGCGACCGAATGCACCAGATGCCGGGTTTCCAGCTTCCGCTCGATCTCGGCGAGGTGAGCTCGGATCAGCTGAGGAGAAGTACCGAGCGCCTGCGCCACCTGCGCACCGGACGCACCCTCGGCGAACAGTGCCAGAATCGCGAATTCCTCGGCGGACAGTTCCTGAGCGGCCCGGCGTCTCGGCTCCGGCAGGGTGACGTGCAGGAGGCCGCGTTGCACCGCGGCGGCGGCGAGCGCGGGGCGGGTGGGGCGAACGCCGAGTCTGCGGGCGAACGACGCCATGATGTCGCGCAACTCGGCGAGGGTCACCGACAGCTGCGCCGCCAGCTCGGTGTCCTGCGTGGGTGCCAGTAGCGCGCCCAGGATTTCGAGATCGGTGACTGCCGACGGCGCGGCCGGCGCACCCTCGGTCTCGGCGGGCGAGGTGTCAACTCGAGTCGAATCATCGCCAGTAGCAACGATTTCCGAGGCGTCCGGATGTGCCCGGCCCGGCCCGACCGCCACAGTGGTGCGCTCCGCCGCCGTTGTGGACGGATCTTCTGCCACCGGGGAATCGTCCGGCTCCGCGTCGGCCACCACCGCGGCCCGAGGCCCTTCGGACTGCCCGGTGCCCGCCGCAGCGGCTTCGGTGGTGACCGAGTCCGGTTCGGACGCATCGGGTTCCGCCGGATTTCCCGATCCGGGCGCCGACCGGCCCGGCGCGGATGTCGGCGGCGAGTCCGGTGCGGCTGTGGCAGCTGCCGCCGGATCGTCTCGCGGCGGTGTACTCGAATCATGCTGTGCCGCAATGGCCGAGGGTGCGTCGTCGCGTGCGGCACCGTGCCCGGAAAGCCGGTCCGGGGACGAGGTGTTCTCGCCGACGCCGTCCGGAGTGCCCGGCGAGTCGGCCTCCCGGGTACCGTCGGCCACCACCTGCGACGTGTTCGGGGCGGTATCGGCATCGGCCGGCACCGGCTTTCCGTCCGGCGAAACGACCTGCTGCGCAGTCTGTTCCGTCGGCGAATCCGGCTGATCGGCAGTGGTGGCGCCGGATGTCGTGGCCGGCGGCGCGTTGATTTGCCGAACGGCAACGGGTGTCACGTCCGGCGGCGCGTCGGGTCGCCGATCGGTGACGGCGGCACCGGATATCGCGATCGGCGGCGCGTTGGGCTGTTGCCGGTCGGCCCCGTTGAACAGCGGAATCGTGTGCTCGACATCCGGATTGATCGTCGGCACCAGTTTTCGCACGCCGAGCTCCGCCGCTTCCAGGCCGTGGCGCGCCTCCCGGGTCGGGTCGACACTGTATTCCGTTGCGGCATCGGCATACTGGATGACCGCGATCTGCACGTTCGGGTCGGGGGACAGGAAGAGATCGTCCTTCGACATGTACACCTGCACACTGCCGTTGCCGCCGTTGCGCGCGGTGCGATACGCCGCCTGGATGAAATTCGTCTTGGCGAGCACCGGATCCGCGGCCGACCAGCTGGTGATCATCACGTGCAGGCCACCGAGCGCGTTCACCTCCGGGGACACCGGGATGTCCACTCCGCGCGCACCCTGCAGATTGATGATCAGGACCTTGCCCTTGCCACCGGCCTCGTCGAAGATCGCCTGCAGATCCTCTTCCCAGGTGGCATGGTGCGCCAGGAACCAGTCACCGTCGACGGCGACGCTCTCCACGCCGAGATCGTCCAGCCCGGTCTTGTATCTCGCGACATCGCTGTTGCGCGGGCAGATCGCCAGGACCGGTCGCTCGCTCTCGTGCATGAGCTGGATATCCCCGAGAACGAGATCCACTTTCTCCGCGTGCGTCTCGACCGCCCACGGCACCGCTTCCAGCAATTGGGACGCCTGGAACGCGGGAATCTTGACGACATCCTTCGTGCCGAAATCGTTCACCAGATTCGGCTGCACGTCCTCGTTCGTGCCCGACGCCCCTACCTTGGTCTCCATTCTCGCCATCAACTCCGGCACCGTACGGCTCTGCGAGGAATCCGAATCGGCTCGGATCTGCACACCGGCCGCGGCCTCCTCGGCCTCGACCGCCTGTGCCAGCCCGTTGTTCCAGCGGCTCTCGGAGGATTTCGCGACATCGATCATCGGTTTGCCGGACTCGTTCAGGATGACGATCATCTTGCCGCGTTCGGGGTGGTCGAACACCAGATAGTGGTCGCCCTTCACGAACTCCCATTTCGCCGAGGCGGCCATCGCCAGCCGATGCTGCTCGGCGGGAGTCATCTCCCGTCCGAGATACTCCTGGACCTTGGCGGAACCTTCCGGGGTCAGCCGGGCCGGACCACCCACCTGTCCCGGCGCGCGCCCGAAATCCGCCTCGGACAGGATCTTCTCGGCATTCGGGATCCGCGTGCCGTGGGCATCGTTGCCGAGCAGTTCCTCCAGGAATTTCTTCGCCGTCTCCACCTGGTGCCCGGTCGCCACGTCGGCCTGTGCGCCGACACCGTCGGAGATGATGAAACTGGAGCGGCTGTGTACCAGCGCCGCATCCATTTCGTCGATCAGGACATGCTCACCGGAGATCGGAAAGCCCTTCATCTCGGCGAACGCCAGTTCCTCGAGCAGGCCGATGGCGATGCCCGGATGTCCGTCCCGCGGTTGGACATTGGGTCCGTCGCTCTGCATTCGCGAGACGTCGAAGCCGTATTTACCCAGGACGCGGGCGAAATGCTGGAAGTCCCGGCCGGCCAGGGAATCCAGTGTGGTGTACACGTGGACGAATCCGGTACGCCGTGCCGTCAACGCGCCGGCCGCCAGAAATACCAGCGATTTGCCCTCCCCGGCCCGCATATCGATGGGGTGCCCGTCCACCATCGCCAGCGTGCCCATCACCTGTGTCCACCGCAGCACCTTGCCGTCCTCGCGCCGGATGGCCTCCAGGACGGCCAGCATCGCTTCCTGGTCGTCACCGTGCAGCAGCATGTCCGACAACTGTTCGTCGGACACCGATCCCCAGTCGCGCGCGCCGAAATCCTCGAGAACCTGTTCGGCCTGCGTTCGGTAATGGTCCGCGAGCGATTCGGGCGAACCCGGCTCGTCCGGGTCCGGATGGGCGCCGCGCGCTGTACCGCTGTCCGAATCGCCGCGTTCGTGCTGCGGGCCCGCCTCCTCCTCGGAATTGTCCCGCGACTCACCGGTACGGGCCGTCCCGTCGTCACGCCCCGCGGACTGCTCCCGGTCCGGGCGACCACCGCCGGTGTCGTCGCGGCCGGAACCGGTATCGCGGGGCCCGGAATCGGAACCGTCACCGCGCTCCGGTCGCACACCCGGATTCTCCTCGGGCCGCGGCCGGGCCACCCCGGTCTCACGACCCGACACCTCGTCACCGGCGCGGGCCGGGCCGGCTACCTCTCCGGCCGGCGGGGCATCACCGCCGGCCGGGCCTGCGCCGACAGCCGGAGCCCGGCCCCGCGGCGTGTCGGCCGCGACCGCACCCACTCCGGCCGGAACGGGTTGCTGTGCCGAATCCCCTGTCCGCGTGAGTGTTTCGGTGACAGACCGGACCTCGGTGGCCGACCGGGCGGACCGGTTCGCGGGGCGCTGTTCGACCTCCCCAGCCGATTGCTCCGCATCGGATACGAGCACCGCCGCGGGTGTCTGCTCGGCCTCGTTCTCCTCGCCTACGGGATGTTCGCGACCACTTTCCTCGGAGCCGGGCCGGGGGCCGCGAGTCGGCGCGACGCCGTCACCCTCCTCGGCACCCGGCCGGGGGCCGCGAGTCGGTGTGGCCCCATCGTCTTCGGCCCTGGTGTGCTGCGTCGGCGCATCGTCGTCCACCGCGACCTCTGCCGTCTCGTCGACGGCACCGGCCGGCTCCGTACCGGGTTCGCCGGACTCGACAGTGGTTCCGGCACGGGCCGTTTCGGCATCGGGCTCGGCGGTCGTCGCGCCGGTGCGTCGCGGTGCCTGCGCATCGGAAGCCACAACCGCTGCGGGCGTGGTTGTTTCGGCGGTGACCTCCGGCCGCGCGGCCGGCCGCTGGGGCGCCCGCTCGTTCGCGCCGGGCCTCGGGTCCGCGTTCACCGGCGGGGTCGTGGTCACCGCATCGGGCCCGCTGTTGTCGGGTGTCGTCACCGGGTCGGGCGATCGCACCACCTCGGATCTCGGTGCAGGGCCGGCCGGAACATCCGCCGTACCGCTGTCGTTCGGGCGTACGACCTCGACAGTGCCTGTGTTCGTAGGAGTTTCGGCAAGCGGTGCGGGATTGCCCGGTTCTCCGGCCCCGGTGTCGGGCTGGGCGGATACCGGCCCGGAGTCTTCGGCCGCCGCAGTCGGAATCGACTTTTCCGGTGGGGCAGTCGACTTCGGATCGCCGGCGGCGGGCCGCGAGCCCGGAACCGCTGCGGCGCCGTCGTGGGCGGTATCGGCGACCACACCGCCCGGTGACACCGAATCCGTTGTCACAGAACCATTCTCGCGCGCTCCCGCTGGAACGCGAGCGAAGAAGTTCTTGTCGATCGACGACTCGTCCGGGATCACGATCCGTTCGCCGGTCGGCTGCGAAACCCGCGGCGGCGCAGTTGTGTTCGTCGTGGCGCCCCCGACACCCGTGGCACTCGCGGCATTTCCGGCATTCGCGGCGTGCACGGCGCCCCCGGCATGCACCGAACTACCGACCACACCGCCGGCGAAGCCGGTCATCAGCAGGTGCAGCGTCTCCTTGCTCCAGAAGGATTCGAGTTGCCCGGTCTTCACCTCGACCGCCGCCATCGCGGCCGCGCCACCGACACCGCCCAGGGCCGCCACCGTGAGCGTCGACAGCACCGTCGCGAGCACCGGGCGTTCGATCCGGGCGGCCACGAAGCGCATCAGCGACGGTCCCGCCAGCATGCCCACCGCCGCGCCGCCGAGGCCGCCTGCGGCGCCGGCCAGAATTCCCTGCCGGATCGGCGCCATGTCCAGGTGATCCCGGTGCCCCTCCAGGATCTGGATCTCCTCCGCCCCCAGCTGGACCGCGCCCATCCAGACCCCGCCGGCCACCGTGGCATGTACGAGCATTCCGGCCCGAGTGGCCTGATAGGTCAGGCCTTTCCCGAAGATCCGATCCAGCAGTTGCAGGAAGAATCGCTGCCACCCGGTCCGGGCAGCCGTGCGATCGGCCGCCGCCTTCATCGCTCCCGCCTGCAGCATCAGCGCGTCGACCGCCAGGTTGGTGACGATCACGACCGCCATGCCGTCCCACGTCAGCAGGCCGAACTCGATATCGTTGGCGACCTCGTAGCATTGTTTCGCCATGCTGTCGGCGTAGTCGGCCATCTGCCGGATCTCGCGGGCCTGCTGCTCGGCCGCTGCGACGATCCCCGAAACCGTGGCGCCGGAGCCCGCCGAACCCAGCGCGGCGATCGCGGAATCCAGCTCCGTGGCATGCGCTTTCAGCGACTCCGCCGAGGCCGACCACCCATCGCCGACTCCCCGCAGCCCGTTCGGGTGCCCGTGCAGCCGCGGCCCCAGCACGGCCTCTGCCAGACCCATCGGAAAATCTGACGGCAAATTCATCGGATCACCCCGACAGGGCTTGCCGAATCACGCGATCTCCTCGTTCCCATACCGCTGGAGATCCGGTCCGGAAATCACGGGTAACACTGGTCGATGAACATCATGCAACAACGAGCTTGCCGACACCTTTCCCACAATTGGCAAGTTCGGTCGGTGAGCCGGGCAGCCGCGGAGCCGCCGGGTTCACGCCGCGACGGTGGCGAATTGGGAGGCGAGATTGGTCGCGTTCGCCATCCGCTGATTGCGTGAGGTACCCGCGCTGCGTTCGTAGTACTGATCGAAGGCGGCCGCGGCGGCCGCGGGCGTACCCGCCGACTGCAGTGCCGACCACGCCTGCGATTCGCCGCCGTGCATCTCGCTCATCATGAAATCGACCTGGGTCTGCCAGTCGGTGATCGGCTTGCCCTGCGCCTTGGCGTATGCCTTCAGCGCCGACAACCGGCCACCCTCCCACTGACACAGGCCGAGCGCGCCCTCCGCGGAATTCCAGGCGCCGGTGTTGAAACTGGACTCGGTCTGCATATTGCCGACGATGCCGGCGGCCTGCGCGGGCGTCAGGTGGTAGTGCTCGATCAAATAGTCGTAGATCGCCTTGGCCGTGACCTTCTGTCCGCCGGAGATCTCCTCGGCCGTGACCGGGCCACCCGTCGGCTCACCGGAGGCATCCGACGGCGGAGGCGCCGAGCCGCCGTGACTCTCCGGATTGGCATCGGCGACGGCCTGGGCATAGGCCTGGAACTTGTTCCAAGCAGTGTCGAGATCGTGGGAGACATCCGTGACGCACGTGAGCAGGGCGGTCCGCACCCTCGCCTCGGTCGCGGCCGGTAGATACCATGCGTGCGTGTCCGGATCCTGGACCGCCTCGTTGTTCTTCGGATCGGTCAGGACGCCCTTCAGATCGTCGATCCGGCCCTTGATCGTCGTCCAGGTGTCGTTCGCGATCTGCCCGGCCTCGTAGGTCTTGGTGCGAACCCCGTCGTCCTGGGTCGTCAGCTTGGTCGTCAGCGCCGTGAGCTGCGCTTTCTTGTCGCCGTAGTCGCTGGCCATCTGGGCTTGCCCGGCGCTCTCGGTCGCCAGCTTCCCGTCCACGAGCTGCCCGATCAGGTCCGGGGGCTTCTTCGGATCGTCCCGGCCGAGCAGATCGACCGAATCCTGCAGCCAGGCCTCGACCAGGGCGGTCAGCTGTTTGAGACCGGACGACGCGTGCGAGGGCGGCACGAGCTCGACCTCGTGGAAGTGCGGGTCGTTCACACCCATCCGCGCAACACCCCACTTCTCACGAAACGTCCGTTCAGACCCGAGTATCGGTCATTCCCAGCACTGGGTAGTCATCGCACATTGGCTCCACATTCGATGTACCGTTATCTGACGGCACGATGAACGGCTCGGGAACACCGACTCCGAGCCGGCCGGCACAGCACAGGGAAGAAGCAGTCATGGCCCTCTCTAACAGAGCCAAGAAAATCGCGGTCGCCACCGCCATCGCCGGGTCGCTGGTGGTGGTTCCGGCCGGCTTCAAGGGCGTGTCGTTCGCCACCGGGGGATTCGGGGGCGGGCACAGCAACGTGGGCGGGAGCAACGGCTACAGCGTCGGCGACAGTCACGGCAACAGCCACGCGGTCGGCGACCAGAACGGCAGCAGTCACGTCGTCGGCGACCAGAACGGCAACAGCCATGTCGTCGGCGACCAGAACGGGACGCTGCACGGCAGCGGGGTGGGCAACCGGGACAGCAGCCAGGTCGGCCACGGCACCGGCAACGGCTATGACAACGGCCAGCCGGTCGTCCCGCCGCCGGTCGCTCCGCCCCCGCCGCCGAGCAACCCGGTCGACGCGGCGCTGAACAACCTCCACAACTTCTTTCTCGGCTCGCACTGACCGCGGTGCGCCGGGTCCTAGCCGGTTCCGGCGCGCCGCGTACCGCGGCGGGGCCGGCGCTGCGCCTCCAACCGCATCCGCTCGGCCAGGTCCGCGGGCACGTATCCCACGATCTCGGTGCGCGAGTTGATCATCAGCTTCTGCCGGATGGTGGCCACCTGAGCGTCCACCGTGCGCACGGAACTGCGGCGGCGGGCCGCGATGGCGCTGTTGGACCAGCCCGCCGCGGCCAGGATCGCGACATCGCGCTCGGCCCGGGACAGCACCGTCCAGCGGGTGGGCTCGTCGGCAGTGAACGCCTCGTCGGCGGACTGCGGCTGCAGCCCGTACTGCCGCAGCTGATCGAATTCCGGCCGCAGCCGCGCGCCCTGGTTCTCCGCCGCCGCGTACGCCGGCGCACCCAGCAGCGCCGCGGAAACCTGTGCGGCCAGCTCGATCTCGATGGACAGCAGCGGGATCTGATCGATCGCCACCCCCATCACCCGGTGACAGGTGCGCAGGGCGCCCACCAGTTGCGCCACCCGGGTCGCGACCCGCAGCGCCTCCGGCCCGCCGCCGGCGTCGGCGGCCGCGTATCCGGCCAGTTCGGCCGTCATCGCCGCGATACGGGCGCCGACCGCGAGGCTGGCCGTCCACATGTCGCCGTCGATCAGATGATGTTCCAGGACATCGCCGGTCAGGTCGAAGGACTCCTCGGTGCGGCCGTTCTTGGCCAGCGCGACCGCGCGCGCGAGCATCGCCCAGGCCCGGGTCAGATCCGAGCCCGACGCCCGCGCCCGCTCCAGATAGTTCGCGGTGGCCGCCAGCGCCACCGGCCCCTCGGCGGTGAAGGCCGAGGCGATGGCGACCAGCATGGCGCTGACCTCGGACCCGGTCCGGTCCCCGGACACCGTGAACTTGTCCCGGGCCCGCGCGAGCACCGCGACCGCGCGGGTGTCGCGGCGGGTCAGCATCAGCTCGGTCCCCCACATCCACTCCACCGGCGCGGGCAGGCCCATATCCCGCTCCGGCGCCTCGCGCCAGTCCGGCGGCAGCGGGCCGCAGGCCGTGGCGGCCGCGTCGAGCAGCCGGCCGGCCGCGCCGACCCGGCCCTCCCACAACGCGATCCAGCCCAGGACCGCCATCGCGCCCAGGCGCAGATCCAGCGAGGCCAGACCCGCCGGGGCGGTGGCGGTCAGCGCGTGCTCGGTGAGCCGGGTCAGCGCCGGCCCGTCGACGGTCACGAACGGAACCCACATCCACAGCAGCGCGGTGGCTATCTCCAGTCCGACCACCGCCTCGACCGGATCGCCGAGCCCGCTCTCGACCGCCACGAAGATGTCGTCCCAGCCCGACTGCGATCGGTCCAGCCAGGTCTGGTCCTGCGGCTTGTCCCAGACGAATTGTCCCGCAACGAGTTTGTCGCGCCAGTAGCGGCGGTGCCGGGCGGCGGTGCGGGCGGCGTCGTCCGGGTCGCGCCGGGACAGCCGGTCCCGCGCGAACACTCGCACGCTCTCCACCAGATACCACTGCGCGACATCGGAACTCAGATGCGTGGACAGCAGCGAACATTCGGCGAGCCGCTCCAGCAGCGACTGCACCACCGCCGCGGGCAGTTCCTCGTCCGCGCACACCGCGATGGCGGCCTCGGCGGTGATGCCGTTGCGCAGGGTCTGCTCGTCGTCGGTGACGTAGCCGGCCGCGAACGTCGACAACCGTTCCAGCAGCAGCTGTTCCTGCGGGCCGCACAGATCGAAGGACCAGGCCACCACGTCGTAGACGCCGCGGTGGCGCGCCTCGACCCCCAGCCGCGGGCCGTGCGACCAGCGCAACCGCTGATCGTCGTGATCGCCGCTGAGTTCGCGCAGTACCGTCGCCGGCGGCTGATACCGCAGCCGGGCGGCGGCGAGGCGGATGAACAGCGGATTGTGATCGACGCGCCGGCAGATGTCCTCGATGGCCTCCCACTGGTCCTCGTCGGTGACGGTGCGGCCGGTGAGCTGCATCCGCTGCTGGAACAACTGCACCGAATGCGCCACCGACAGCGGCGGCACCGCGACCAGATACTCGTCCACCCAGCCGATCGGCTCCCGGCTGGTGGCCAGGACGGTCAGGCCGGGCACCGCCTCCAGCAACGCGGTGATGGTCGCGCCGACCTCGTAGAGGACGTGTTCGCAGTTGTCCAGCACCAGGATTCGATGATCCTCGGGGTCGCCGCCGGTCACCGACGGCACCCCCGATTCCATCCGATGCCCGGCCGCGGGATCGATCGACGCCGCCGAGCGCACCGTCTCCTCGATGACCGAGCCGGCCACGAGTTCGGCCAGCGCCGCCCAGAACACCGGGACGTGATCGCGCCGATGCACCCGGCCCGCCGCCTCCGCCGCCAGCCGGGTCTTGCCGATGCCGCCGGGACCGGTGAGTGTGATCAGCCGGGCGCCCCCGGACAGCAGGGCATCGAGCCGGTCCAATTCCAGCTTCCTGCCGATGAATCCACCGGCGGCCGCTGCGGGAATGTCATCACCACCTACCGCCACAACTAACCGAAGTTAGTCGACGCGCGGGCCGAACGCCCGCGAATAGTCGTTTCACACCGGGCATCACGACCGGCCGCGCACCGGGCCCACAATGATCATCCAGCTGTTTCCGGTCGCCGGGCCCGGACCTCCGCCCGGTCCGGGGTCACGGCCGAGAACCGCTAAGCCGCGGAAGCCGGTTGGCGATAGTGCATTCCGACGACCGCGCTGTCGAAGGTGGTGACGTCGACCAGGCGCAGACCGGTGGTGTCGACGGTGGCCGGGAACAGCGGCACCCCGCCGCCGAGCCGGATCGGATGGACGAACAGCCGGTACTCGTCGACCAGGCCGTGCCGCAGGAATTCCGAGGCGATCTCGGCGCCGCCGAACAGGACCATCCGCAGCCCGGATTCGGCCCGCAGCGCCGACACCTCCGCGACCAGCCGGTCGGCGACCACCCGGGTGTTCCAGTCCGCGCGGCGCAGGGTCCGGGAGAACACGAGCTTCGGCTTCTGCTTCCAGCAGGCGGCGAAGTCGACGTAGAACGGGGAGATCGCGGGGTCGCGGTCGGCCGTGGGCCAGAAGCCCGCCATGATGTCGAAGGTCTTACGGCCGTAGAGGAACAGATCGGCGGCGCGCAATTCGTCCAGATGTGAGGCGCACAGTTCCTCGTCGACGACGGGCCAGTGCACCTGCTGATCGGCGCCCTCCGCGAAACCGTCGAGCGACATCTGCATCCAGAGTGTTACGCATCCCATCAATCGCAGCCCGTCTTTCCCCACGTCGGAAAGACGATTGTGCTCCTTTCGGGCCGAGCGCGCATCCGCAGCCGGCGGTGGACCTACTTAAGTAGGTCCACCGCCGGGGATCCGCCACCCGGATTCCGTTCCGGGAGAAGGGTTCTGCTACATCAGGATGCCGTCGACGCAGGACCGGCCGCTCCACCACTGGTACTGGTGCCGGTTCGCATCGGACCACTGGTTGATGCCGCCGACCGCGCGCCAGAACACGCTGTTGTTGAACGGCACCGCCTCGAAGACGTAGTCGGCGCCGGACATCACGGCATCGGCGACGCAGAAGTCGAAGAAGGAGGTGCCCGGCTGCCACGCGCCGAGGCTGAAACCGTTGGCCGCGTACTCGTCCGCGCCCGGATTCGGCACGGTGCTGTGGTGGCCCGGCGCGGGGGCGCGGTTCCACCGCACACCCGGGAAGGCCACGCCACAGGTGAAGGACCAGCCGCCGGCGTAGACGGTGGCGCCCTGGTCGTAGTCGTCACCGGCCCACTGGCAGGGCAGGCCGCCCGCGGCGGCGCGGGTCGACATGCCACCGAGGCCGAGGCCGACGCCGAGTACGGACGCGACGACCGCTACCAGCAGTGCCAGGACGCGAAGACTGGAAAAGGTTCGTCGGATGAAGGTCGGGCCTGCGGTGCTGTTGCTCATCAGGGACTCCGTGTCGATCTGGGGGCCTCCGTGTGTGCCGTTACCCGTCAGGCCGTCACGGAGGTTGTACCCGATTAATGTACCGCTACTCAGCGGCACGTTGTCGACGGGATTTTCCCACTGCTGGGAGCCTGGGTGCCGGAGCACCCGCGACAGCCGTGGTCAGGCCTGCGCCAGGGTCTCCGCGACGTCGCTGTCCTGCTGCAGATAGTGCGTGAGCAACCGGCCGATCAGCTCGGATCCGGCCTGGACCGGCGCCGCCCGGATCACGTCCAGCTGCGCCTGGAGGATCGCCCGGTCGGTGGGGCCGCGATCGGACTGCTGGTAGGCGACCCAGCCGGTGCGCTGGAACAGGTCCGCGAACCGGCGCGCGACACGATCGCAGTCGGCGTGCAGCTTCTCGATCTCGAGCAGCGCCTCCGCGACCGGGACGCCCACGTCGACCATCCGGTCCAGGGCCCGGACCGGCTGCGGGTCGGCCACCCGGTACATCGTGGCGTCCACCGGCTCGTAGAGGCCGAGCGCGACGACCCGGGCCAGCCCGCTGGGTACGCCGCGGTAGCGCTGCTCCAGCTCGGTGGCGGTGATCGTGCCGTTGTCCGGCGTACCGGCGGTTTCCGGTGTATCGGCGACCCCGAGGATGTGGCCGAGGTCGTCACCGCGGTCCCACGCGTTGAGCAGTTCCTTGATGCCGTTCAGCTTGATCCCGCGGTCCAGCAGCCGGCTGATGGTGCGTACCCGGTTCAGATGATCCGGCCCGTAGAACCCCGTCCGCCCCTTCACCTGAGGCGGCGGTAGCACGCCGCGCTCGTGGTAGACCCGCACACTGCGGACCGTCGTCCCGGCGGCCCGCGCGAGTTCATCGATCGTGTATTCGTCACCCCGCTGCATACGTACAGGAAACCACACCGAAACGAGTGTCGGCCATCGGCGGAGGGAGGACGAGAACACGTTTCCTCGGACTTCCGTTTTTCAGCACGGAAATTGCTCGAAAATATCGCCGCGAGTGGACTTCCCGTCCGTGGAAATGCGCGCGGCGCGGAGCCGTCTACGCTTTTTCGCATGACCGACCTGCCGAGCGTACGGGTGAGTGTCGCGGAACGGGAACGCGCGCTCCGGGAACTGTCCCAGCATTTCAGCGCGGGCCGGCTCGCGCTGCCGGAATTCGACCGCCGGGCCGCGCTCGCGGCCGCGGCGGACACCAGGGCCGACCTGGCCCCGCTGTTCACCGATCTGCCGGCGGCGGAGGCTCCCCCGCCGGCGCCGCACACCCCCGGTAATCCCCTGCCGGCCACCGCGACCGCGGTCGCGGCGATCGTGGTGCTCGCGATCGTGCTGGCCGTCCTGTTCGGCAGCGGGTACTGGCTGCTGCTGGTGCTGTTCGCCGTGCCGCCGATCGTCACGCTGGTCACGCGGCTGCGGCAGCGTGACGATGCCGCGGAGTTCTGACCGCCCGGCCGCTCACCAACGGGTGCGCGGCCGGACCTGATTCGCCAGATCGACGAGCCGGTAGCGATGCGCCGGCTCGGGCACCGTCCGCGCCAGCGAGCGCAGGCAGGTCTCCAGGCCGCGGCGCAGTTCCGGCAGGCTGAACCGGAATCCGAGCAGGCTCGCGTCCGGCCGGGACGGCTGGCCGCCGGCCCGCACCCATTCCAGGGCGGCGCCGACCACCACGACCCGCAGCGGGACCGTCCGCAACTCGCCCGGCAGCGCGGCCAGCCGCGCCGCGGCGGTCGCGATATCGGCCTCGGTGATCTCCGAGACCGGCCGCGAGACCAGCAACAACGACCCGGTGAGATGGGCCACGGCATAGTGCCGGGACGCCGAGGGCACCCGGTCCAGCACCGCCACGGCACCCAGCAGATCGCCGTCGGCCGCGAGCCGCCGCGCCAGCCCGAAGGCCGCGCTGACCACCCCGTGGTTGATCTGCCACACCCGCCGATAGCTGTCGACGGCGATCGCGTGCCAGTCGGCGGCATCGGTCGCGCCGCGGTCGGCGCGGTCCTGCAGGGTCAGCTCGGCGCTGGCCGCCAGCGCCAGCGTCGGGGCGATCTCGCCGGGCAGCATGGTCTGCACCGCGTCGAAGTGCCGGTAGGCGCGGTCGTGATACCCGTCGAGCAGCGCCGCGAGGCCGACGAACCACTCGATGCGCCAGTCCGCGCCGTATTTGGGCCGCAGATCGGCCAGCAGCGCGCACGCCTGCATGGTCTGGCCCAGGTCCAGATGCGCGCGCACCGCGGTCAGGGTGCCCTCGAGCTCGAACGACGCCGGCTCCGCGATGGTGCCGGTGACGATGCGATCCGCAGTGCGGCGCAGCGAATCCAGCGCATGCCGCGGATCGCTGTGCAGCAGGGTGGACAGCAGGGCGGCGCTCGGATCGTCGGGCGAGATCAGCGGCACCGGCAGCGCCGCGGCCACCGCGAACGCGTCCAGTTCCGGGGCGGCCTCACTGCCGTCGAGCATCCGATCGGTCCCGTCGATCAGCGTCTCGACGCCGAAATCGCCACGCATGGTGCCGAATTCGATGGAGGCCTGAGGATGCTCGCGGCCGGTGTCGATGGCCAGCACCGCGCGCAGCACGCCCGCCAGCTGGGAGTGCATCGAATAGGCCGACGGGAACCGGCGGGCCGGATCCGGATCGGTGGCCCGCTGCAGGCAGCGATACAGCGCCGGATAGCGTTGCAGCAGCGGCTGTTCCGCGGGGGCCGGTAGTCCGGGCAGGAAGTTGCCGTTGGGGTCCCGGGGCAGATCCAGCACCAGCGCCGCGAGGGTGCGGCCCACGGTGTAGATGTCGGAGGCGATGGTCGGCCCGGTCTCGATGATCTCCGGCGCCTGATAGCCCGGCGTGCCGTAGATACTCCCGTACGATTCCACCGCCGCGACCGCACCCAGATCGATCAGCTTGACCTCGTCCTCGCCGACCATGATGTTGTCCGGCTTCAGGTCGTTGTAGGCGAGCCCGAACGAATGCAGATAATCGAGGGCCGGCAGGATTTCCATCGTATAGGCAATGGCCTCCGCCACGGGAATTCGATGTTCCCCGCGTTCGTCCAGCATCGTCTTCAGCGAGTGGCCGCCGACATATTCCATGACGATATAGCCGTCGGCCCCGTCGCGTACCGATCGGTGTTTGACGAAGTTGTGGATCTTCACGATCCCGCTGTGTGTCACTTCCGAAAGGAATTGACGTTCGGCGACCTCGACCACATGCGCTTCGAAATCCTGGGGATTCTGTAATCCCTTGAGTACCACCCAGCGATCGCTCACATTGCGATCGACCGCGAGATAGATCCAGCCGAGCCCGCCGTGGGCGAGGCAGCCCTGCACCTCGTACTGCTCGGCCACCAGATCACCGGGCCGCAGCGCGGGCCGGAAATTGAAGGAGGCCGAGCACTTCGCGCAGTCGCCGGTCACCGGCCCGGGGCCGTGGCCGTCGGTGCGGCCCACCGGCGCCTGACAGCGCCAGCAGAACCGTTTGTCCTCGGGCACTTCGGGATTCGGCAGCACCGCCGCCAACGGCGACTCCGTGTGCACCCGTGGGAGTTCCACGAGTCCGGCGCCGAGCCGCCAGGCGCCGGCCCGCGCCCGGGTGGCCCGAGCGGAATTGCCGTTCTCGTCCAGTTCCACTGCGTCGCCGAACAATTCGGCCATATCCGGCATCACCGCGGCCGCCGGATCCGCGAGCGCCGCCGGGGCATGGCGGGCGAGCAGTTCGGTGGGCCCGGCCTCCACCACGACGCGGCGCGACCAGGGGTTGGCCTGGACCGCGGCGTCGGGCTGGTATCGGGGCACCCAGGACGTCGGATCGTTCGCGGCCACCTCGGTGCCGCGCATCCGCCGATCCACCCACGGATGTGCCACCGTGTGATCGGATGATTGGTCCGGCATAGGAACCTCTCGAGCCCGGCACCGTTGAGTCGAGCCCTCATTCTGGTCTGCGTAGGTCCGCTGCGCACCCGCATGATTTCCCCACCGTGGGAACAGGTCCGCCCCGCGGCTACGCGGGGCGGATCGGAATTCGGTTACCGCCGGCGTGAGCCGGCGGCGTACCCCTTACTCTTTGCCCTCCTCGGCGAGCGGACGCTCGGCCAGCACCGGGAACTGCCCGGTGTAGCCGACCCGCTCGGCGGCCACGGCCTGCACCCGCTTGCGGGCGAAGAACCAGCCGATCACGAAGGCCGGGACCACCACCACGACCATGGCGATCACCGCACCGCGCTGCACGTCGTCGTCGCTGGTGGCCATCAGCACCACCACGGCGGCCAGGAACAGCAGGGTGGCGATGCTGGTGTACGGCGCGCCGATCAGGCGGAACGAGGGACGCTCGACCCGTCCGGCGCGCGACCAGCGCCACAGCTGCAACTGGCAGACGATGATCGCGGTCCAGGCGGCGATGGTGCCCAGCGCCGACATGTTCAGGACGATCTCGAACGCCTTGTCCGGCACCATCGCGTTGAGGCCGACACCGAGCAGGGCAATGGTGCCGGTGGCGAGGATGCCGACGTACGGCACACCCGTGCTGGACATCCGCGAGGCGATCTTCGGCGCGCTGCCGTTCATCGACATCGAGCGCAGGATCCGGCCCGTGGAGTACAGGCCCGCGTTCAGGCTGGAGAACGCCGCGGTCAGCACCACCAGGTTCATGATCGAGCCGGCCCCGTGCAGTCCGAGCTTCGAGAAGAAGGTGACGAACGGGCTCTCGCCGGACTTGAACACGGTGTACGGCAGCAGCAGGGCCAGCAGCACCAGCGAGCCGACGTAGAACAGCGCGATCCGGGCGATGACGGAGTTGATCGCCCGCGGCATGATCTTCTCCGGGTTCTCCGTCTCACCGGCCGCCGTGCCGACCAATTCCACTGCGGCGTAGGCGAATACGACACCGGTCGTGACGGTCACCAGCGGCAGCAGCCCGGTCGGGAACAGCCCGCCGTGATGCGATATCACCGAGGGTCCGGTGACCTGGCCTTCCAGCTTGAACCGGCCCGCGAGGAACACCACGCCGATGACGAGGAAGGCCACCAGCGCGACGACCTTGATCAGCGCCGCCCAGAACTCCAGCTCGCCGAACCACTTCACCGAGATCAGGTTGATGCTGACCACGATGGCCAGCGCGATCAACGCGATCACCCACTGCGGTATCACATGCGTCGCACCCCAGAAGTGCACGTAGGTGGCGATCGCGGTGATGTCGACGATGCCGGTCATGCACCAGTGGAAGAAGTACATCCACCCGACCGCGAAAGCCAGTTTCTCCCCGAAGAATTCGCGTGCGTAGGACACGAACGAGCCGGAGGACGGCCGGTGCAGCACCAACTCGCCGAGGGCCCGGAGTATGAAGAACACGAAGATGCCGCACACCGCGTACACGATGAACAGGCCAGGTCCCGCACTGTGCAGCCGAGCGGCCGAGCCCAGGAACAGGCCGGTGCCGATCGCGCCGCCGATGGCGATCATTTGCAACTGCCGCGGACGCAGCGCCTTGTGGTAGCCCGCGTCCTCGGCGGCGAACGCGTCGGCCGGAGCCGCCGCCGCTGCGGTCGTGTCGGGGGGTCGAACTGTGGTCATGACGTGAACCTTTCACGTGACGGCGATCATATCTGTCATGAATGTACCGTCAAACAACGGCACATTCAATACCGGGCCACAAACGAAACACGCTGGAAACGTGCAGGTGGAGTATCCCCGTGACCGGGAACTCAGTCATTGATGGTGCCGATGAATAGCGGTACGCTCGCCCGGTTACGGGTCGGCCGCGCCGGGTGCGACGGTGGGGCCGCACGACGAGGGAGGCGCGCATGGCCTGGTTCGAGCGGGAGTTCATCGCCGTTCCCGACGAGCGCAAACATCAGTTGATCTACAAGTGGCCGGATCAGAATCTGCGCCGCTACAGCCGCGCTCAGGTCGACGCGGACCAGCTGGCGCTGTTCGTGAAGTCCGGCCGGGTGATGGCCAGTATGGGACCGGGCCGGCATCGCATCGATGCCGAGGAGCTCCCGGTCCTCGGCGCCCTGGTCGACGGCCTCACCGGCGGCAACTTCTATCGCGCCGAACTGTATTTCGTCTCCACCCGCGAGTTCCCGGGCGTCAAGTTCGGCGGGCGGCTGGCCGACATCACCGATCCGGCCAGCGAGCAGGTGGTGACGTTGCGGGTGTTCGGCGAATTCGCCCTCGCCGTGCGCGATCCCGAGCAACTGATCGCGACGCTGACCGGCACCACCGATCTGGCCGACCCCGGCGCCCTCCAGTCCTGGGCCGCCGAGATGCTGATGAAGTCGATGAAAGTGGCCGTCACCCAAGGCATCTCGAAGGGTGACTGGCAGGTGCTGGGCCTGGCCGGATTCCTGGCGCCGATCGAGGCGGCGGTGTTGCAGCAGACCAACATCACGCTCTACGAGTACGGGCTGCGCATCCCGCGGATGGGCAACTTCGACATCACCCTGGCCCCCGAGGATTCCGACCGGCTCAAGCGGCTGGCCAAGGATGTCACCTACATTCGGCTCGCCGGTGGGTTCCAGCCCTATGCCGCGGGCGAATTGGCGCTCGGCGCGGGACAGGGGCTGGCGCACGGCGGCGGGGCCGCGGCACCCGGATTCCTCGGCGCCGCACTGGGTTTGAACGCGATCCAGCCGCAGGTGCAGAGCACGGCGCCCGCACCGGCCGGCGGGGCGGTGTGCGGCGGTTGCCGCACCACCAATCCGCCGGGCGCCAAATTCTGTATGCACTGCGGTAATTCGCTGCTCGCCGCGCTGCCCCGGCACTGCACCGACTGCGGCGCGGAACTCTCGGCCGGCGCCCGATTCTGCGGCAACTGCGGCACTCCCGCGACGCCGCGCTGAAACCACCACCGCACCCGGCCTTCCCCTCGGCCGGGTGCGGTGGACCTCGGCCCGGGTGACCGATCGCGGTCACCCGGGCCGAATGCCGTCCGGTCAGATCACCGTGGCCTCGGCGCCGCCGGCCATGCCGCGCACCTGCCGGGCCGCCACCGACAGGGTCGCCAGATCGTAGTGCTCGAGCGCGAAGATCTGGGCCAGCGCGGCCCGGGAGCGCGCCAGCCGCGAGCGGCTGATCGACTCCCAGTAGGCGATCTTCTCGGCCGCCGATTCCCCGGAATCGGTGGCGGACAACACGTCCAGGGTCAGCGAGCGCAGCGATCCGTACAGATCGTCGCGGACCGCGAGCCGGGCCAGGGTGTGCCACCGGTCGCCGTGTTCCACCTCGTCGGCGGCGTCGACCAGCCGCTGGATCTCGAAGTGCCCGTCGAGCGCGAAGTACAGATCCGCCACCTCGGCGGCGTCGCGATCGGCGATCTCGGCGAGGTCCAGCACGTCCAGGAGGACGGATCGGTGCAGCAGTCCGGCGACCGCACCGGCCAGCGCCTCGGGTGCGCCGCGGCGGATCCAGTCGGCGCAACGGCGTTGCGCGTCACCGCGTTCGGCGGGTACCCGGCCGGCCAGTGCCCGCACGCCGGCGCGGTAGCGGGCGATATCGGCGCCGACCGCGATCGGCTGCGGCCGGTTGGCGAGCAGCCAGCGCGACGTGCGGTCGAGCGTGCGGATCGTCTCGGCCTCCAGCGCGTAGCGCGCCGCGGCGGGCATCGGTGTGGTCCGGATGCGCGACCACAGCTCGCGCAGATCGTGGATCTCGGCCGTGGCGGTGAAGGCCCGCACCACATCCGCGGTGTCGGCGCCGGTGTCCTCGGCCAGCCGGAAGGCGAAGGTGATACCGCCGTGGTCGACCAGATCGTTGATCACCGAGGTCGCCGCGATCTGGCGGCGCAGCGGGTGCCGGTCGATCCCGGCGGCGAACCGATCCCGCAGCGGCACCGGGAAATATCCGGTCGGCACCCCGGCGAAGGCGGTGCCGTCGAGCAGATCCCCGGTGAGCAGGTCGGCCTTCAGCGCCAGCTTCACATGCGCCAGGATCGTGCTCAATTCCGGTGAGGTGAGCCCGGTTCCGGCCGCGATGCGGCGCTCCAGCTCGGCGTCGGCGGGCAGGGCCTCCAGCCGCCGGTCCAGGCCGTGGCGCTGTTCCAGTTCGTTGAGCACCCGGCGGTACACCGGGGCCTGTTCCACCGCGCCGGCCCGGGACAGGCCGAGCCGGTGGTTCTGGGAGATGTTGTCGCGCAACACGAGTCCGGCGACCTCGTCGGTCATCGAGGCCAGCAGGCCGGTCCGTTCGATCGCGGGCAGCTCGTCGGCGGCCACCGCGCCGTCGAGCAGGATCTTGATGTTGACCTCGTGGTCGGAGCAGTCGACACCGGCGGAGTTGTCGATGGCGTCGGTGTTGCACTTGCCGCCGTGCGCGCAGAACTCGATGCGGCCCAGGGGCGTCACCCCCAGGTTGCCGCCCTCGCCGATGACCCGGACCCGCAGTTGATCGGCGTTCACCCGGACCGCGTCGTTGGACTTGTCGCCGACGTCGGCGTTGGTCTCGGCGTTCGCCTTGATGTAGGTGCCGATGCCGCCGTTCCAGAACAGGTCCGCCGGGGCCAGGAGAATGGCCCGGATCAGTTCCGGCGGTGCGAGTTCGGTGATGTGGCCGGGCAGATCGAGGACGGCCCGCAGTTCGCGGCTCACCGGGATCGACTTGGCGGTGCGCGGCCAGACGCCGCCGCCCGCGCTGATCAGGGACGTGTCGTAGTCCGCCCACGAGGACCGCGGCAACTCGAACATCCGCTGCCGCTCCCGGAACGAACTCTCCGCCACCGGATCCGGATCCACGAAGATATGCCGGTGGTCGAACGCGGCCACCAGGCGGATGTGCTCGGACAACAGCATGCCGTTGCCGAACACGTCGCCGGACATGTCCCCCACACCCACCACCGTGAAGTCCGCGGACTGGGTGTCGACACCCAACTCGGCGAAATGCCGCTTCACGCTCTCCCACGCACCACGCGCGGTGATCCCCATCGCCTTGTGGTCGTAGCCGATCGAGCCGCCCGACGCGAAGGCATCGCCGAGCCAGAAACCGTACTGTCCCGCAACATCATTGGCGATATCCGAGAACGTCGCGGTGCCCTTGTCGGCCGCGACCACCAGATAGGTGTCGTCGGCGTCGCGGCGCACCACGCGCGGCGGCGGCACTGTCTGCCCCGTCGTGCGATCGATGTTGTCGGTGAGGTCGAGCAGTCCGGAGATGAAGGTGCGGTAGCAGGCGATGCCCTCCGCCTGTAGTGCCTGCCGATCGGCGACCGGATCACCGGTCGGCGCAGGGGGCTGCTTCACCACGAAACCACCCTTCGCACCCACCGGCACGATCACCGCATTCTTCACCGCCTGCGCCTTCACCAAACCCAGAATCTCCGTCCGGAAATCCTCCAACCGATCCGACCACCGCAACCCACCACGCGCCACCGCACCGAACCGCAGATGCACACCCTCCACCCGCGGCGAATACACGAAAATCTCGAACTGCGGACGCGGACGCGGCAATTCGGCGATCTGCCGCGGATCGAACTTGAAGGACAGGTATTCCGGCGGATTCCCGGCGGCGTCGCGCCGGAAGTAGTTGGTGCGCAGGGTCGCGGCGATCAGGCCGTGCACCGCGCGCAGGATCCGGTCGGCGTCCAGGCCGACCACCGCGTCGATCTCGGCGGCCACCTGTTCCGACAGCGCTTGCGCCGACTCGGCGGCCCGCTGCGGGTCCGCGTCCGGATCGAACTGCGCGGCGAACAGGTCGGCGAACGAGCGGGCCACCGCCGCGTGGGCGAGCAGCACCCGGGTGACGGTCGCACCGGCGTAGGTGAATCCGGCCTGCCGCAGATATTTCACGTAGGCCCGCAGGATCGCGATCCGATCCCAGGACAGCCCGGCGCACAGCACCAGTTCGTTGAGCCCGTCGATCTCGGTGCGGCCGAACCACATCGCCTGGAACGCGGCCGAAAATAGCTGTCGCACATCGCTTTCGGCCGCCTCGTCGGCAGCCGGCGCGGCGGGCAGCCGCAGGCCGAAATCGTAGATCCAGCGCGGGATGCCGTCGGGCTGGCCGATCCGGTACGGCCGCTCGTCCACCACTTCCACACCGAGGCTGTGCAGGACCGGCAGCACCCGGCTCAGCGAGACCTCGGCGCCGGCCACGTACAGCGTGAACCGCCGGCGGTCGGCCGGATCACCGGGCAGGCGGTGCAGATCGGTATCGATCTCGCCCACGGCCAGCCGGTGCAGCCGCACGGCGTCGGCCAGCCCCCGGTCCGGCTCGTGCTCCTGCTGATAGCCGAGCGGGAAACCGTCGGCGTACTGCCGCATCATCGACGCGGACAGCGCCCCGGACGCGGTGCGGCGGGCGCGGTCGACGAAGCGGTCCACCCAGGTGGTGACGGCGCCGAACAGCTCGCCCTGCAACCGATCCCGGCGGGCCTCGGAGACGTCGGCCGGACCGGCGCCGGGCAGCCGGTGCACCGTGAACAGCAGTGCGGCCAGGTCGGAATCGGTGACCCGGGCCGAGTAGGTGACCTGCTCGCCGTCGAATTCGGCGAGCAGGATGTCCTGCATGCGCCGCCGGGTCTCGGTCGAGTACCGGTCCCGCGGCAGATACACCAGGCAGTACACCGCACCGGTGCGCGCGTCCCGGCGCAGGAACAGCCGGATCCCGCGTGAGCGACCGAGATTCATCACCGCCGTGACGGTGTCGGACAACCGGCGCGCATCCGCGGCGAACAGCTCGCTGCGCGGAAAGGTCTGCAGCAGTTCGAGTATCGCCTGCCCGGAGAACGAATCGAGGTCGACTCCGGCCGCCTCGATGACCTGCCGCACCCGGCGCGAGATGACCGGGATGTCGAGGATGTCCTCGTGCTGTCCGGTCACGGTCAGCGCGCCGATGAACACGTGCCGGCCGCGCACCCGGCCGTGGTCGTCGGAATCCGTTGTCGTGGCATTGGTTTCGAGATCGGCGACCCCGATCGCGTACAGCTCGGACGAGACGGGCAGCGCCGACTCCCCCGCCGCGGTCATCCGCAGCACCGGGCGTTGCTCACCCAGCGCCGGGATCGCGACGCCGGCCGCCGGATCGCGCAGCACCCCGAGACCGGTACCGGGCACCTGCCAGGCGCCGGTGTCGTCGGTCGCGTCCGCCGGACGGCAGTAGTAGCCGTAGCCGAGCACGGTGAAATGCCCGCCGGCCAGCCAGCGCAGCAGCCGCGCGGATTCGGGCAGTTCGGCGCCCGCCGCGGTACCGGCGGTATCGAGCCGATCGGCCACCGAGCCGAACGCCGCGAGCATCGCGGAGGTGTCGTCGGCGACACCCCGGACCGACTCCAGGACGCCGGCCAGCTCGCGTTCCAGGTCGGCGGCCACCGTACCGGCCGGCCAGCCGCCCAGCTGGACGTGCATCCAGGACTCCCGGACGGTGCGCGTGCCGGTGGACCGGCTCGCCGCCGCGGGCCGCCGCTCGTCGCCGAGCACCACCGCCCGCAGCCGGCCCCGCGCCGCGCGCGCCACGTCGAAGACGGGGTGCACCACGTCGGCGACGGCCAGGCCGCGCCGGCGCAGGGTGGCCGTCACCGCGTCGACCAGCAGCGGCATATCGTCGTTGATGATCTGGACCGCGGCGTCGAGGCCACTGCCGTCGCCGGGCGCGTACACCCGGACCGCGGCCGTGCCCGGCTCCCGCAGTTGCGCCAGATCCCGGTGCGCCGCGAAGATCTCGGCCGCGCGGCCGGTGATCGCGGGCGCCGCCCCGGGCCGGATACCGCGGAAGTAGGCCGCCTCCAGATCGGTGGGATCGTCGCGGAACACGGTCCCTGTCGTCGAGTGCCCAGTGCCTGCAACCATCGATCCACACCTTCCCGAGTGCCGGAACCTTCGCGTTCCAATGCTACAACGACTAACGTACCGTTGTTTAGCGGCGCATTAAAAGTGGGCAGCATCACTGGCGGGAATACGGGATCATCGCGCCGCGGTGGGCAGGATCACTGCACCAGACCGGTGCGGTTCAGGAAGGTCTGCGCCGCGGCACGGCCGCTGAACGTCGTGGTCTCGATGCGGATCCCGGTGCGGGCGTCGGCATATCGGACGGTGGCCGAGGGGCCGATGCCGACGAAGACGGTGCCGTCGGCGAGCACCACGCCCCCACCGGCGCGCCAGGCGGCGACGGTCGCGGACAACTGGTCCGGACGCTGCACCTGCAGGCTGAAACTCAGCTCCTGGCCGCCGGTCAGCGCGCCGGCCAGCAGCGCACTGGTCGCCGGGATCGTGCACCGGTCCCCGGCGCCACCACCGGGCAGCGCCGCGCACGAGGCCGCCGTGTGCAGTGCGGCGGGTAACGCCTCCGCCGCCGAAACCTGGCCTACCACCGGCATATCCAGCGACGAGCAGCCCCGGATCAGCAGCAGGGCCGCCACCAGCAGCACGGCCAGGACGACCGCGACCGCGGGCCAGCCCAGGTTCTCCAGCCGGCGCTCGATCAGCGCCTCGAGCCGGTTGCCGGGCGCCGGATCCGCCTTGTCGGCCGACTTCTCCTGCGGTGCCAGTGAATGCGCCAGCATGCCGGCCTCGCGGGCCAACCGGCTCGCCCCGGCGGCCCCGGCCTCGCGCGGTATGCGGCGGACGTCCTCGGCCTCGCGGGCGACGGCCGCCGCGTCCCGGATCCCGGTGGCGGCCTCGCGGACGAGGGTCGCGGCCAGCGGCGCACCGCAATGCGCGCACCGCGATTCGGCACTCCCGTTGCGATGTGCGCAGTACTGGCAGATCAATTCGCCGATCATCAGTGTCCCGTGATCACGATCGAGGAGATGGCGACGGTGTTGGCGGTGGGGTCACCCTTCGACTCCAGCACGGTCAGCACCACCTTGGAGGCGGTCAGCGGCGAGCTCATCTTGGTGACCACCAGACCGCGCTGATCCAGCGTCTGCTGGGTGTACACGGTGTTGGACGCGTCGTTGAACTTGTACGAAACCCGGCTCGCCGTACGATATTTCGTCCACTGGTCGACACCGTCGGTGCCGACGCTGTCCCAGCCCGGCACGATCCCGATCGAGTCGATCTGGTAGGTGCGGCCCAGGTCGATGGTCAGCACCTGCCCGTCGACCTTGAAGGCCCGCACACACGACCAGGCCTTGCCCTGACCCGCGAACGCGTCCATCCCGGGAGTGCTGCCCGGTGGGCAGTGCGCCGTGGCGGACTTCGCCGTGAGCGCCGAGGAGGCCACGGAGGTCGGCGCGGGCGCCGCCGACGACGGAGCCTGTGCCGCACCGGAAGTGGCGATGTAGACCGGACCGGAGGGTTGCGAGCCGCCGCCGGAGGTGGTGACGAGCGCGATGATGAAGGCCACCGCCACCACCGCCACGAGAATCAGGGCGACCTTCGGCCGGCGGAGTCGGGCGATGAGCACCTGTCCGGTCCCGGGGGCCGCCGTGGACCGATTCGCCGCCGCCGGATCGGGTTTCGGCGGATCCGCCGGCTCCGCCTCCGCCGGGGACGTCGCACCGTAACGCTGCGAGAACTCGGTCCCGAGGTTCATCGCCGAACTGCCGTTGTCCGGCGTGGTTCCGTTGAGCAACGCCAGGATTCGCTCGCTCGCCTTCGGGCCGTCCGGCGCGCGCGGCGACAACAGCGCGTTCGCCGCGTCCGGATCGATCACCGGCTCGCCGGACACCGGTGCGGCGAACAGCGGACCGGAGGTCTCGCCGGAACCTCCCGGCGGGACCGCCGCGGGCCTCGAACCGGGAGCGACCACCGCACCGGAGGCCGGACGGGAACCCGGGCCGGAGACCGGGTCGGGCACCCCCGTGGGCCCCAGGGCGGGATCGGACAACAGCGCGTCCAGGACCACGTCCCGGTGGCGGAGAAAAACGTCTCCCGACGCGTCGGCGGGCATACTCCGGATCGTATCCGGCGCGGGCCGCAAAACGGTGAATTACATTCCCAGCAGCGGGAAGTCGATCAGCCCGGAAACGCGTCAGCGCTTTTTCTCGGCAGTCACAAAATACTCCGGCGGCACGTCGAACACCCGAGCCAGTGCGATGATCAAATCGAGCCGCGGTATCGCTTCCCCGTGAATGAGCCGATACAGACCCGATTGCGAGACAGGCACATCCGGGTACGCCAGCTCCAGATGCTGTGCCAGCGAATACAACGTCAGCGATCGAGTCGAGCCGTCCTCGGTGGACACCACCGATTCGGCGATCAATTCCGAGAGGCGACTGGAGAATACGGCGGCAGCGGCCTGCCGAGGGCTGAGTGCGTCCGCGCCGCCGCGATTCTCGAGGACACCGGGCGAATCATCCAGTGCGCCTTCCGGCTGCGAGAATTCCGATTCCACATTGATCAACATTACTGTCCCATCACCCGTGCCGGCGGGCGGTCTGCGAGCGGTACGGTCGGCGCACTTCCCAGTGCGGGCGGAAAGCCCTCGGCAGTGGGCTGTCCCGCACCCGGCCCGGCGCCCGAGTCGAAATAGCGTGTCTCGCCGTGTGGTTCGATCAGATCCACCCGCACGGTGCGCATCGGGATGCGCACATCCACGGCAGCCCGGTCGACCTGGGTGATCAGCAGATCGGCCGCCCGCCGCGGCGGGGTGTCGGGATCGCTGATGGTCACCGTGGTCTGTGCCCCCGACGTGCGCGGGGTCATCTGATCGAAGACGGTGATCGTCGGCGGTTCGAAGCCGTCCGAGTTCCCGCCCTGTGCGGGATCGGGGGCCAGGCGCAGGGCATTGGGATCCCCCACCGCGGACACCAGCTGCCACCATCGTTGCGGCCGCGCGGAGTGCACCTCCACCTCCGCGCCCACGATCATCGCCCGCAACACGATCTGTTGTGCCACGGCCAGCTCCGCGTGCACGTCGATCGAGCGGCGGCGCGGGTTGAACCGGGACGGGTCGTACAGCGGCAGCGCCAGCGTATGCCGCGGATGGCCGCTGATCGCGCCGAGGATCTGCCCGTTCGGGCCGATCGGGATCAGCAGTTCCGGCAGGACGTCGTCCGGGATGATGTCGGCCCCGGACTCGTCGCGCGGCAGGTCCCGCACCGAGACGGTGGTCGGCAACGTGGCCCGCAACGCCTGCGACTGCTGCCCGCGCAGTGGCCGCAGATAGTCCGGCAGCTCGTCCAGCGGCGGGCCGACATAGCGCACCAGCACCCGCGGCGCCGCCTCCGCCGGGCCGCCGGCCGGCAGGCTGATGACCACGGTGGTCCAGCCCCGGTTCCAGGTCCAGCAGTCCTCCAGCCCCAGGCCGCCGAGCCGGTGCCAGTCGACGACACCGGTCGTCACGACCCGGTTGGGGACCGGCGGCTCCAGCCGGTTCCAGCGCTCGCGCAGATCCGAGGGTTCGATCCCGGCGTGCAGCAGCCGCGTCGCGTCGCGCAGTTCGTCGGCGGGCAGTTGCTGCGCGGCGATACCGTGCTCGCGCAATCGCGACGCGATCCGGACGGCCGCGGTGGCCAGCGCCTTGGGCGCCACGGTCGCCACCGGCCCGCGCCGGGACAGGACGGCCAGATTCCGCTCCTGATCCAGGCGCACCACCAGCCAGGTCAGCCGGTGCCCGATCACCGGCTGCGCACCGATCAGCTGGTCGTACAGCATGCTGTAGCTGCCGGTCGGCCGGACGCGCCGGCCGGTGGTGACGATGTCGATGTCGAGCTCGATGCCGTACTGCTCGCGCAGCGGCAGCAACAGATCCACCGGCACCGTGTCCTCGGTGTAGATGGTCTCCTCGGCGATCACCGTGGGCAGATCCAGATCCGGCGCCAGCTGGATCATCGCGATGAGCACATCGCCGTCGGCACCGATACCGCAGGTACCGGCGGCGACCTCGACATCCACCAGTCGCGGTGGCGCGGCGCGAGCGACCGCGCGGGCCTGGAGGCCGAATCGGAATGCGGCCCGGTCGAGCAGCCAGCGCAGGGTCGTGCGCCCGGCGATCGGAACCGTCACCAGGAGCACGGCCACACCCACCACGGCCGGCCCGATGTACCACAACGGCCGGCCCCACATCGCCGTGATCAGCAGGCTGCCGGCCAGCACCACCACCGTGAACGGCAATCGCTCGCCGGCACGCGGACTCGCGGAACTCAACGCGCCCACCTCCGCTGCCACCGGCCCACACCCAGGCCCAAGACCAGCGCCGCGAACGCCACCGCGGCGGACACCGCGAGCGGCCGCCGGTCCGGTGGTCGTGGTGGCGTCGGAAGTGACAGCAGCTCACCGCGATTCAGGCCCGCGGGCGGCTGCGGCGGAGTGCGATAGCTCAACGCCGCCACCGGATCGATGACGCCCGTGCCGACGGTGTTGTCGACGCCCCGAGCCGGCGCGTGCGCGCTGGCCTCCAGCCGCGCGACGATCTCGGTCGGGCTCTCGCTGGGGTAGCGCGAGCGCAGCAGCGCCGCCACGCCGGCGACATAGGCGGCGGCGAACGACGCGCCGCCGACCGGGACCAGTTTGTCCCCGCCGCCGACCGCGTTGATCAGGCCACCGCCGCCGGGGCCGAGCGATTCGATGCCGGTGCCGGGCGCGGCGACCGCAACCCACGGCCCGGTCAGCGTGTCCGGCACCGCGGAGCCGGTTGCCGTGGTGAATCCGACGGTGAGCACATCGGAATAGAACCAGCCCGGCGCCGAGAGGGTCTGCACGCCCGTCCAGTTCCGCCGGTCGGTGGGACGACTCGGATCGATGTCCGGATTCTGTTCGCAGCCACTGCTTCCCGTGTTGCCGGCGCCGGCGACGATCAGCGCCCCGCGCAATCGGCTCGCGTAACCGACGGCGGCGGACAGCACCGACTGGTCCACCGGCTGTGCGGCGCCCACACAGACCGGTAGCGACACCGTGATCACCTGGGCGCCGAGGTTCGCCGCGTGGGTGACTGCCCTGGCCAGGGTCCGGATGTCCATCGAAAGCTGCTGGGCCGGATCCGAACCCGGCGACTGTTCGAGGCTGAAGGCGCCGGACCGGTAGCGGATGGAGATGAGCTGAGCGTCCGGAGCCACTCCGCTGAACCCGTCGGCGGGATCCGTTCCGGCGCCGATGATCCCGGCCACCAGCGTGCCGTGCGCATCGCAGTCCGACAGCCCGTCGCCGCCGGCCGCGACATAGTCGCCACCGCCGACCAGATTGGGCAGCCGGGGATTCGGGCCGACCCCGGTGTCGATCACCGCGACGGTGACGCCCGCCCCACGGGAAAGGGCGCGGGCCTGTGCGAGATTCAACATCCGTTCCGGCGGCGGGGCCTGTTGCAGATCGCTGTCCGGCAGCACGCCGGTGACCAGGCAACCCTTGTCCTGCTTCGTCGGCTGTTCGGGACCGGGCGCACCGTCCGGCGGGATGACACCCACCACCACCTGCGGCGGATTCACCGCGAGCGCGGGTGCGGACGCGACCGTGACCAGCGCGCACGCGGCCGCCGTGCACACGGCCACACGCAGGCCGTGACCTGTTCTCATCAGATGGCTCGCATGGCGGTGTAGACGCCCATGATCCAGAACGCCAGCGCCGGAACCACCAGGATCAGCGTGTATTCCACGAGGTCGACGGCGCGACGGGTCACCGGGGACAGTCTGCGGCCCGGAAGACCCACCGCGGCAAGGCATCCCAGGGCAGCGAGTCCGGCCACCACGAACGCCACCGCCAACCGGGCCGCGGGGGTGTGATAGGCGCCGACCAGGACGAATCCGGTGCCGATCGTGGCGATCGCGGCGCCGACGATCAACGCCACGGCCTGCACCCGATCCGGATGCCAGCGGGCCCGCAGGGTGAGTGCCCCGGCCACCGCGCCGGCCAGCACGATCTCCCGGATACCGCCCGGGCTCGCCGCGGCGGCCATCACCGTGCCCGCCGAGACCGCCGTCGCCATCCCGATGATCAAGCCGCGCAACGTGGTCACCGCGGTTCGCGCCCGGCTCTCGATGGTCTCGGCCGGCAGGGCCTGGTCGTCCTCGGCCGGATCGACGCCGGTCTGCGCGTCGAAGATGTCGGTCAGCGTCGCGGGCGCCACCTCCGCGCCGGGATCGGGCAGGTCCGGTGGCCGAATTCGGGCCGCTACCACCGCGAGTCGCGGCGCCGCGGTCAGCAGCACCAGCGCCACGAAGACCACCCCGGCGGCCACCTGCCGGACGGAGACGTCGAGATAGGCCGCGGGCGAGACGGCGACAGCGAGGATCACGCCCAGGGTCGCCACGGCCACCAGCACCGTGGTGCCTATCCGCACCAGTCGCAACATCGTCAGCGCGGCCACCGCCGCGACCACCAGTCCGGCGGCCAGATTCGCGGGTGCCAGCGGACCGGGCCGGCCGTAGGCGGGCGGCACCAGCGTCGCGGCGCCCGCAAACAGCAACGGCAATGCCGACAACGCCAGTCCCAGACCCAGCCGGGCCGAATTCTCCCGCCGCTGCACCGGAACCGCCGTGATCCAGCACACCAGACCCAGCAGCAGCGTCGGGAGACCGCACCACACCCAGGATCCGGTCCGGGTCCACGACCAGCACATCATCGCGGCCACGGTCAGCGAGGCGGCCCCGAGCACCGAGATTCCGGCGGTCTGCACCGTCTCGGCGTCGAATTCGGCGAATTCGCGTTCGTTGATCAGCGCCAGCGCGTCGGTGATGTCCTCGACCACCGGGGTGAAGATCTCGGCCGACTCCACCACCGACAGCGTCAGCACGGCGCCGTCGGCGATCTGGTGATCCTCCAGGCTGCGCCAGCGCGGAATCGCGGCCTCGCCCGGACGAGCCAGGCTCCACTGCCCCACCGGCGGTGTGAAATCGACGTTCTCGTCGTCGATCGCACCGGCCAGCACAACGATCAGATCATCGATGAAGGTCTCGATGGCGAATTTCGTCGGTACCACCACGTCGATCTGGTACGTGGCGACCATGATCGCGATGCGGGCCCTGGCCACCTCCGCCGACGGTGCGGGCGCCGTCGCGGCTGCGGCGGTGGGCGCGAAGGCGGTGCTCATCGCCATCCTCCTCGGTCGGCGCCGTTGCGATACGAGTTCGGGAAGCCATCGGACAACCCGGCCGCGAGTTCTTCGAACGCCAGCAATGTGTCTTTGTCGAGCAGCCGGAGGTCGATCTCGCCCCCCTCGGCCAGGTGGGGATCGTAGGGAATCAACGCCGTCGGGCGCTGCGCGGTCTGGAACAGCTTCTCGATCGCCTCGATCTCGACGATGGGCTTGGTCGGCTGCTGATGCACGATCGCCACCACGGATTTGGCGATCAACTGGCTCAGCCCGTGCGTGTTCAACCAGTTCAACGTCGCCACAGCGCCTTTCACCCCACCGACGGTGGCGGGTGTCACCACCACCACCGCATCGCTGGTGCGCAGCACCGAGGTGGTCACGGAGTCCAGCACACCGGTGCCGCAGTCCACCATCAACAAGTTGTAGTGCCGCCGCAGCACATCCATCGCGGCCATGTACTCGCCGCCGGACAGAGCCTCCACGGCCTCGGAGTTCCACGGCGAGGCGACGACGGCCAGATCCGCGGAATTGATCGACATGAACGACTGCACGGTCGCGAACGCGTCCAGATTCGACGCCTGGGCCAGATCACGCAGCGACAGGCCGTACGGGTGCGGGGTGGTACGCGACGGGAGGTCGCCGAAGTCGGGATTGGCGTCGATGGCCACGACCCGGTCCGGCCGCAACGCGGCGAAGGTGGAACCGAGGGCCGCGGCGAGAGTGGTGCGGCCGACGCCACCCTTCACGCTGATCACCGCGATCTGATAGGTGGTGAGCAACTGCTTCCGGATCCGGGCGCGGCGATCCTCCACGCGCTGCTCGGCCGGCGACAGCCCGAGATTGAAGCCGACCTTGTTGAGCGCGCCGCGCACACCGGTGGCGGACTTCAGCTTGGCGCGGTTGGCGGCCGAGATGTCGGCCAGCAGATCCGCGGACGTCAGCGCGGCCGGCAGCACCTCGATGAAGGGGGCGTTCTCCGCGGCCTGCTGATAGCGCTCGACGCCGCGAACCGCCGGGTCGGCCTGGGTGGTCGCGGCCTGCTGCCAGGGCGCCGGGCGCGCGGCCTCGGCGTGCCGGAACTCCACTGTCTGCGAAACAGTTTGCGCGGCAGCCGCTTCGGCGGCCGCAGCCTGCTGCGCGGCGGCGTACTGGGCGGCGGCATACTGCGCGGCGGCGTACTGCCCCGGGGCGGCGTACTGCCCGGAGTACCCGCCGGACGCGGCCCCCGCCCAGGGGCCGGCCGTGGGTGTGGCGGGATAGCCGGTGGGGTAGCCCTGTGGCGCTGCCTGAGCGGAATCGGATTGTGGCGCGGCATATTCCGCACCGCGCTGCGCGTATTCCGCTGCGGCGCCGACGCCCTCGATGCCGTGGTTGCCGGGACCGGGCCGGTGCGCGGCGGTCGACTGCGCGCCCGGGGCGAATCGCGCGATCCGACCCGTGGCCGCGTCGGCGGCGGGCGGCGAGGCCGACGGGTTCGGCCCCGCCCCGGAATGCGCCGCGTCCGGCGAATTCGGCTGCGGCGCGGGCCCCGGCGACGCACCCGTCCCGGCCTGCCGATCCGTTCCGGCGGGCCGGCCCACCTGCCCGGTCCCGCTGGGCGCGGCGGCCGGATCCGGCCGGCCGGATTGCCCGGCGGCGCCGCCCGCGGTCGCGGCGGCGTGACCGGTTCGATTCGGGGCACCGGCGGGGCGCGCGGAATCGGCGGACGGTTCGGCCGCACCGGATTGCGCGGCGCGGGCGGCGGCTTGGGCGGCGGCGGCTCGCGCGGCCGCCGCGCGCAGCGCCGCGGCGCGGAGTTCGTCGGGGGTCGTGGCCGCGGCGTCGGGGCGTTCCGATTGGGACGCACCCGATTGCGGCGGGGTCACGGCGGTCTGCGGACCGGTGCGCTGCACCGCGCGCGATCCGGCCGAGGAGGACGACGTGGGACGCGATTCGGCGGGAGCCGCGGCGGGGGTGCGCGATTCGATCACACCGTATGCGGCGGCATCCGGGCCCGGCGACTTCGGCCCGGTGGCCGCGGGTTCGGAATTCTGCTGGGGTGCAACGGATTCCCCGGCCTCGGTCGTGGAAGCACCCGCGGCGGCACCGGATACGACCGGTCCGTCCGCCGACGGCGCCGCGGCGGCCTGCCGGGCTCGCCGCCAGGTGGCGGTGGTGTTCGACGATCGGGCGGGTGCCGGTGGCGTGGGAGTGGCCGGCTCCGACTCTCGCTGCACCGCAACGGTCCCGGCTCCGGGCCGCGGCTCGCCGGTGGCGGCCGGTGGGAAAGACGACTGTGGCGACCCGGATTCCGGGTCGCCGATTGCGGGGGACGAAGAGCCTGGTGGCGGACTCGTCCCCGGCGGGGGTGGTTCCGCGACACTGTGATTCGCCGAACCGTCGGCGCTCTGGTCCGCCGAACCGTCGTCACCGAAGAACGCGTCGTACCCACCCCGGGTCCGGACGCTCCGGACCGAGTTGCCGTTCGTGCCCGGCGCTCGGTTCATATCCCTCAATCCTCTCGAAAAGCGCAGCACCCCAGGCGTCGAGCCTCCGGCTCAGTCGGACCTGCTGGTACCGAACCAACTCCGTCCGGGCAGCAGCTCGACCAATGCCACCAGGCCCGCGTGCAACGCGGTGCCATCACCCGGCACGTAGGTCGACCAGCGCTCGCCGTCGAGCGCGACGCTGGGCGTCACGACGATCCGGCCGGATTCGGTGTCCATCACGTTCATGGCCACCGATGGTTCCATCGTGCCACCATCACGATGTTCGATCATCACCACTTCCGCTTTTCGCACCAATCGGTCGAACGCTCTGGTGAGCACGCTCGCAGTATGCGCCACCGCACCGAGCTCCACCAGCGCTCGATGCCGCTCCTCCCGTTCGGGCGGCACCTCGGCCAGTAGCCGATCGGTCACCCGCATCGGCTCGAATTGCACTGCGGGCCAGGGACCGAGCGCCGTGGCGAGGGCAGCCGTGATGGTCTCGAGGCGGTCCCGCGATTCGAAGACCTGCTGGATGACGATCTCGTCCGCGCAGCGGAGCGCGAGCACATGGGTGTCACCGGCCCGCACCAGCGACATCTGCAGCAATGCCCGAAGCCCCTGATCCGGGGCGGGATCCGGATCCACGACGAGTGCGCACAGTTCGACGTCCGGCCGGTCCAGGCAGTGCAACCAGTGCTCGACCACCGGATGCACACGACCGTCGACGAGAACGCCCACCTCGGTGAGCCGCTCGGCGACGGCAGTGCGCACCCGGTCCGGATCCTCGAGCAGAAAATGGTTCGACAGTATCGTCAACACTGCCGGGTAGCCGCCGATGCCAGCCATGTCCTGCAGTAACAGGGCGGCATCGACGTTCAACTCGATCGCAACCGGATCGTTGTCCACATCCTCGCCGGAATCCGGCTCGGCGGGGGCAGTCCGGCCGCGCCGATCCGACGTCGACGGAGCGGGCTGAGACTGCACGATCGTGAAACTCTCAGATCGCCAGGAACATGTTGCCGTTGGCGGTGTCGGTCGAATGCACCAGACCCTGGGTACCGCCGACGCTCTGGATCGAGGTCTTCAGGTTGGCCAGCGTCGTGATGTACGAGTCGTTGTCCCGCTTGAGCCGGGCCATGATGTCCTCGTAGCCGGTCGCACCGGCACCCGCGAACTCCTGCATCAGTTCGTTCCGGATGGCCTCGATCTGGTGCGCGTTCGTCTCCATGCTGGAGACGAGCTGGTTCATGGTGGTCGTATGGATGTCAACTTCGTTGAAGTCGAATTTCATGATGTGTCAATCCTTTTCAGTGATAAATTTCGAGACTCGTACCGGCCGGGGGTGATCCGGTCAGAAGTTGGTGTCGACCTTCCCGTCCCCACCGGCGTGCTCGTAGACCTTCGCCGCGCCCTGGAGGTCCTGGTCATCGATCTTCACGCCCGCCGTCCGCAGCGCGTTGACGATGTCGTTCAGGGTGTTGGCGAGCTTGGTGCCGGCGGTACCCGCGTCGGAGAGCGACCGCTGGATGGCCGCACCGGTCGCCGGGCTCTGCACGGCGGACTGCAACCCGCTCTGCGAGGCGGCCAGGGTCCGCAGGTAGGTCTCCAGCTCGCCCAGGCAGATCGAGGTGTCCTGAGCGCCGGTGTGCAGCTTGGCCGGATCGGCGATCATCATACTGGCGGTGGCCATGTGAAGTTCCTTTCTAAACGGTCATTTCCTCGGCCTCGGTACTACTTCACCGAGAACGTTCATCGTCCGACGACCATTCGTCGTCGTGATCCAGGACCCCGATCAGATCGGCGTCATCCTCCGAGGATTCGTCCCACAGCGGATCGAGGTCGTACTCGAGCACACCGATCGCGGGCGGCTGCTCCAGCTCCGGCACCTCGTCGAGTTCGCCGGGTACGAATACCTTCCCGGACACCTTGACGGCCTTGCGCTGCTTCTCTTCCTCGCGCTTGCGCCGCTTCTGCGCCTGGGGCGCGGTGACGCCGCGGCGCTGCAACGCCGGCTCGGGTTCGGCGAGACCGGTTCCGGCGCCGAAGGCCCGGCCGCTGGTCATCCGGCCCCAATTCGACGGCATCCGAAATCCGGTGGCGGACCCGGCCATCGAGCCCAGGCCGCCGCCGGACATGCTGTACGCGGCGTACGCGCCCATGCCGGTCCCGAGCTCGGACATGTCGCCCGAGTACGAGGAGTCCGAAAGATCGCCCCGCTCGAGCGGGAGCCCGCCGTCCGGCCCACCCAGGCCGTTGTCCGGCAACGAGTCCTGGACGTCGGCGGGCTGCTGTGGGTCGGTACCGGTGGGGTTGCCGCCGGTGTCGCCGGGCTGCTGGGTGCCGGTCTGCGTCGGATCCGGATTCGATTGGGTGGGATCGGTTCCCGGATTGTTCGTACTGCCCGGATCGGTGGAGCCCTTGGGATCGGTGGAACCGCCCGGATCGGTG
This sequence comes from Nocardia sp. BMG111209, assembly GCF_000381925.1. Taxonomy (NCBI): domain Bacteria; kingdom Bacillati; phylum Actinomycetota; class Actinomycetes; order Mycobacteriales; family Nocardiaceae; genus Nocardia; species Nocardia sp. BMG111209. The sequence continues at coordinate 1,558,419 of NZ_KB907308.1, forward strand.
TTCCCCGGCGACGAACCGGGACCACTGGGACCGGGGCCCGAACCCGAGGGACCGGGACCACCGGGCCCGGGCCCGGGACCGGACGTCGTGTTGACGATCGACGGAGCGGGTTGCGGGATCTCGGGCAGCCCGCCCACGATATCGGCGATCGACGCCGCGTACCCGCTGTAGGCCGAGACCGCCTGCGCGTTCAGCGCGCCCAGCGCGCCGACGGCCGATATGAGCACCGGCGTGGTGAGGGGCGTCGGATTGGCCGCCAGCCCGGTGATGAGCGTGCGCACTCCGGAGAATGCCGCCGGGGGCGGTGTGAGCATCAGTGTGACGTTGAACGACTCGGCCGCCATCGCCGCCTGATTCGCCGCGGTGTACGAGTTCAGCGCCTGCTGGCGCACCCAGGTCGCGTGGTTGCGGAACGCGGTCTCGGCCCGGGTCGCGGACGGACCCTTCCAGATGTTCTGCATCCCGTCCATCGTGCCGTCGGAGTTGGCGGCGCCGTTGCTCAGCGCCTCGGCCAGCGTCGAGTACGCGGTGGACGTGTCCACCATCGGACCGGACCCGATGCCCGAGTGCAACTGGTTGGCGAGCGTCTCCCCCGGCCCGATCAGAGGGTCGATTGGCATGGCTGTGTCACTTCCGACGAATCACACCGAATCTCCGAACGGAGACCGGCTAGATCGACACGATCCCCGCGGCCGCCCCGGTGACGTAGCCGCCGCCGGACTCGTCGCTGCCGGTGTAGTCGCCCGCGATCGGGACGAGAACCTGGGAACCGTGCAGGATGTTCGTGAAGCCCGGCGCCGCCTGGGCATAGAAGTGAGCATGGTAGACGGCGAACGCCTTCGCCGCCGCCTGGCTCACCAGGTCCGACGCCGCCGCGGTCGGATTCGCCGCGACCGAGGTACCTTCCAGCGCACCCATCAGATCGGTGTGGATCGTCGACAGCGTCGCCGAGAGGGCGGGGAAGTCTTCCGGGATTACTTCGAGAGCCATGGGATGTCTCCTCGCGACTGGTGGGAACTCGAAGGGTGGTACACGGGAAACGTTAAGTCATTCCCAACTTTGGGAAAGAGACATAGGTTGTCCTGGGATCACTGTGCTGGTTCCGGTAGCCACGTCACTGCGGCGCCTCCGGTATCCAGGCCGCCTGGACCAGATCCTTCCGGGAGAGCAGCGGCTCGACCAGGATGCCCCGGCCCACCGGCTGTTTCGTCGCCTTCACGTCCGAGATCAGGATGCCGTCGAGTTTCGAGCCGTCCATGACGAAGCCGGACGAGTTGAGGTTCTTCATCTGCCCGAGCACGTTGTCGTACAGGGCGCCGTCGGCCTGTGCGATGCTGCGGGCCGCGATGATGTGCAGGCCGGTGTCGCGGCCGTCGACGATGATGTCCTTGATGGGATCGAGCGGATTCAGCATGCCGCGCTGCGCCACCATGTGGTAGTCGTCGATCACCACGAAGATCTCCGGCCCGGACCACCAGGAGCGATCCCGCAACTGCCGGGAGGTCACGCCGTCGGGCGGCCGGCGGGTCCGCATCTTCGCGGCGAACGGGGGCAGCCCGTCGGTGAGGTCCCGTTCGCTGGTGAGGTATCCGATCGACATCTCGGGGGGCAGCGCGTCCATGTGCTGCCGCCGGTAATCGATCAGCAGCACTCTGGCCTGCTCCGGGGTGAACTGCCGCCGGATCGACTCCAGCAGCCCCGCCAGCACGGTCGACTTCCCCGAACCGGACGAGCCCACCACGATGAAATGCGTCGAGACGCCGAAGTCGATGGCGGCGGGACTGAGATCCGACTCGCGCATGCCGAACGGCAGGACCAGCCGCTGGGCCGGTGTGACGGGGCCCGGCCGACCGGCGAGGATCTGCTCGAGGGTGACCTGCGCCGGCAGCAGCTTGACCTCCGGCGCCCGCCGATCCCCGTAGGTGCGGCCGAGCTGCGCGACGGCGGCCGCCGTACCCGCGCCCAGCGAATCCGATTCGCCCACACCGTCGGTCCGCGGCAGCGCGGTGAGCATGTGCAGACCGTCGGTCGAGATACCGCGGCCCGGCCGGTTCGCCGGAATGGAGGCGACGACCGGACGATGCGTGGTGAAGACGGTGTCCGTCAGATCACCGAGCCGCAGCTCCAGCCGGGTCTGCAGCAGATCCTTGATGGCCGGCCGGATCGCCGCCCAGCGCGAGCTGCTGACCACCAGGTGGATGCCGTAGTTCAAGCCCTGCAGGGCGATGGCTTCCATCATCGGCAGATATTCGTCGAAATACGGTCCGGTGACCGCGAATCCGATGTCCCAGCCGTCGACGATGAGGAAGACGTCGCCGTGCACATCGCCCCGGGCGGTCAGCTCGGCGGACTCACGCGGTGCGCCGCGACGCCGCCGGAACTCGCGGATGCTATCGATCCCGAGTTCGGTGAACAGCGCCTGCCGGTGCGCGATCAGGTTGTTGATCAGCGCGAAGGTACGCCGGATCCGATCGCCGTCACGCGACGAGGCCACCGATCCCACGTGCGGCAGGTTGCGGATGCCGGACAGGCCGCCGGAGAAGTCCAGGCAGTAGAACTGGATCTGCTCCGGGGTGTGCGTCAGCGCCGCCGCCATCATCAGTGCTTGCAACGCCGTCGATTTGCCGGACTGCGGGCCGCCGACCAGGGCCACGTGGCCGCCCGCGCCGGACAGATCCACCGACCAGACGTCCTGGCGTTGCTGCCGCGGCATATCGATGATCGCCCAGGGCACCCGCAGACGGCCCGGCTGGGCGGTCTGCACCAGCCGATCCAGGGTGGCCGGAACACTCAACGGCGGCAACCACATCTGATGTGCGGGACGGCCGTGCCCGGCCAGTTGCTGCAGCACCGTCTCCATGACGGTCACGGCCTCGCTGTCCGGTACCTCCAGGGCATCCGGAGTGACGACCTCGGGCTCGATCACCGTCGGCCGGACATCGGAGGTATGCGCCGCGGTGAACAGCTGCGGTGGCTGGTAACCACCGCCGGCCCGGCGCGCCCGGCGCGCGTCCGCCACGGTCGTCTGCGCGGGCGCGATGTAATTCGAGCCGACATAGGCGGCCTGGAACCGCTGCAAATCGCCCGCGCCCACCCGCAGGTATCCCGCGCCCGGCTTCTTCGGCAGGTGGTACGCGTCGGCGGTGCCGATGGCGTCGCGAGAGTCGCTGGTCTGGTTGGTACGCAACGCGATCCGGTACGACAGGTGAGCTTCGAGTTCACCCATCCGGTTGGCCGGCACCTTCTGCGAGGCCAGCAGCAGGTGGATGCGGAGCGAGCGACCGAGGCGGCCGATGGCGACGAACAGCTTCGAGAAATTCGGGTGCTGCTCCAGCAGTTCGGCGAACTCGTCCAGGATGATCAGCAGCGTCGGCATCGGGGCCAGGTTGGCGCCCTGCTCCCGGGCCCGCTCGTAGTCGGCGACACTGGCGAAGTTGCCGGCATCGCGCAGAATGCGTTGCCGCCGGCCCATCTCGCCGTTGATCACGTCCTCCATTCGGGTGACGAGATCGGCCTCCTCCTCCATGTTGGTGACGACCGCGGTGACGTGCGACAACCGGTCGAAGCCGAGGAAGGTCGCGCCGCCCTTGAAGTCGACGAGCAGGAGGTTGAGCACGTCCGGCGGGTGCGTCGCCACCGCCGAGAGGACAAGTGTCCGAAGGAATTCCGATTTGCCGGAGCCGGTGGCGCCGATGCACATACCGTGCGGGCCCATGCCCTCCTCGGCGGATTCCTTGATGTCCAGATAGACCACCTGGCCGGCCGGGTCGTAGCCGAAGGGGATGTTCAACCGGGAGCGGTCGGCGTCGCGGCGGGCAGGCCACTGCTGATCCACCCGGATCGCGCCCGGGTCCGCCAGATGGACCAGTTCCTCCCACGAGTTGCCCACGCTGGATTGCTCGGCGACCACCGCCTCCACGACCGTGGACAGCCGATAGGGCGAGATGCCACGTGACAGCGCCGTCACCCCGGCCACCGACATGGTGTCGGCGACGCCGATCCGCCGGATGCCGCGGCTGGTGGTCTCCTGCAATGAATGATCCGCGCCCACCTCGAATTTCAGCGCGCGCGGCAGTGCCTGTTCGGTGTGCCCGAGGCGCAGCCAGGTACAGCCGTCGATGCCCGAGATATCACGATCGGCGGCAGTGCCGGTGATGTCGACGATCAGCAGGAAGTGCTTGCGTTCCAGACTCGGTTCACTGTTGGCGGAGAACGGGCCGCGGTTCAGCCCGGCGAGCACCTTGGCGCGCAATTCGGCGACGTTGCGGTACACCATGCGCGCCGAGCCGATGCCGTCGGTGTCGCTGGCGTGCTGGGTGTGTGGCAACCATTTCAACCAGGACCATTGCGGCGCATCGGGTTCCGACAGCACCGCGGCCACCGCGACCTGGTCCGGGCCGTGCAGCACCACCACCTCGGCGATCATCGCCCGGACCAGCCCGGCCACCGCGTCCGGATCACCGTCGAAGCCGACCTGCGGGGTGGACAGCAGATTGATGGCAACCGGCATACCGCCGACGGTGGAGTACGCCTTGGCGAAGCGGGTGAGCTCGACCACGCCCACCGGATCCAGATCCGAGGTCGGCGCGGCTTCCGGCACGATCACCCGGACCTGGTTGGCGATGCGGCCCCGGCCGATGCGCACCCGCAGGAATTGCGGTGCGGCGACCTGTACCTCCCACATCCGCTTGCCGCCCACCAGTCGGGGCAGTTCGGCCGGCCCGGGATGGGTGTAGCGGAGGTAGTCGAAGAGTTCGGTTTCGGCGTCGCGCACCTGTTTCCGGTTCTCGGCGAGGCTGCGCAGATAGTCCTTGCGGTCCTCGTTCAGGCTCGCGGAATTGTTACCGCCACCGAAGGATCCACCGATCATGCCGAACATCGACACGACCATCATCATCGGGAACATCAAGGTGGTCGGGGAGAATCCGCCGCTGGAGCGGATCATGATCACCATCATGCCGCCCATGCCGGCCATCATGACCACCGGCATGATCATCTTGACCCGCGACGGCGGAACGGGTTTCGGCAGTTCGGTGGGCGGCTGCAAGCGCAACTCCGTGACGGCCGGCGCCTTCGGGCCCCGGACCATCCGGGCCGGACGGACGAAGCGACGGGTACTGGTCACCTGCTACCAACCGATCTCACTGGGTACCGCCGAAACCGATCACCGTACGATCGGGCGCGATACCGTCGTGCGCGATCCGGGCGTCGCGCTGGGACAGCGTGGGCCCGACCGCGAACAACGACACGATGCTCCACGGCGCGGGAACCGGGTTCCGCAACGCGAGCGCGGTCACCGTCGGATCCTGGCCGGTCTGCCCGGGTTGCACGTCGACGCCGTAACGTACCCCGGTATCCGAGATCCAGAACATCGACTCGCGCCGCGCCGAGGACGGATCGGCACCGGTGGCCTGGACGAATCGGCCGGCGCCGCCCGCCAGATATGCCGCGTCGGCGGTGGCGCCGTGCGACAGCTGCGCGGTGACCAGGTCGACGGTCCGATTCTGCTGGTCGGCCGGCAGTGGCAGCTGCCGACCGACCAGCAGAGTGGTGGACGCGTTCTGCGCCGTGGGCGTACGCGACCACTCGTAGCACGTCACCAGGAAACGTGCCGGGTCGACGACCCGTAGCGCCCGGGTGGGATAGCTCTCCGTGCCGGGCCAGCCGCCGGGGCGGAGATTGGTCGCGATCACGTCCGGGCCGACCGATTGACTCGCCACCGTGCCACGGGCGTTCGCGTTGCGGATCATCGCGGCCAGCACCGGCCCGATCTGCACGACGCCCGACTGTGAGACCACGTAGTACGACGCACCCCGGTCCGGAGTGTTACCGGTCAGCACCGCACCGACGGTCACGGTGAGCCCGGAATTGAGCGTGACGGTGCTGCCGGCGCCGGGGATCTCGGGCACCCGGATCGGCGGTACCTCTGGGATCGCCCCGATCAGGCCCTTGGCGGCGGCGGGCACCTGGACGGTCGAGTCGATGCCCAGCGCCAGCATCACGGCGGTGTCGCTGGTACTGACCGCGGCCCGCACCGCGCCCTTCTCGGCATCGTTGTAGACCAGCCAGGTCGTGGCGTCGTCGCGCAGCAACCGGGCCTCGCCCTCGGCCAGCGGGCGGATGAGGTCGCCCCCGTCGACGGACAGCGTGCCGCCGATCACCGTGGTGCGCATCGCCGCCCGAGCCACCGTGGGCAGCCCGGTTCGCGGATCGACCGGCGCCGCGGCGCCGGTCTGCGAGGTGTCGCACACGGTCCAGGTCGAATCACGGGCGCCGTTGTCGACGATGCTGTTGGGTGCGCCGGGGATACCGACCAGCGGACCGCGCGGGTATTTCGCGATTTCGTCGTGGGACACCGGCACCGGGGTGTCCGCGCTGCCGACGATCAGCCGGGCCGAGGTGAGGTTCAGCGCCGGGTACAACCGGTTGCCCAGATGCACATACAGTGCCCCGGTGTCCTTCTCGGACACGATCTTCGACGAACCCACCATCTTGGCGGGCTTGAAGAAACCCAGCACGGCCGCGCCCGCGATCACCAGGCAGGCCAGCGCGATACCGACCGACAGTGCCGTGGACCGCCCCCGCTGCGGATCGTCGAGCATCGACGCGTCGCGCCGGACCAGCGCATGTTCGATGCGGCGCAACAGGAATCGCCATCCGGAGATCTGGTGCCTGGTCACCACCCGGAAACGTGCCACGGCGATACCCGGTGTCAGGCCACGCCGGCGCTGCGGCTGAGGCTGTCGAGCGCCGCGGTGATGTCGGATTCGGAGATGGTCATCAGCTCCTCGTCGGTGAGCGACAGCACATCGACGTTGTCGCGGGTGAAACGGTAGTCCCGTTCGGACTCCGCCGATTCTACGACGTTACGGACGAACCGGCCGTTGCCCACCAGGTCGATCATCTTGCGGCCGTTGCGCATCTGACCACACAGCCGATCGCAGTGCGCGCGCAGCACCTCGCGGGAATCGTAGGCGAGGATCGAATCCTTCTTCCTCGCAATGAATTCCGCGATCTGCACCAGCTCACCGGGATCATAGCTGGAGAACCGTACCCGCTTGGTGAAGCGCGAGGCCAGACCGTCGTTGGAGGTCAGGAAGCGGTCGATCTGGTCCTCGTAACCGGCGATGATCACCACGAGTTTGTCGCGGTCGTTCTCCATCCGGGCCAGCAGGGTGTCGACGGCCTCCTTGCCGAAGGCGTCACCACCGGACAGTCCCTCCTGCACCAGGGTGTACGCCTCATCGATGAACAGCACGCCACCGAGCGCGGAGTCGATGAGCGCGTTGGTCTTCGGCGCGGTGTGGCCGAGATGGGTGCCCACCATGTCGTTGCGGGACGCCTCGACCACCTCCGCGTTCTCGACGACGCCGAGGCCGGCGAAGATCTTCGCGATCACGCGGGCGATGGTGGTCTTACCGGTGCCGGGCGGACCGGAGAAGATCAGGTGGTGCGAGCGGGAATCCACGGCGAGGCCGCGCTTGGCCCGGACCTGGTCCATCAGCACGCCGGACTTCAGCCGATCCACCTGCTCCTTGACCGACGCCATGCCGATCTGGGACGACAGCAGCTCCGAGGCCTCGGCCAGCAGCGCCTCGCGCTCGGTGCGGGCGGCGGTGGCGGCCACCTCGCCCGGGTCGTCGCCCGAGCGCGGATCCCACCGGTTGGTGCGGGAGGCGATGACCTCCGCGGTGGCGACCTCGAGTTTGTAGGTCTTGTCCTTGACCGCGTTCTGCCACTCCTCGCGCTGCGGCCACAGCGCGGAACCTTGCAGCCCCTTGAGGATTCGTTCGGCGGCCTCGTGATCGCCGGTGTGCCGCAACACCATTCCGAGCAGGAAGTGCGCGTCGGCCCAGATGTAGGAGAGATTGCCCGAGGCGCTGTCCTCGACGATCCGCTGGGCACGCGGCAGGGCCTCGCCGAATCGGCCCAGATGCGCCAGCGAGCGCGCGGCCATGAGTTCGGCGGCGATGTCGAGCAGGCCGTCCTCGATGATCGGCTTGGCGAGGCGGGCCTCGAGCACGTCGTTCCAGCGCTTGGTGCGGAAGTACAGGGTCATCCGGACGAAATCGGAGACATCGTCGTGCGGCACCTGATCGAGGATCGCGACGGCCTCCTCCCATTCGCCGCCCTCGGCGTACTGGCAGGCCTGTGCCACGGCGATCTGGTCGCGGTCGGCCATCGCCACCCGCAGTCCGTACATGCCGATCTCGACCTGGCACCACAGGGTCCGGTCCACCAGGCCGGCCCGCTGCTGATCGCGATAGAGATTGTGCACGGAACGATAAGCGCCGTACACCACTTCGGAATTGACCTCACCGGCCATGGCGCGGCCGAGCCACGCATCACACATGTCGGGATCCAGATTGGTCGCCGCCCGGAACGCGGCCAGCGCATGCTGTTCGTTCCGCACACCGCCGGCCACCAACCCGAGACACTGCACACCCGTATAGAACGCGTCCTCGGCCGCTGACAACTCGGATTCCTTCCACCTCGCGCCTGCTCGAACGATAGACACTCTGGCCCTGTGATCGTTGGCGAGTGTTCCCCCGGCTGGGAAGTCCCGTTCGGAGACCGGACCGGATATTTCCTGCGAATACGTTACTTCGGTTCGTCAATTGTCGGCCCGTTGGATGACGGGACATTTATCGGACCCGGAATGGTGTCGCGGCTACGGGTCCAGCGGGCCGGCGGTCGCCGGACCCGCTCGGCGTCGGTCGGGGCCGAGACGATCGGATGCGGTCCGGCCGACGCCGGCGACGATTGCGACGCAGTGGGGTTCGCGTCGTCGGCACCGTCCGCCGGTGCGGAGCCGATATCGCCCGCCGCGGGCAGGCCGTCGGCGGCCGGCCCGGAATCCGGTGCCCGATCGGCCGATTCGGGGGCGAAGACCTGCTCACTGCCGTCCGCAGCCGGAACCGGCTCGGCGCGAAGGGGTTTCGACCACGGCGTGCCGGAGCGGCGCCGATCGGCGGCGGCACTCGCGGGCGCCGGTTCGGCTCCCGCGACGGGTACGGGTACGGGTGCGGCCCCGGGAGCCGGAGCGGGCCGGGGGCGGCCGGGCCCTCGCCACGGGCTGACGCGTCCGCCGCGCCCGCCACCGCCGGGGCTCCCGCCGCCCGGTTGCTGCCCCGCGGGTGCGGCGGTATCGGAGTCGGCGTCCGGCGCCACGTCGGCGGAATCGGGGCCGGCGCCCGCCGCCGCCGGCTCGTGGTCCCCGGCCGACGAGACGACCGACTCCCCGCCGGTCGACGGAACATGGTGTGGTGCGGCAGCTTCCGCACTCGGCCCGAGCGAAGACGTGGCCGGCTCGGGCGCGACTCTCGCATCCGTCCACCGGCCGGTGGCGCCCGGGTCCACCGGCGCGGCCGAGTGACGCGCGCCGGTGGAATCCGGAATCGAGGATCCGGCGTCCGCCGGATGCGGTGCGGCCGGGGAATGCGTCGCCGCGGCGGCAGCCGCGCCCGGCGCACCGACGCTGTGATCGGCCGTCGCCGCGCCGTGCCGTGCAGAATCGCCCGGAGCATGCGCCGGCGACGAATGCGTTGCCGCAGCGGCGGAATCGGCCGGGGCGGCAGCGCCGCCCGGGGCAACGGCGCCGTGGGCAGCGGCGCCGTTCGCACCCGGCGCCGGATGTGGATCGGCCGGTGGGCTCGTCGAAGAGCCCTGCGGCACAGCCGATCCGGCCGCGGCCGGCGTGGCCCCGGCGGGTTGCGCCGGTACCGGCGACGACGGTTGCCCCGAGCCGGTGACCGGATCCGCCGGCGTATCGGGGCCGGTGGTCGGCGTGCTGAAATTCATCCCGCCGACGGTGTTCGCGAAATCGTTCGCGTGCTTCACCATGTCGTCGGCGTACTTGTCCAGCAGCGCGGCGTAGCGCAGTACCTCGTCCGGCTCGATGTGCAGGGGCATCGTCGACGAACTGCTCGGCGGCGGCACACCCAGCAGATCCTCGACGGCGTGGTGCAGCGCCCCGCCGACCATCTCTTCGACGACGTGCTCGAGCGGTTCGATGGCCTTCTCGACCACCTCCATGATGAGGTAGGCCACCAGGTACTGCTCGAGGGCCGAGAGGATCCGCTCGGCGGCGTCCCGGATCGCCATCATGGCCGCCGCGGACAATCCCCCGGTCGCGACGGTGGCCGACAGTGCCCCGAAATACGAGGCGGCCAGCGCCGTCAGTTCGGCCAGCACGGCGACCTTCGCGACCGTGATGACCTCCGCGGCGATATCCAGTGCCCGGCCCACCGCCTTGCACGCCGTATCCAGATCGCGCATGTGGCCCGCGCTCATCCGGCCCCATGCCGCGAGCATCTGCTCGTACGAATATCCCGAGTAGACCGAGTTCATATCCTTGATGGCGCCGGTCGCCTGCGAATGGGTATTCGAAATGTTGGTCGCGAAATTCTCGACCTCCCGGCCGAGTCTCCGCACCTCGTCCTCGTTGATATCCGGATACGGGACGCCCATGTAATTGAGGAACAGGGCGACATCGTGCGGAATTTCGATGGGCACGACGGACTCCGGATCAGAGGACCCGTACGACCACGGCGTTGCCCGGCATCCGGGACCACCGCACGTTCGCACCGGAGTGCGGCGCCTCGATCACCATGCCGTTACCGGCGGCGAGTTGCACGTGCTCGGGCCCGCGCGCGCTGAACGAACTCGCCGGGAACACGAGATCCCCCGGCCGGACGTCCGAGGCCGGTATCCGCACACCACTGTAGATCTGTTCGTAGGTGGTACGCGGCAGCACGACGTGACCGCCGGAGGCCTGCGCCACCGCGTACTGGGTGAGCCCGGAGCAGTCGAAGCCGCCGCCGCTGGGCCCCCGGGCTCCGCCGCCGCCCCAGACGTACGGCGTACCGACCGCGGCGTTGGCGGCCCGCACGGCCGAGCCGCCCGCGGTGCCGTCGGAGGGCAGATTGCGCCGTCTGGAGCGGGATCGCCGGGGCCGGGTGGCCGCGACGGTGTGTACCCGCGCCGGTGTCGCGGCCGGTGGCATGATCTGCGACGCGTGTTTGCGCGCGGCCGCCACATCCGCGTTCACCTGGTCGGCGGCGCGGCCGATCGTGTGCTGCGCGGCGTCGAGCAGGGCGGCTCCGGCGAAGGGAGTGTCGCCGAGCGAGGTGATCGCCCGTGCCCGGGTACGGAAGTCGGCGATCTGATCCGTCAGTCGGCCCCGGCCCGTGACGGTACCGTCGGCGGCCGCGCCGACGGCCTTCGCCACGATCACGTCCTTCTGCCCGTGTCCGTCGGCGGCCGTGGACTGCACGCCCCGAGTATCGGTGTATCCGTTGACCGACCGGCCGGAATGCGCGGTCAAATCTCCCGGGATCGTATTCATTGCAAGTGCTTCGACCGAACTGGGCTGAGCCTGCCCGTAGAGATCGACCAGCGACTGCAGCACACCGTTCAGATCATCGGCCAGTGCCGGCGCCATTCGACCTCCCGTTCTCGCGGCCCCACTCGAATTGTCCCTGCGGAAGATCTCATTGTGACGCCTGGCTGCTTTCGTACCGTTCCCAATCCTGGGGCGGGTCCACCGAACAGCATCGTGGCCAGTCGATTCGGACCGCTTCCCAAGTTCGGGAAGACTACACAATGAGGGAGGTCGACAGGGAGGCGGTGAAACACGGATGACGACGGCGACCGGAGTGGGCCAGCACTACGCAACGGTGACACTCGTCCGGCCTCCCGGTGGTTCCACGGCGCTGAAGAGCCTCATTTCGATGGCGGAATCCGCCATTCAGACCGCCGTCGATCTGCTGGGCCGCGGCACCACTGTCGCCCCGCCTCAGGTCGACGATCTGCTCACCACCGTCCAGTACAACGACCTGGAGCAGGGCGAGACCACCAAGGCCTACAAGGCGGTGCTCGCGGCGGTCCGGTCCCGCCAGAGCGCCCTGCTGACCTACGACGACACCGTGCTGCAGGCGGCCATCGTGATGTCCGCCGACAAGGACACCTCGCTGTCCGCCATCGAATCCGTGATCTCCGAATTGAACACGTTGTTGACCGGAGTCGGGAAGGCGAAGCTCACCCACGCTCAGGAATCGACCCTGATGACCGAGATCGGCCGGGCGGTGGACGCCGTGTACGAAAAGGTCACCGCGGTCGCGGAACAGAACGCGGCGATGGCGGGTTCCGGCAGCAGTTCCTCGGACGGCGGCTCCTCGGGCACATCGTCCGACGGAAGTTCCTCCGACAGTGGATCTTCCGGCCAGGGCACCGGAAGCGGCAGTTCTTCCGGCAGCGGTTCGGCGACCGGCGCCGCCGCCTCCGATTCGTCCGGCGGCGGGTTGTCCTCGCTGCTTCCCCTGCTGATGATGATTCCGATGGGCGCGATGGAACTCGCGCCCGTCGGGATGGAACTCATGAAACGGCAGCAGGACGCGCAGGAAGAGCAGAAGCAACACGACGAGCAGACCGCGGGCCCGGGCGCCGGCGGGCCACCCGGGCCGGGCGCACCGGCGTCGGAACAGTCCGCCGACGCTTCCGCCGAGGGCACCGTGTCGGACTCGGAATCCGGAAGCGTCACAGCGCCGCCCGGACCGCCGCCCCCGCCGGCGGCGCAGAATCCCAGTACGACAACGCCTTCCGGCGACTCCGGCCGTACCGGCGCCGCCCCACCACCGCCGGGCGGCGCTCCGCCGACCGGAACCGTTCCGGCGCCCGATGATTCGGGCAATCCCCGGCGGCAGGCCCGGCCGCCGCAGACCGTCCCCATCCCGGCGTCGACCGGGGCCGGCGATCAGGACTATGTCGACGCCGGACAGTATCCGGCCGAAGCCGACTCGGGGATCTGATCCCTCCCGGCGCCGGATCGGGAATTCGACCCGGCTCCGGGATCCGGCCCCGGCCGGGGAACGTGGCGCGACAATTGCGGTGCGGGCACCCGGGTACCGTTGCGGCGCGATCGAATCGGTCCCGCTAGGTCGAACCGGTCGCGACCGCGGCACCCCGGCCCGACGGCGCGGTGACCTGTTGCACGCCGGGAGCGGCCGGGCTCGGCTGCGCGTTCTGCGGCTGCTGCCCCGGACTTCCGGCCGCCGGCGGCTGCGCGGTGGTGGACGGCTGCACGTCCGCGCCGCTGGGATGATAGAAACCGCGGAAATCGCCGTACCCGCCCTGACCACCGTCCGGCGGATTCTGCGGATCCAGCGGCACCAGATGCCCGTTCGCGACCATCTGCAACGAGCCGTTGTCGACGACCACGACCGCACTACGGTTGTCCCACTGCACCACGTCGCCGGTGTGCAGGTGCGAACTGTCGATCTGGTTCCACGGACTTCCGGGCGTCGCCTGGCCCGGCGTGCCCTCGTAGGCGGCGCGGGCGTCGCTGCCGTTGGGATTGTTGAGTTCGTGATTCACGGCACCGGCCACCACGGACGACACCTGCTGCGTGGACCCGTCCGGAAGTTTCATGCTCACATCGGATTTCGCGCCGGCCACGGTCGGCGGCGCGGATCCGTCGGCGGAAACCGGAACGGGCACTGCCGCATTCGGATCGGTGGTGGCGGGCACCACCTGCGGCGTGCCGTCCGGTCCCACCACCATCTGGCCCTGGCCGTCGCCGTACGGCTGGCCCTGACCGTCGACGCCCTGCTCGCGTTCCCGGCGCTCCTTCTCCTTCTCCTTGCGCTGATCCTCCTGCTGCATCTGCTGGAGGATCATCTGCACGATCGAAGGCAGGATCATCAGCGGCATCATCAACAGCATCAGCATGCTGCTGTCCATGCCGCCGCCGGAGGCGGAACCCGTCGAGGCGCCGGTGGCGTCGACGCCGCTGGAAGCCGTTCCGGTGGAACCGGTGTCGGTACCGGTACCGGAGCCGCCGTCCGTGCCGCCACCGCCGGTGGTACCGCTGCCCGAGGTCGAACCGCTGGTGGAACCGGAGGCCGAGGTCGAACCGCTGGTGGAACCGGAGGCCGAGGTCGAACCGCTCGAGGAACCGGACCCCGAGGTCGAACCGCTGGTGGACGACGAGGTGCTGTTCGACGCCTGCCCGGCCTCGAATCCCTTCTTGTAGCCGTCCTTGACGCCCTGATCGTAGGTCGGGTTCTTGTCGCCGATATCGTGTGCGGCTTCCTCCATCGCCTTGTTCGCCTCGGCGACTCGATCACTCGCGTTCCCGAGCTGTGTGTTGATCTTCTCGACGAGGCCGTTCTCCGCCCGGCTGGCGGCTTGAGCGGCATGAATCTGGTTCATGTCGTTCGTATCACCGGCGGTCGTTATCCTCCGGATGATGGTTTTCTCCGCCGTCTTCAGATCCGTGTTCAGCGAGTCGTAGTAGCCGTTGATCTTCGTCAGCGCGGTCTTGGCCACCGCCGGAAGGTCTTTCATCTTGACGCCGACATAGTGGTCGCCGTACTGCAGGCCGGACGCGATCTCTTTCGCCTTGTCGAGATTGATCGTGTAGTAGGTGCCCATGCTGGACGTACCCTTGATCTCCAAACTGTCCGACTTCGGATCCGTCGACGGAGTCAACAGCTTGGAAACATCGGGCACGTCGGAGGGATGTCCGGCCTGAAGCGGATCCGTCAGGGACTGGAATACCTTCTGAGCCACGTCCAGCAGTGCGAACAACGTGTCCGATCCGCCCTGCGGGTGATACAGGTAATACGGTCCCAGGTCGGTCGGCGAGAACAGGTTCACCTTCGTACCGCCGGCCGCGTCGGACGAGACGGATCCGTCGGGGTTGAGGGTGAGCTTCACCTGGGAGTTGTTGAGAAACCCGTATTTGATCGCGGCCGGATCGGTCTTGCCGTAATCGGCGAGGATCGAGCCGTCCGAATTCACCAGGTAGAGGTTTCCGTCGTAACCGACCTCCACTCCACCCAGCGTGAGATTATCCGGCAGCGAATCGTGGTAATGCGGTTCCCAGGTCTTCACTTCGCCGTACTTGGGGCTCCACAACATAACCGATCCGCCGGGCTCGGAGATCAGTCTGTACTCGTCGTCGCCACTGCCCACGGTGAGATATTTGCCGGGCGGCAGTGTCTCTGTGTTGCCCAGCGAATCCGCAGGATATTTGGGTTCCGGAAGGCCGCCCATCAGAACCTGTCCGTAGCCACACTCGGCGGCGTATCCGCCTGCGGCGCACTGACTCCGGTCCGCGGCGGGATCGCACCGGCCGCCGGTCCGTCGGTGACCGGAGCGGCCACCGTACCCGACACCGTCTGCACCGCGACCCGCTCCTCGGGCGCGGCCACCGCGGCCGGGGCCGCCACGAACTGCGGGTGCGCCGTGATCTGGTCGTACACGTAGAGCGCGTCGCGCAGCGTCTGCCGCGACTCGCCGCCGCCCGCCAGCAGCAAGGCCAATTCGTTGCAGCGCCGCTCGAAGACCATGGTGCGCAGCACGGCTCCCTCGTCGTCGATGCGCAGCCCGCCCAGGTCCACCCGGCCGACGTCGACGCGGCGGGACAGCATGGACGCGGCCAGCAGATCGTCGGCGTCGCGCAACTGATCCCAGAGCATCCGCTGCACCGGCTGCCCGGCCTGCACCATCGCCAGGATGCGGCCGCGTACCGCGCGGGCCTCGACGGCCTCCGGCGGGGTGGCCGTCGAACGGCCCACCTGCGCGTGCGCCTCGGTGGCCAGGGTCAGGCATCGCGCGCGGACTGCCGAATCCGGAACCGTCGCAACCCTTTCCAAGGCCGCGGCCGAGCCGAACAGGCCCAGCCGGTCGACGGTGTCCGGGGTCGGATGACGCAGGTCGACGTCGTACATCGGACCGACCATGCCCTGCATCGGCACATCGTTCATCTGCATGCGCAGACCGGAGTCGATCGGCAGGGAGGACACCAGCGCCGAAAGCTTCGCCCCGGCCTTCGGTCCCCACGACAACCCGAACTCCACCAGCACCCGGGCCGGATCGGCCACACCCTCCCACGGCGACCCGCCGTCGGCCGCGAGCAGTTCGTCCCACATCCACGGGCTGGACACCTCGCGGGGCAGGAACAGCCCGGCCGGCAACCAGCCGCGGCCCTCGTTGGACGTGATGAACACGCCGGCCCCGGCCGGACCGCGCATCACCGAAACCGCCCAGTTCATCCCGACCGGCGAATCGACCGCCGCGAGCACCGCACCCAGCAGGGTGCGGGCCAGGACGAGATCGCTGCTCGCGTCCGCGTTCACGACATAATCCGGCTCGCGGTCCCGGTTCGCCGCGGCGGCGACCGCCGCCGCGAACGGGCTCATCATCGGCATCGGCGCGCCGACACCGGCACCGTCGCCCGTGCCGTCGGTCTGCGCCTGCGCGCCCGCCGTCGGGCCCGACGGCGGACCGGAGGGCCCACCGCGGCCGTCGTCGCCGACACCGGCCATCACGCCGGGACCGCCGGTCCCGCCCACGCTGTCCGGCCCGGACACCGGTGGCCGATCGTTGAGGAACGGCGCCTGGGCGCCCTGGCCCGGCAGGCTCGGCGACTCACCACCGGGACCGGCGGGCGACTCGCCACCGGGTCCGCCCCCGGGACCGCCACCGGGTCCACCGCCGGGAGGACCACCGGCCGGTCCGCCGGCGGGGCCACCACCGGGTCCACCGCCGGGTCCGCCGGGGGGAGCACCGACCGGTCCCCCGTCGTGGCCGATCGGCGAGGTGTCGGGCTGCGAGTGGCTCGGGTCGGTCGGGATGTGGTCGCCGAACGGGTTCGCGGCGCCGCCGATCGATTTGGCGCCGTGCTGGTCGGCCAATTCGTAGGCGTGCGCGGCGTCCCGCAGCGCCTTCGCGGTCTTGTCGTGATCGCCCGCCATCGCCTCACCGGCGTGCTGCCGGGCGGTGTAGTAACTCTCGAGCGCATGCCGGACCGGATCGGCGATCTTCCCGTAACTGTCCTGGAATCCGTCCAGCCACGCACGCGGGGGTTTGGCCCACTCCCGGGTGTCCGCCGCCGCGCGATCGTGCTGGTTCGCCAGATGCCGCAGTACCTCAGGGTCGATATCCAAGCGGTCAGGCATGTGCGATCAACTCCCTTCGGCCACCCCGACTCGACTCATTGTCGAGCCTTCCCAATCGTGGGGAACGAATTCGGACCGCGGCGCCGCTCCTGATACGGGAACACGAGTGCGGCCGGCCGCACTACGATCAGCTGATCCGGCACAATCGCCGGCGCGAGTTCACGCACCCGATCCGGTGTGGACCACGACCACGGGACCATTTTCCGGTGCGCCGACCGAGCCGAGTCGATGCCCGAATCTCGCACGCGCAAGGAGTTGTTCGTATGGACCGCTGGGAACGTGAGGGATTGCGTTCGGCCAACAACGGACTGCGTAATCAGGTCGACCGGATGACGGACGATTTCGAAGAGCAGCGCGACAAGCTGGCGCAGGCCTACCGGCAGGTGGAAAGCCTTCGGCTACAGGCGATCTCGGCGGATCAGCTGGCGGAGGTGGTCGTCGACGGCAGCGGTGTGGTGGCCGAGGTGCGATTGACCGCGGCGGCGACGCGCGCCACGCCGGAACAGTTGGGCCGATCGATCACCGAGGCGGCGCGCGAGGCCGCGCGGCTGGCCGCCGAGCGCGTGGCCGCGCTCACCGCCGAGGCTGCCTCCGGGTTGGAATCCTTGCCCGATCTGACGGATTTCGCACCGGAAGCGCCGAGCCTGCGCTCGATCCGGGACTGGCTCGGCCGGACGGGCGAGGATCGGCCGTAATCGCGGGCTCAGCGCCGGCCGCGCCGCGGCACGGTCGCGGCCAGTGCGGCCGCGGCCAGCAGCGCACCGGCACAGATCCACAAGGCCGAGGCGAATCCGGCGCCGACCGCGTCGAATCCGGACCGACCGGAGATTCCCACCAGTGCGGGCAGGCCGGCCACGGCGAGCAGGCTCGCGGCGCGGGCCGCGGCGGTGTTCACCCCGGACGCGGCGCCGACCTCCGGGCCCCGGATCGAGGTGAACAGCGCCGAGGTCAACGGCGCGACGAACAGCGCGAATCCCGCGCCGACGGCCAGCGCCCCGGGCAGCACACCACCGCAATACGAAGTGCTGCTGCCTATTCCGGTGAGCAGCATCGCGCCGCCGGCGGCCACCACCAGCCCGGCCGCCATGGGCGCGGACGGGCCGTGCCGATGCGCGGATCGCTGCGCCCAGCCCGACAGGGCCGGGGCGAGTGCCGCGATCGGGGCCGTGGCCGCACCGGCGGCGAGCGCGGAATACCCTGCGACCGTCTGCAATTGCCAGCCGAGCAGGAATTGGATACCGCCCAGCGCCCCGTAGGCCAGCACGGTGACCACGGTCAGCATGCCGAAGACCCGGCCGCGGAACAGCGTGCGGGGTATCAGTGGATATCTGCCGCGTACCTGCCGCGCCACGAACATCGCGAGCAGCACCGCCCCGGGCAGCAACAGGACCGGACGTCCCGCGATCAGTCCGTAGGTCGGAATCGCCAGCCCCGCGACGAGCAACGACGCCCCGGGCACATCCACGCGATCGGCTCCGACGATTCGGGATTCGGGCATCGGCAACAATGCCGTGCCCGCCGCGAGCAACGCCGGCGGCAGTTCGAGCAGGAACACCGTCCGCCAGCCGAGGACCTCCAGCAGCCGGCCACCGAGCACCGGCCCGGCGGCGGTGACGATCCCGGTCGCCCCGGTCCACACCCCGATCGCCGTGTTCAGGTCGCGTGGATCGATGGCAGCCGAGAGTACGGCCAGACTGCCCGGCGTCACCAGCGCCGCCGCGGCGCCCTGCGCCACCCGCGCGGCGATCAGCGTGTCCAGATTCGGGGCCAGCGCGCACAGCAGCGAAGCGACCGCGAAACCCACCGCGCCCCAGACGAATATGCGTTTGCGGCCGAATCGGTCCCCGAGTGAGCCGCCGGGCAGCAACAGTGCCGCCAGCGCCACGGTGTAGGCGCCGATCACCCATTGCATCCCGGCGACATCGGTGTGCAGCGCGGCGCCGATGTGCGGCACCGCGACCGGGGTCAGTCCGGCATCCAGCCCGGCGGCCGACCAGCCGAGCACGGTGGCTGCCACCACCCGCAACCCGGTGGCGGATCGCAACCGGACCGGCATGGGCAGGCGTGGCAACGGCACCGTGACGTCGGCACCGGCGGTGGTGGCCTCGACGGCCTCGATCACCGCGTGCTGCCGAGCACCAGTGCGAACCGGTCGTCGGGATCGGTCCAGCTGCGCTCTGTCCGGAAACCGGCCTCGTCCAGTTCGGCCCGGAACGCGTCCAGCCGGAATTTGGCCGAGATCTCGGTGCGTATCTGCTCACCCGCGGCGAACGGAACCGCAAGTCCGAGCTCGCGGAGGACGACCGTATGCTCCTCGATCGCCTCGAGCCGCATCTCGATCCACTCGTTCTCGCTGTCCCACAACGCGATGTGCCGGAACCGATCCAGGACGAAGTCGGCGCCGAGCCGTTCGTTCATCACGCGTAACACGTTGCGGTTGAACTCCGCGGTGACCCCGGCGGCGTCGTCGTAGGCGGGCACCATGACCGCCGGGTCGACGGCCAGGCCGACACCGAGCAACAGCTGCTCGCCCGGGTCCAGGATCGCATGTACCGGCGCGCAGCAGGGCTCGCTCGGTGCGGGTCGGGTGGTACTCCGGCAGCTCGGTGATGGCGTCGAACAGCTTGCTGCCGCGCGCGTCGTAGAACCACTTGGAGGGCAGCGATTTCCGACTCGCTGTCAGTCCGGTGCGGACATCGGCGCGCAGGGCCGCGTCCAGATCGTCGTCGGAGAGTTGCACATCTGTGCGGGCGACAGTCGACACGTGGGATCCTTTGTGCGCGAGAGAGTTTCGGATGTCGGAAGTAGGTAGGGGACCCGGCGGGAGCTCCGCCGTCGCCTCGGGTCCATCCGGAATCCGGCCACCGTGCGACGCACCGCCTCCGCGACCGCCGCGGTGGAGCGGCCCCGGAAACGGAAGGCCGCACCGATGTCGACGTATCCGAACGTCTCGGTGATCTCCGTACCCGGCGCCGGGACCGAGCCGGTGGTACGGCGCGAACTCCGCCGGCACGTCGAGGCGGGTCCCGACCACGGTGCACGGCGGTGTCACCGGCGGGTGGATGAGCAACTCACCGACCACCCAGCCGTCGGTCAGCGGCTCGGCCGCGGGGCGCCGCCCCAGGTTGATGTCGACGGCCGAGCCGACGAGATCGTGGCCGTGCACCTCACGCCACAGGTGTGTGGTCTCACCACCGGCGAAGCGGGCGGCCACCTCGAGGAACTGCGGTTGTGGGATACCGTGTTCCTCACTGAGGAACAGTTCCAGATGGAAGACTGTCGCCACGTTATTGCTGAGCGCTATGAGAACGGAAGAGGCGAACTCTTTCAGAGCTTCCAGCAATGGCTCTTCGTCGATCTCGATATAGCCGAGACTTTCACCGCCGTTAGCGAATTCGATACAGGCGCCCCGATAGGCCGAAGCGCTCCAGGCACCGAGTTCGGTCCCAGATGCGATTCGGCGGCCAGGTCCGGAAGTTTCGCGTGATCCGCCGGGCCGTCGAGCCGGACGATGCCGGCACTGCCCGCACCCAGCCGCGGCTTGACGATCAGCGGATAACCGTGCTCACGCGCGAATTCGGTCACCACCGAGGAGTCCGGCGCGGCCCGGAACGCCGGCGCCCGCACGGCCGCGGCACGCTGGAGCGATTCCGGGACAAGCTGATCATGGGCGAGTGCGTCGCCGCCGCAGGCATTCCGGCCCCTCCCGGTGCGAACGCCCCGGACACCGCCGCGATTCCGGCGTTCGGCGAGACCCACGGCCGGCCGGTCATCGTGAAACCGCGGCTCGGCGCCTCCAGCCGGGACGTGGTCCGCGTCGACTCCCCCGACGAGGCACGGCCGTTCACCGAGCCCGCCACGGAACCCCTTCTCGTACAAGCGTTCTGTCCCGATCCGCTCCTGCACATCGACGGGCTCCGCGGCCGCCTCTCGGCTGGACTGCGCGCCCGCCGATCCGGCGCGCTTGCCGGTCGGCGCCACCTCGGCGCCGGCCTGATCGGGCCGAAACCTTCCACCGGAGCCTCGCCCGCTGTCGCGGAGCGGGCTCGGCCCCGGCGGAGCGCCGGGCGGGCGTCAGTACCGTCGGGTGCTGATCGCGGCCCGCTGTGCAGCTGGATCCATTGTGGGCGTTGCCGTTCCGGACAGAGCGGGGTGCTCGGTGAGCTGTCCGTGCGCGTAGACCACGTCGCGGAGCACCTGCCGACTCGGGTCCTCGGCGAGGAACAACATCAGCTCGTTGCAGCGGCGCTGGAAGGTCAGGGCGCGCAGCGCCGCGAGTTCGGCGACGACGCGGCTGTCCTGCTCGGATCGTAGCTCTCCCAACGGAATTCGCGACACATCCAGCCGGTGGGTGAGCGTCGTGGCGGCCAGCAGGGCATCCGCGTCGCGCAACTGCTCCCAGTGCTCCTCCGGCACCGGGCGGCCTCGACGCAACCCGTCGAGAATCCGCTGCCGGATGCCGGGCACGTCGAGCGCGGCCACCGGCACCTGACCGGTGCGCCCCACCCGGCTGTGACCGTCGCGCGCGAATTCGCGGCAGCGGCGCGCGATCGCTTCGGCGGGGAGGTTCTCGACCCGGTCCAGCAGTGGCTGCGCGGCGACCAGGCCCAGCCGATCCACCAGGCCCGGACCGGGTTCGGCCAGATTCATCTCCGTGCCGGGGCCCACCTCACCCTCCATCGGCACCTCGGCGAATCCGGCGCGCAGCCTCGGGTCGATCGGCTGTGACGAGACCAGCGCCGCGAGCCGGGCGCCGGAGCGGGCGCCCCAGGCCACGGTGAATTCGGCGAGGATCCGGGCCGGATCGGCGACGCCCTCCCATCCGGATCCGACCGAGACCTCCCACAGCCACGGGGTGGACACCTCGCGAGGCAGGTACAGCCCGGTCGGCAGCCATCCTCGCCCTTCGGTGGAGGTGACGAAGGCCGACACCCCACCCGGATGCCGCAGCACCGCCGCCGCCCAATCCGGTCCCATCGCCGAATCGGCAACGGCAGCAAGGATTCCCGACAGCAGTGTGCGGGCCAGCACGAAATCGCCGTTCACCCGCTCACCGAGCAGGAAGGCCGGGGTGGCGGCCGCGATCATCGCGGCGCCGACGGCCGCACGGACCCCGTCCGCCCCGTCCCGGTCCTCGTCGGAACGGGCGCCGTGCCCGGTGATGTCCTTCGCCGCCGGCGTCGCCTTGCCCGGGGCGCCGGCGACCGGCACCGGACCGGGATGTCCGGGCGACCCGACCGCACCGGGCGCGGTGATCTTGGGGCCGGCGCTCTGCGCGGTGCGCGGGTCCGATCCCGGATGCGCTGCGGCAGCGGCGCTTCCGGCCGCGACGGCCGCCGCGGCACCGGGCGCCGCGACGGCCGCCGCGGCCGGCAGATCGGACGGTGGTGCGAACACCGCTGGATGGCCCATCGTCACGGCCGGCCCGGCGGCCGCGATACCCGCGGCCAGGTCCAGGGGCGACAGCTCCTCGCCACCGGAAACTCCCTCCGGCACACCGAGTTCGGCGGGTTCACCGGTGTGGCCGGCCGGCGGCTCACCGCCGGTCTGGTAGCCGCCGGCCTCCGCCGCGATCTGCCCGCCCGGGGCGCCCGGCTCGTACCGGCCCGGATCATATTGCTCCGCAGGCACTTCCGTCGGCTCGACGGGGCCGCCGGACCAGCCCGGATCGGCATAGCCGCC
Source organism: Nocardia sp. BMG111209 (assembly GCF_000381925.1). Taxonomy (NCBI): domain Bacteria; kingdom Bacillati; phylum Actinomycetota; class Actinomycetes; order Mycobacteriales; family Nocardiaceae; genus Nocardia; species Nocardia sp. BMG111209. The sequence goes on from NZ_KB907308.1 coordinate 1,581,065, forward strand.
GCCCGGGCCCGCGCCGGCTTCGTAGTCGTTCCCCGCGGTGTACCGGCCGGGCACGGGCCCGGCATATCCGGACGAAGCCGTCGGCTCCGTCACGCCGGGCGTATACCCGTCGTCATCGGAACGGTTGTCGCCGGAACCGTCATAGCCGGGGCGGTCGTACCCGGATACCGGCCCCGCGTCGTAGGCGGGGTTCGTGCCGTCGTAGCTCGGCGCCCCCTGATCCGGGTAGGCCGGATCCATCGCCATCCGGTTCAACGGCTCCGCGTCGGGATCGAGCAGGTGCAACAGCAGATCCGCCAATGCCCTGGGCCCGGAACCCACCGGCAGCGGCCCCGGCTGCCGCAACCGGGGATCGGCGAAGAGGTTGTGCAGCGGATTCTGTTGCCCCGGCACGTGCGGACGTCTGGAGCCGCCCGGGCCGGTGCCCGGCCCGACACCCGGTCCGCTGCCCAGCGTCCACGGGCCCGGCACCCCGAGCAGATCCGCGATCAGCGACAGCCCGGGCATTCCCTGTGGACTCACCGATGTGCGCGCCGCCGCGATGACATCGTCGACCTCGGCCGCGGCGCGGCCGATGATGCCGCCGACCGCCGTGCGGCGCTGCTCCTCGGTCCGGTCGTCGTCGTGACCGATGGACTGCGCCTTGCGGATCCGGGCATCCGCGGCGTCGACGATGTCGAGAATCCGATGCCGGGTCCGGTAGACCAGCGACGACATGTCGCCGAAGGTGTCGGCCGCGGCGGTCAGCGCCTGCGAGTAGACGCCGAGATTGCCCTGCTGCGTCCGCATTCCGTCCTTGATCGGTTGCAGGCTCCGGCTGAACCGCACCCGATCGTCGAAATTCCGCCGGGCCGCGCCGACGTCGTGCAGATCCAGGTTGTCGGCGGTGGTGCGGGTCGCCGTCTCCAGCCCGCTCCAGGTGCCGGGACCGATCTCCGGCCAGTTGCCGCGGACGATCTCGTTCCAGTACGGGCTGTCGTGCGGGGCCATTCGGCGGTCACACCGGTTCGGTGCCGGCCACCATGAGGCCGCCGAGGATGTCGGTGCCCGCCAGCGCGTCCACCGCCTTGACCGCGTCCAGGAGGATGGTGTCGCTGCGGCCGTCGTCGGTGGTGACCGAATCGCCGAAAGCGGAGACGATCCAGTCCAATTTGCCGACCAGATCCCGATCCAGCGGTGAATCCGCCCGCGCGGGCACCGTCAGGCCGTCGACCGTGTCCGACACCTGTCCCGTATACGTCGTCGCGGAGCCGGTGAACTTCACGGCGCCCAGGACCACCTCGGTCGCTTCGTCGATGTCCAGTTTGTCGACCATGCCTACTGTCCCGTCTGTGGAGGTGCGGATCGAATCAGGATCCGGCGGAACCGAATTCGGCCAGTTCCATGGCCCGGTACGCGGCTTCGGTGGGCAGGTCGAACGAGTCGATGGTGTAGGGGCGAGTGCCGTTGTGCTCCATCTCGGCTCGCAGCCCGACGCGCGACTTCAGATGTGCCAGACGGGCTGTCCGGAGGATCTCGGCGGACAGCCACGTCTCGCCGTTGTCGCAGGCGTCGTCGGTGATGTGCATGCCGACGATCTCACCGTCGCGATTGCACGCCACCCCCACGCTGTTCTCCGGATTGAACACCTCGTAGATCAGGTTCCGCCAGTCGGGCTCGGCGCCCCGCTCGTCGAGATCGTCGAAGTCGTAGCTCCCGGTCACGTGAAACTCCTTGTCGCTCAGGCCGATTCCGCAGCCGATTCCAGCTGTTCGGTCAGCAGTGCCCAGCCACCGTCGTCCACGGTGAGCACCAGCCGCAACTGCCAGAACCGGCTGCCGATGTACAGTTCGCCGGAGCCGTCGCTCTCGACCTCGAGGCGGTCGGGACTTTCCGCGACCGGGTTGAGGGTCACGGTGGTGGCCGGGGGCCGGCGGTCGTCCACCGTGAACAGGGTCGCGCTGCCCCCGGGGATGAAGGTCTGGCGGCACCGCTCGCCGGCCGAGACCGCCAGTCCCCCACTGTTGGTGGAGACGGTGTTGTCCGGATTCAGCAACAGTTGCATCAGCCAGGCGCGGGCGACCGGCTCCGGACGCGAGGCGTTGATGGCGAGCGTGTACGCCACCGACAAGTCGACCACCAGCACCGTCTCCTGCGCGGTGACACCGACGACCACCAGCCGGCGCGACGTTCCGTTCGGGTACGGCAGATCGTCGGCCGGGAAGGACTGCACCGCCGCGCCGATACCGCCCGAGGGATAGGCCGAGACCTCACCGGTGGCGACCGCCACGGTGTAGGCGGCGACCGGCGCGGACGACCGCTCGCCGACGCCGATGAGCCGGACCAGCCCCTCGTCGTGCAGCCACCGGATGGTGTCGGCGACGGTGACCTCGCTCGGCGCGGTCATGAGTGCTGTGCGGGAACGCTCGCCTCGGGCGCGTTCCACGTCTCGTTGTCCATCAGGGTCCGGTACTGCAGACCGGCGTCGACGGTGCTCTCCCGGATCGCGGTCATGATCTCGGTGACCAGTTCCGCGCCGGTGAATTTCGTGGTCGTGCCGGGCGCCAGGTAGAGGCTGGTCAGTCTGCCCATGGCATCGACCTCGGGAACCACCGTGCCACCGGGCGACGGCCGCCGGGCCCGGATACCGTCGATGCGCTCGCGCAGATCGGCGATCCGGTGCCGCAGTTCCCGCGCGGCGTCCAGCGCCGCCTGCACGTCGGGATGCATATCGTTCACGCGCTTCCTCCGGAGTGGGTCTGATTTCCGATGCCGGGTGTGGTCGGCGGCGTCGCGGTCGGCGCAATCGTCGGTTTCTCGCCGATCACCTGCTCGGTGTACGGGGTGTCGTCGACGTACATCAGCCGATCCGGATGCCAGGCGACCACTCGGTTGCGATCATTGCCGCTGCCGCCGCCCGCACCGCCCATCCCGCCCATCGGCATCATCGGCATGTAGGGCATGCCGCCGCCCGCCGCGGTGCCGGCCCGGGCCGTCGCGGCCGTCGCCGCCGATACCGGTTCCGACACCGCGGCACGCGCGGCCGTCGACGCGACCTGGGTGTTGAGACCGGCCGTACTCGCCACCATCGGCATCGCGCCGACGTTCACGGTGTCGAGGCCGTTGCCACCGCCGCCCGAACCGCCACCGCCACCGCCACCGCCGTCCAGCGAGCCGGGAATGCTGGGATACCCGTAGCCGTCGAGCCCGGATTCGCCCAGGGCATCGGCATTCTGGGCGTTCTGGCCGGTGAGACCGTTGGCGCCCTGGCCCATCGAGCCCATCAGGCTCGACAACATCTGCATGAGACTGCTGGCGTCGCTGGAGCTGCCGCCGGAACTCGTACCGCCGGTACCGGTTCCGGTGCCCGACGTCGAGGTGGAGCCGGTGCCCGTCCCGGTACCGGAGCCCAGCTTGCTGCCGACCGTCGAGGTGTAATCGGTGAACGCCTGCTGTGACTGCGCCATCACCTCTTGATATTTCGCCAGCGCCGTCGCCAGCCGCGCCTTGTCCTTACCCTTCATCGCCGCGAGCAGTTCCTTACGCGCGGCGGCGATCTCCTGCGGGGTCGGATGCCTGCTCTTGGCCGTACTGAAGGCATCGGTGTAGGAGTCGATGTTGTCCGCCAGCCCGGACAGGTGGGAACCGTACCGGTCCAGCGTGTTCCGATGCTGCGACACCTCGGTGGCGGCGAGCGGCCCGCCCGTCGACCAGTTCTGGAGAGTGTTCGCCGCACCGTCCAACTGCCCGATGGTGCCGGCGTGCGTGGTGCTCAGATAGTCGCGGATCGACCCGGCGAAGGCGGTGGCCGGCCCGATTCCGGGCCCGGTGTGCAACTGCTGGGCGAAGGTCATCGGATCGACCGCGCCGCTGCTCGGGCCGCCCGGCGGCGCCAGCCGGAAGTCGTGTGGCAACTGCGCCGACACCGGATTGACCGCGATCGGACCGCCACCGGCGTCGGCGATCCGCTGTCCGCCCTCGGCATCCGCGGCCGTGTAATCGGCGGCCGACGTACCGATCTTGTACGCGGTCCGATGAATCCCGTTGAGCGTGTCCAGGGTTCCGTTGAAGATCGACTCGGTCTGCCCGTTGAGGAACGGCACCGCCGCCGCCGACACCGGATCGGCGCCCGCGTGCTGCACCCATCCCGCGGGCAGCGATTGTCCGGTGGTGTGGGCGGTCCCCGCGAGCGTCGACGCCAAGCCCAGCAGCTCCTGCGGATCCACGTTCAGCTCCGGCACGACAAACCTCCTCTCCCGGTCCGGCCTCCGGCGATCACGTCGGTCAGGCCGGCGCGACCGCCGGCACCGCGGCCGCCGCGGCGCCACCGGACGGATCGCCGGGAACCGCGGCCGCGCCACCGGATCCGGTATCGGTGGCGTTGGTGACCTCGATCCCGTTGGGATGCTGGAATCCGGTGAATGCCCCGAATTCGCCTGCCGCTCCCGACATGTCGGGGGCGAACGGCTTCAGCTGCCCGTCGACGATCACATCCAGCGTACCGTCCGTCCCGGAACCCATCACTCGAACGATCGCGGTCGCGTTCTCCCACGTGGCCACGTCGCCTGTCATCAACTGATACGGATCGACCGAGGCGCCGATCGTCTTCTTGTCGGCCCACTTCGCGGACGTGCCCGCGTACGCGGCCTGGGCGTCGGTGCTCTTCTGATTACCGAACGCCACGTCCAGGGCCTTGGCGACGGTGAGCGAGACCTTCTGGGTCTGACCGTCGGGGAATGTGTAGGTGACGGTGCCGTCCGCGTCCGGAGTGCGGGTTCCGGGGGCGTTGCCCGCCGGTTGATTCGACGTGGCGCCGCTGGTGGGCCCTTGTTGCGCGGGAGCGGATTGCGCGGGCGCCGACTGGGCGGGCGCCTGCTGCGCGGGCTGGGCCTGCGCATACGGCGGGTACTGGCCGTACCGATCGCCATAGGGGTCACGGCCGTACGGGTCCGTGTTCTGGCTCGGGTCGGTCAGCCCCCGGTTCTGCATCATCGACATCAGCATCGGCAACATGCTCATCAGCGAGCTGAGATCCGCCCCGCCGGTGTCGGCGCTGGCCGGGGTGGCGTTACCGGCGTTGTAGCCGTTACCGGTGCCGTCCGTGCCGGTACCCGTACCGGTCCCGGTGTTACCGAGACCGCCGGTGCTGCCGGTACTACCCGTGCTTCCGGCACTGCCGTACGGGTCGTAGGCCGACGTCGACCCGGAGGAGGTGCCCGCGCCGGTGGAGATGGGGGTGTAGCCGTCACCGGCCGAGGTCGATGTCGAGGTCGCGCCCGAGGTGCTGCCCGTCTGGCTCGCGGCGGGCGGATTGTAGGGCGAGGATGCGCTCTGGCTGGTCGAGGTGCTGCTGCCCGGCTTGGTCGGGTCGTCGCCGGGTTTGGTCTTGTTCAGGGCGTCGGCCGAGTCCTGCGCCGCCTTGTGGATGGATGCCAAATCCTTGGTGTAAGTGTCCCGGGCATCGGCCAGATAGCCGGTGACATACTCCAGTTCGGGCTGGTTGACCTTCGGCGGGGGGTTCGACGCCTGCGCCGTCAGATCGAGGATGAACTTGTTCAGGGCGGTCTGCAGATCGGTGGCCGCGTCTCCGTAAATCTTCACGGTGTCGAGTACTGTCTTGTCATTCGCGTTCAAGTCGATGGCCGTCTGCTGCAGGCTCGCCACGATCGCGCTGTAGTTCATTTGCAGCTGCGCGGTACCCGACAGATCCGACAAACTCGGATCGAAGGGGGTCAAGGAATCCAGAGTGGGAAGCTTCTTGTCATCCTTGCCGAGCCCGTAGTAGAGATCACCTATATTGTCGTACAACGACTGGAACATGCCGACGATACTCTGCGGCAATGCATACAGGTGCCAATTTTCCTGCGGTACATTCTGGTCTTTCAGTGCCTGTTGGATGCCGTCGGGGCTGGGAATCAACAGTTGCTGGAGATCCGGCATCGCTCACCCTCAGGCAGACACATAAGTCAACGGCTGAGTCGGAATCTGGCCCAGCCCTACCGCATTCGAACCACCGTCGCCCCCACCACCCATACCCGGCACAAAATTGGATCCGGCGGCCCACTTGGCACCGCTGTAGAGACCGTCCAACACACCGCCGCCGAACGTCTTGCCGGCATACCTCATCTTGACGAATTGATCCACGTCGGCGCCGTTCCGGACATCGCCGAGCAGCCCCTTGTTCCACTTGAAGTTCTGCCACAGCAGACCTTTCGCGGACTTGGAGGTACCCAGCAGCGAGTCATCGACGGCTCCGGTTATCTTCGGGGCGAATTTCCCGAGCAGCTTGGCTCCGACCTTACCGCCGATCCACTGCGCCCCGGCGCCCATGGCGGCGGACTCGGCGACATCTCCGAAACCGTGCAGATTACCGTTGATCCAATCGTCCGCGACGCTACCCGCCGCGGCGCCGATGAAACCGCCCGCGCCGGGCAGAATCATATTGCCGACGATCGGGGCCGCGATACTGATCGTCGTGCCGAGAGCGTGCTTCCACCAACTCATTTCGACTGCGCCCCTTCCGTCCGGCCGGAGCCGACGCCTGACCGAACGATCGCGAACGACACTCCCGGATGTGTCACGACTTCCTGCCGCGACGAAGCGGCTCCGAGCGTTTTCACAGCAGAGTCCACCTTCCAGCCGAGTGCCGGTGGGCGTCGATCGGCGGCGAACAGTTGTACTCATCCGCTCGATGGCGACCCACTCCTGGTGTTCATTCTGTTGGATTCCCATACCTGGGAACGGCGGTCGCGTACCGCGGGCAGCGATGATGGACACCGGTTACCGATCGCCACATACCCGATCGGGCCGCCGGCGTGACAGAAGGGAGGTACCCGTGCCGCTCCGATCCGGCTGCGTCGCCCACCACACCTTCGCGGCAACACAGCGTCGCCGATGACCCAGCCCCAGGACACCTCGGAACACCTGGAGCGGCAGGCCGATTCGCCGCCCAGCGCGGCGACCACGACCCAGCGGCGACCGGCGCGGTCCCGCCGCGGTAATCCACGGCCACCCCGGCCCGCGGCCGCGGTACCCGCACCCGACGCCCACCCCGGCCGGGCCCAGCAGGCGCCGAAGCCGACACCGAACGGCCCTTCCCCGACCCCCACCACGCTGGGCTCGGACTCCGGGGCGACGGCGCCGGCCGGCAGCGCCGGCATGCTCGGAGCGACCATGATGGCACTGTCCGCCATCTCCGCGCAGTTCGGCGACGGGCAGCCGACCGCGAACACCGGACAGCCCTACGCACCACCGAATCTGCCGACCGACGCTCCGACGGTGCCGATGTTGTGGGACGGCAACATCGGTGGCGGATATGCCACCGCCGCCACGGCCCGGTCCGGGAGCGCCACCGCGATGGAGCAATTGAACGCCGAACTCGCACAGCTGCTCCGGGGCTCGACCGACGACACCGCACGCGGCCGGGCCGTGATGGCCGCGATCGTCGCCGATGTCGACGCGGCGGTCACCGCGGTCGGACCGATCGAGAACACCTCGGCCGGAAGACAATTGCTCGCCTCGGCCCTGGCCGATGCCTTGCAGCGCGCGAACTCCACACTCGGACAGGGCGAGTCGGCCGCCGCGGTCACAGCGGACAAGGTGTCGGCACTGGCCGACCGCTACCTGAGCGCGGCGAACCGCGCGCGCACCGGTTATGCCTCCGCCCCACGCGGTTCCGGCGGGCCGCCACTGGCCCGGCCCTCCGGCCGGGTAGGCCAGTGGATCGGCGACGCGATGCAGATCCTGCGGGCCAGCGGGATCGACCCGCAACTGATGGATCCGGCGGCGATCGCGGCGATCATCGATCACGAGTCGGCGGGCAATCCCAACGCGATCAACAACTGGGACAGCAACGCGGCAGCCGGCCATCCGTCGAAAGGCCTTATGCAGACCATAGATCCGACGTTCAACGCATATGCGCTCCCCGGGCACACCAACGTATGGAATCCGGTGGACAACATCATCGCGGGCGTCCGGTACGCCATCCACCGCTACGGGTCGCTGGACAACGTCCCGGGCATCGTGAACATGCACCACGGCGGCCACTACGTCGGATACTGATCGCCGCGCTCAACTCCAGCGGCTGGCCGCGTAACTGCGCGGCAGGCCGATGATCTTGACGACGTCGCCGGTGTGCGGCGCTTCGATGCACTGCCCGTTGCCGATGTACATCATCACGTGGCCGGGACTGCCGTTGTTGAATTCGGCCGCCGGAAAGATCAGATCGCCGGGCCGGATGTCGGCGGGATTCACCTTCGGCAACTGCTGGTACTGCTGGCTGGCGGTACGGGGGATCGAGACGCCGGCGGAGGCGGCCGCGTACTGCACGAGACCGGAACAGTCGAAGGAATTCGGGCCTTCCGCTCCGTAGACATACGGCTTGCCCAATTCGCTCTCGGCGGTCGAAATAGCTTGCTGCGCGGCCGAACTCGCCGTCGAACTCGCGGTGAACGTGCCGTGGCCCCGGCTGCCGTGGAAGTTCGCCCGGTAGTCCTGGCCGGAGACGTTGTACACGTATTGGCGCGTCAGTTCGTTGATGGCCGCGGCGGTGCCCGCGGCGGACGAGCCGGTGTCACCGGCGATGACCTGAGCGTCGTGCAGGGCGGTGGCGAGCAGCGCGTGCACCCGGTACTGCCCGGCGACGGTCGTGGCGTCCGGGCCGATCTGGCTCAGCGCCGTGTTCACCTCGCTCAGCAGCCGGTCCATGTTGGCGCGATTACCCGACGTGACGCCGCCCAGTTCGTTCACGTAGGACACCAGCTTGTTGTCCAGGTTTCCGAACGCCGTGGATGCGGTGCGCTGATAGATCTGCTTGGCGTTCAGCGCGGCGGAAGCCGAACCGGACGACCCGGTGCCGCCGCCCGAACCGGTACCACCGGTCCGCGGCGCCGTAGTGCCGCCGGTCCCGGGCGAGGTGGTGTCGCCGGTACCGTGGCTGTCGGCCAGATCCTGCAACGCCTGCCGGGCCTGCTGCGCCTGCGGACTCGTTCCGCTCCCGCTGCCGGCACCCTTGCCGCTGCCCAGCCCGGACATCGCCGACAGGAGCGCCGGCAGCATGTTCAGCATGTCGGCGTTCGGTGCCGTCCCGGGCTGCTGCCCGGTCGAATCCGAATGCGCGGGCCGGTCGTTCGACGTGGAGCCGAACGGCGCGGTCCGGCCGGATACCGGCACGGTCGAATACGGCGCGGCACCGGAAGCAACAGCCGCGGGATGGGCCCCGGTGCCGCCGACGCCCGACGTGGCCGCACCCACCGTGCTGATCGGGCCGGTGCCGGTGGACCCGGCGGGATGCCCGGCCGATGCGGTGACAGCGGTCGGACTCGCGGCAGACGCCGTGCCGGTTCCGGTACCGGCGGTCGTGTCCGCGGCGGCAGTGGTCACCGGCCGCCCGTTCGCTGTCCAACTGCCCGGCCCACCGGTCTCGCTCGTCGCCGACACCACGGAGGCAGGCGAATTCCCGGCCGGGTCGGTGGACTCGCCCCGGGCCGGATCCGTGGCGACGAACGGATCGCCGACGTCGGCGCTGTCCGATCCGGTCGTCTCCACGTCCTCCCCGGATCCCGCGGCCGCCGGGGGACTGTCGCCTCGACGCTCGTCCACGCCGTCCGGTCCGCTCGTGGCCGGCACCGGGCTGCCACCGGCCGCGTCGCCCACATCCCTGCCGGACTGCCAGGGATGCGCGGCCCGGCCGCGATCCGTCCGCACCGTCCAGGGTGTCGCCGGAGCGGCCGTGATCGGGGACCCGGCAGGAGAATTCGTACCAGGATCCACTTCGTTGTGAGCGGGCTCCATCAGGATCCTCCGAGCACCCGCTTGACCCGGACGTCGCGATCCGACGGCATCGACTGCTCGGTCAACCGGCCCGAGGACGGGTCGTACGCGATGACCTGTCCCTTGTCCACGACGATTCCCACCTTGGTCGGGGTGTAGTTCTGGTATCCCCAATAGACCAGATCGCCCGCGGACACCGCCGAGGAGTCCACCCGCTGCCCGCAAAGACTTTGCGCGGCAATGGTATTCGGCAACAGCGTGGGTGCGGAGGGGTCGGCGCGCGGGCACGCGGTGCCCGATACCGAGCCGTAGGCGTTCCCGGTGCTTCCCGCGGTGGCCGTACTCCGCACGCTGCCCGAGGTCACCGGGTCACATCGCCCGGTACTCGCCACCGCCGACGCCTGGTACACCACACCGGCGGCCACCAGTGCCGGGTCGGTGAACTGTGGATTCGTGCCGGAGGCGGAGTTCGAGCCGTACGGAGGATTCAGCATCGCCATGGCCAGTTGCCGGGCGCACTGCGCCGAGTATCCGCTGTTGACGGTGAACAGGGCCGGCAACTGATAGGGCGCGGCACGCATCGCCGAGGCACAGGCCCGCTGCCAGTCCGACACCCCGGTCTCCCCGGCGTCGAAGGTCAGTTCCGCGTAGGGGTTGGTGGTCGGAATCTCGGTGCCCGACAGGGAATCCGCCCGTGTGGTCGGCGACGCCGCCGTGGTGACCGCACTCGTCTCGGTATCCGACGGGTCCGGCCCCACCGCGCTGTCACATTGATAGTGGAAGTCGGAGGCGCTCGAACCGACGACGCTGGCGGTGATCACCGCCAGGGAGACGAAAACTCCCCCGAATGCCCCGATCACCAGGATCGCGACCCACAACCAGGCCGGCACCAATGCGAACAAGACCAAGCGTTTGATCATCCAACCCTCCCGTGCGCTCCGGCGACCGGGCGGCATGCCCGTACCTGTTCACAGCACTGTTCTCCGCTATTGCATCAACCTGCTGACCGGTTGCATTCTGGCGATCGATGCCGGGTCCGTCATGATGTTCGGTCCCAATCGCGAGGGCGGCAACCGCTTCCACAGATCCGGATCGAAGCTGTCGCTGAGCTGAGCCTTCACGCCCTCGTTGCGCAGTTCGCGGAGGAGTTGCAGGTTCCAGGGAGTCGCGACCAGTTCGTCGGTCTTCTCGAGGATCCGTTTCGCGTGCTCGTTCGACAGGAACGCGCCGATGCGGCGGGCGCCGATGGCATCCACCGGGATGGTGGTCCCGCCGAGCACGAGCCCGGTGCCGCTACCACCGATCAGGTTCGTCAGATCGGTCATCTTCTTCTGGGTGGGATCGGCGAGGTAATCGTTGATCCAGCTCAGCTCGTCGTGTGTCACACCGTCGATGCCGCCCGGATTTGCCGTTCTGAAGGTGTAAGCGGCCGACTGGAGTACGGACATCGAGGCCGCGACATCCTCGGCGGAGGCATCACCGTTCAGATAACGGCGCACGATGTTGTCGCTCCGCTCGGTGGCCGCGGCCACTCGTGCGAGCCGTTCGTCACCGAGTTTGAAGCCGTCGGCGATGCGGGTCACCGTCCCCCACTCGTTGACGACGTGCCGCATGACCGAGACGTTGCTGAAGCCGGCTCCCATCAACGCACCCAGGAAATCGCCCTGCGTCGCTCCGATGTCCGACGCGTGCTGGAGCGCGGCCGCGGCCCCTCGCATCGTGTCGACTCCGCCGTAGGCTCGCGCACCCTCCAGGGCGGCATCCGCGAACAGCTTGCGATTGAGATACGACTGCACGTACATGCCGTTCGGGCCGCCGAAGTTGTCGCTGCCCCAGACACCCCACTGCGCCAGCGCGGCTCTTTTCTCCCTACGAGCGAACGGTGTCAGCGGATTACGTGTCCGGCCCATGAACCATGCCGTGGCCGGAGAATTGCTGACGGTGCTGAACGCGCCGAGGGTCGCGAGCATGCCCAGGTGCATTCCGCGGCTCGCACCGAGTTGCCCCATGCCTATCGCGGCCTGCGACCCGCTCGAGCCGCCCGCTCCGGGGCGCGCCATACCGTTCTGGATCGCCAGGGCGAAGCGGTTCGCGACGAAATCGTTGCCCTTCTCCAGGCTCTGGGTCAGCTTTTTGAGCTGCAGGATGGCGATGATCTCGACGATCGCACCGATCACGAAGACCGCCATCACCTGGCCCTGCGCCTCCTGGAACAGATCTCCCAGGAACAACAGGTAGACGCCGAGGAATATGACCTGGGCCGCCATCTTCGCGCCGGCGAAAAGCGAGTGGACGACATTGCGCACCAGAAATGTCTGCGGCGCACCGTAGATGAATCCCGCCGCGGCGAAACCGAATATGACGAGTATTCCGTGATAAACCGCGTCCAACGCCGACCAGATGATCTTGGTCGACAACACGACGGCGAACAACAACAGCAGCGTCCCCGCCAGCAACAGCAACAACCCGGCGCCGATCTGCCCGACGCTGGGACTGTTGGCGGAGCTGTAGGCCGCGCCGTCACCGCAGTTCTTCATCCCGCTACGAACCTGGTCGCCGTTGGCGGCCGCCATGGCCGAACTCCAGGCGGCGCGGCACGCCACCGAGTCGTCGACGACGTGCCCGAAATTCCAGACCTGCAACGGTTTACGAGCGAAATTGTCGGCCATCTGCTGTTGCATGACGACGACGAGCCGACTGGGATCGGTGGTGCTGGTGCCGTTGAGACCGGCGGCGACCTGGATGCCGAGATTGCGGCCCTGCGCCAGCGTGCCGTCCGAGGACAGCACATCGGCCAGCGGTTCGGCCAGGAACAGCGGGCCCAGCACCGCCACCATGATCATGGTGACCACCTGCATCACCGATTTCGCGTAGTACCCGCGAATCCAGAACCACGCCACGAAGAACGCACCGAGCGTCGCGGCCGTGACGAGCACGATCGGCAGGGCGATCTGACTGGTGAGCGATTGCGCCACGCCGTGCATCGGCGCGGCGAACAGGTCCAGCCACTTGAAACTCAGGGCGTAGCCGACGATCCAGATCCCGGTCGTCACGATGATCAGCCAGCCCGCGAATTCGAGGCTGATCACCGCGGCCAGCACCGTGGTGAACGGATGCAGCAGGCTGCCGTCGTTGGTGGCGAACGCGTAGTTCGACAGCGGCACCCCGGACGAATCCTGCACCGCCATCCAGCTGAGCGCGTTGTTGATCGAGGAGGTCGTCGACGTATCGGTCGTCGACGTGGTGGTCTGGGCCGTCGCGACGGCGCCCAGGATCGCCGGCACGACGAGCAACAGCAGGAAGGCCGCCACCACCCGGAACGTCCACCGCCGTCGGCGTGTCGCGTAAAGCCAACCGCGACATCGCCGTACGACCGCGGGCAAGCGCCAGTACTCGAAATCCCAAGCGCGGGAACCGGAGAACCGGCGATCGAAACTACCTGTCGTGACCATGCCTCATGCCCGTCGATCCAGCGCCCGCATCGCCCCGGGGGTACTCGTGATCGCGGCGGCCCGGTCGGCCCGCGCCGGCCCCAGCACTTTTCCGCGCCCGATGCGATTGAGCGCGTCCCGCATGAACATCTCGCCGCGCCGCTCCTCCGGTACCTGACGGCCCGGACCGATCGGCGGCGAGGTCTCCTCCCGCAGCACCTGCAAAAGGAACGGCGCCTCGTTCAGATCCACACCCAGCCATTCCAGGCAGTTGCGCGCCAGCGTCTCGTCGCGCTGCCGGAACACGAAACGGTTGGGAATCAGGTTGTGCGCCGCGCCCTGGAAGTCCGCGGCCGGATCGTGCGAGGCCAAACCGATTGCGGCGAGATGCTTTCGGCCGTCACGGCTGAAATCGGAGGTGACCGCGGAACCCACCTGGGTCTGGGTGAAATGGTGCGCCTCGTCGCCGACCAGCAGCCCGAACCGCCCGTTGTCGGTGAGAAACGCCTCCCGCGCCGCGACGCCGACCAGTTCGTACAGCGCGGTGCCCAGCCGCTTGGTCAGCGGCAGCCGGGCGTACAGATGCGGTGTGGTCAGTTCCTCGGCGGTCGGCAGCGCGAGATTGTGGCTGCGGACCACCGTCGCGGCGGCGTTCAGGCTCAGGGTCGGCAGTTTCGGATCGAACAGCACCGGCACCCGGTCCACGACCGTGCCCATCCGGGCCGCCAGATCGGCGAATTCCACGCCGTACTGCGGATCCTCCGCCAGTCGCCGTACCGCGTGGAACATGTCCAGCAGGCTGTGGATCCGATGCTCCGCGACACCGCGCGGAGTAAGCAGATTCGAGGCGGCCGCGCCCGCCCCGGAGGTCGGCGACAGATCCAGCAGCGGCAGCAGCGAATCCAGCGTACGTTCGCCCGCGATGCGCGGATCGAACAGCCGCAGCGGATCCAGCGACACGGTGGGATTGGCCAGGTCGATGATCACCGCGTCGTCGATCGAGGTGGCGAAGTGCTCCCATTCACCGACCTGACTGCGATCGATCGCCAGGAACTGCCCGCCCATATCGTGCACGAGCACCGCGATCAATTTCAGGAAATACGATTTGCCGGAACCGAGTTCACCGGTGACCGCGAACGACGCGGACAGGTCGTGCAGCGCCGCCTCCATGATCCCGAAATGGATCGGCTCGAAATTCCCGGACATCAGATTGACACCGATCACCGGGCCGGAATCGTCACCGATCTGACTGGTGATGAACGGTACGAAACCCGCCCACATATCCGACGGCACGATATGCGCGTAATCGTCGAAGGCGCGCCGGGGCTGGCTGCCCGGAATCAGCATCGACCACAGGTCGACCTGCGCGCCGACAGGTGCGGTCAGATCGATCTGGAAACGCTTGTAGCGCCGCTTCAGCGTGTTCACCGCGTCCATGGTGACGTCGCGGCTCGCCCCGCCGACGGCGACGACGGTGGTGAAGGAGACCTCCGACTCCGCGCCGTTGACCTCGAAATGCTGGTTGTACTCACCGAGCATCTGGGCCTTGGACATCAGCGTGTTCTGCGCGAACGAGACCTCCTGATCACGCTGATCCATCTGCTCGCCGAGCCGGCGCAGGCTGGTCTCGTTGTGCTTGAGCACCTGGTCGGCCGACCGGGTGGACACCCGGATACCCCAGTCGACCGTGACGTTGCCGAGTCCCTCGAGCACGTTCAGGAATTCGCTGCCGCCCGGAAAGGTCATGCCGGCGTACGGGAACGAATGCGGCGTGAGCATCGCCTGGTAGGAGGGCATGAACTCCAAGTCCGGCTGCACCACCTTGACCACGGGCACGAACGACGGCCGCAGCCGGTGGTTGCCGTCGGCCTGCGCACCCTCGTCGAGGGCGGCGGATCGGAACACCGCCGCGGTCGCGTCGTCCAGGGTTCCCGCGCGGGTGGGCGCGATCGGATCACCGGCCGCGCCGCGGGACAGATAGTGCTCCCACAGCCACTGGAACAGCGCCGCGGGTACCGGCGTGGGTTCGAAATCGCCGCCGATCCGGGACAGGATCTCCTCGGCCTTGTCCTGGTACGCGTCGAGTTCGGCCCTGGACAGCGCGGTCGCGTCGATGGTGGTGGTGCTGCCGCGCCAGACCCGCGACAGGGTGGACATACCGGTGGCGCTCGCGGCGCCGACCGGGATCGACAGCAGGTAGATCCGGGTCTGCGGCACGATCGACCGCACCCGCTCGAACGAGGAGACCACCTCGTCGGCGTAGTCCTCACACTCGTCGAGATCCACCCCCTCGACCATCTTGCTGAGCACGTCGAGGGTGTTCAGCCGGGCCTGGATACCCAGCAGCAGCGAACCGTTCGGCAGATTGTTGACCAACGAGTGGTGCGCCATCTTCACGTCGTACTTGTCGCTCGCCTTGCGCAACCCGTACCCCAGCGGATTGATGAAGAAGTTCGCCGTCACCAGCCCGGAATGGGTGAACTGGAGATTGCCGCGAATCGCGGCGGTCGGCTGCAGATCCCGGTCGAACGCCATCAGCCGGGCCCTCCGCTCAGCGCCGCCGGACGGGCGGCGATCGATTCCAGCAACAGCCCGTTGGGGCGGGCGTCGACCGCTGGGCGCTCCCGCACCCGGCCGTCGGGCAGGATCACCACCACGGTCTCCTCGACGAACAGCGTCGTGCGCGAGGAGTCCTCGGCATCGATCGGCATGCCGGAGGCCGAGACCGGCCGGCGGCGCACGATCAACCGGCCCACCCAGAACACCCGGGAGCTCAGCCGCACGCCCGTGTACGGCACCAGGCCCAGTGCGAACACCGTCAGCACGGTCAGGATCAGCCCGGCGATGAAGGTGAGCGCCGGATTGAGCGGAAAAGTCATGGAGCACACCGCGGTCAGCAGCAACAGCACCACCGCGGCGCCGACCTGCGGCAGCGTGTAGGGGCCGAAGGGCAGCTTCTGGCCGTTCTGGGCCTTGCCGATCATGGTCGGCACCCGTTTGATCGGTGTGAAAACCTTGATCACTTGGCTCATCGGTACCCGCCGATCGGCTGGCCCGGAACCAACGTGGTCGCGTCGACGCGGGCGTAGTTCACGAGCGAGGGCAGCACCCAGAACACCACGGCCGCAACGATCGCCGAGCCGGCGACGGCCAGCACCTTACCCGGCGAGAGCTTCGCCTTGGCCGACTCCGAGATCAGGATCGCCATGCTGGCGATGGTCAGGATGATCAGCCCGATCCACCGGAAGGCGATCAGAACGTTGTACAGGAGGGTAGCGAGGTTGGTGCCCATGCGGAGGGTCCTTTCGGGTCCGGTCAGTTCTGGGTGGCAGGCGGCACCTGTACCGCGCTGGCCGACGGTTTGGCGGCGCTCGACGCCGCGGCGGCGTCGCGTCCGGCTTGTTGCCCGGTGACCACGGTCATCGGATTACGCAGGTAGGGAACGGAATCCATCGCCTGCACCTGCCACTGCCCGCCGCTGCGGACCATGGTCAGCGGATACGCCAGCGACGGCGCGACGCCGCCGTCGGCCTTCGGGTTCACCGAGGCCAGCACGTGCGCGGTCGTCGCACTCGCGCCGCAACCGGAGTCGTCGGACATCACCGTCGCGACGTCCATGGCCGAGTACGGCGACGGGTGCAGGGCGCTGATCCCGGAGTCCGGCGTCACGTACCGGGCCACATCGCCCGAACCGGCGGCGTAGGCGGCGAGGAAGCCCGCCGCGACCTGGGTCAGCGGAGTATCGGGCGAGCAGGTGGTGCTGTAACCCTGCATGAGGTCGTCACCGCGGATCGGCGCACCGACCGCCGCGGGCAGCGACAGCGCGCGCAGCCGGCCGTCGGCCACCGACACGGCGACCCGGTAGTACTGCTTGTCGCCCCCCGTGACCGCGGCAGCCATAGCGCTTCTGGTCACTCGCACCGACACGGTCACCGTCCAGACGTCCAGGGCCTCGCTCGCGGACATCCGCGCGGCGTAGACGACCTGGCCGTCGGTGATCTGCCGGCCGATCGACGGCAGCGTGACCTGTTGCCCCGTACTGACGTACTCGGCGAGCTTGTCCTGCTGCCCGGACGTGGCGCTCAGATACGTCACCACGAAATCCCGGGCGAACGACTGGGCCAGCTGCTCGTGCGCGATAATTCGGGTCGTCGAATCGTCGGACGGACCCGGCGGCGGCGGCGAGAAGAAGGAGAGAATCGCGTGCCCGCCACCCAGTAGTGCGAGCACCGCGAGCACGCCGACGACAATATTGTCCCGGCGGCGGCGTGCGGCCATTCGGCGAAGTAATTCCTCGCCGGAATCCGCAGTTCTGCCAGCCACTGTCAGCACTCCCGAAATGGTAGAGCGATATTCATTTCGCTATTCGATTTACTGTTCCCATTGCTGGGGGTTCCCCGACGCTGGGGCGTATCAGTAGGCGGGGCTGCGCCTCATCCGGCCCGCGAGCCAGTGCCACAGCTGTTCGTCGTAGCCGACCGGGGTCCGGTCCGGATCGGGGGCGGGCCGCTGCGGCAGCGTCACGGCCGGGGTGTCGCCGTCGCGGACCATCTCGGCGATGGTCAGCGGCCGGCTCGAGTAGCCCGGATACGGGTACAGCAGCAGCGAGGTGGGGGTGTGGTCGC
Source organism: Nocardia sp. BMG111209 (assembly GCF_000381925.1). NCBI lineage: Bacteria > Bacillati > Actinomycetota > Actinomycetes > Mycobacteriales > Nocardiaceae > Nocardia > Nocardia sp. BMG111209. Next base: position 1,598,871 of record NZ_KB907308.1, read on the forward strand.
CGGCGTAATTCAGTGTGCGCACGGTGATCTCGGCGGTTTCGCCGCCCCGCAGCCGGCTGCCCAGTTCGATCAGCCGGCCCCGATCCTCCGGATGGAAGACGTCGACCGGCCGGAACAGGTAGTCCCAGCGGATCCACGGCGCCGGATCGGTGAGCCAGTGCGAGATGCTGGCGTGCTCCAGCTGGAGTACCGCGAGATGGTTGCCCGCGCGGCGGTGCGCCTCGCGCAGCGCGACCCGTTCCAGAGTCGGCCACTGCACCGGCGTGGTCGGCGAGGTGACGTCCTCGATCAGCCACCACGCGCCCTGCGCACGGTCGTCGTCGCGCCCGCGCATACTGATCCGCCAGCGGCCCGGCCGCCCTGTTCCGGCGAGCAGATTCACCTCGAACTGCAGTTTGTCACCGGGTTTGTGGTCGTAGAGCAGATCGAGCACCTCGGCGTGCCGATCGAAACCCACCGTGCGATAGAAGAATTCGGCGACGGACATGCGCGGCGCATATTCCTCGACCGCGATTCCCGGCATTCTGGTTATGCCGCTGGGTAATTGGATGGTCTGCGTGGGCAAGTCCCAGATCGCACCCACCACCGCCTCGGGTTCCGGAATGCGAACGCCCACCGGGCCCAGCCACATTCGCAGCGCGTGCACCGCTCCGGTCGGACCGAACACCGGTCGCAACCGCAACAGATGCGGTCCGGCCCCGGTGGACACTCGCAGATCCAGTTCGGTCGCCCGAGCGAGCGCGGACTGCAACGCCTCGCCGATACCCGCGGTGGTGAGACCGTCGTACAGCGCCGGGGTCTTGGCGAGCAGTCGTTGCAGAACCCGCTGGACACCGGAGAATTCGCGGGGGATGTCCCCGACGGACGCGACCGTCATGGCGTCCGGCGTCAAGGTCTCCACCGTCACCCATGGGATCACTGCGCCATTTCGCATTGCTCTCGTCCGCATCCGCCCGCTCCGGGTCTCGACCTCGGAGTCCTCAGCTAACGTGTCTAATGTACCGTTAGATAGCGGTTCATTCAATAGTGGGAAGGACCGGACCATTCCTCTACCTTGCACGGCCGCGGGGCATCCGCAAGACGGACCATCGTTCCTTAACCTGCCGATAAGGTTTCGAGCCGCCGAACAGCAGAAGGCCCGGGCCGCAACGCGGTCCGGGCCTTCTGCACCGTATCGGTCAGTCCTGGACGGCGGTCACCGCCAGCACACCGGCGCCGGCCAGCACGCCGAATTCACCCAGCGGAGAGGGCACCACGCGCAACCCGTGCAGATAACTGGCGCGAGCATGCGTTGCCACCGCCTCCTGCATCGGCTGCCACAGCGCCGAACCCTGTTGCGCCAGCAGGCCACCCACGACCACCAGATCCAGGTCCATCAGGGCGGCCACCGAGGAGATGGCCCGGCCGAGCGCGGTTCCGGCCCGGACCAGCGCCGCGAGTGCGGTCTCGTCACCGGCGCCCGCCGCCTCCACGAGTTCGGCCGGAGTCGTTCCGCTCCAACCTCGTCCACGCGACCAGCGGATCGCGGCCACGCCGCCCGCGACCGCGTCCACACAGCCCCGGCTGCCGCAATCGCACGGATCGTCGAAGCCCGGCACCAGTACGTGGCCGATGCTGCCCGCGTTGCCGGTACGACCCACCACCGCGAACCCGCCGACGGAGACACCGCCGGTGACGTGGTGCGACACCGAGATCGACAGCGCGTCCATCGTCTGACCGACCGCACCGAAATTGCGCTCCGCCAGCGAGATACAGACCCCGTCGATACCCAGCCGGACCTCCGCCGCCGGGAACAGCTTCCGCGTCTCGTCGACGATGGCGAAACCCGCCTGCCACTCGGGGATATCGCTGGGCGCGATGACCCCGGCGGACATATCGATCGGGCCGCTGGAACCGATGCCGACCGAGGTCACCTCCTGACCGGCGGCCGCCGCGAGCAGCATCTCCCGGCACTGTTTCCAGGCGCCGCGATTGGGGGCCGGAGCACGCAGGACGTCGTCGTCGTCCACATCGTCGTCGAGCCGGCTGACCGCGAATCCGGCCGCGCCGATCTCCAGAGCCAGCATGGTCATGAAATACCCACCGTCACACAGTCCTTCACTTCGGCTGCGGCCCGGTCAGTACGCACCGGTGCCGGTGGGGCGCAGCGGGCGACCGAGTACGAGGTGCCGGCGCGGCGTCGCCGGGGCCGGCTCGACGGCCTGGGGCCGCACCCCGTGCCGGATGATACGCAGCGGGCGGCGGTTGTCGACGGAATTGGTCCGGTGGCAGTCGAGATTCTCGACCACCTTGCCCGCGTTGTCGTAGGCCACGCCGGCCCAGATCACCGCGCGGGGACCGTCACCCCGCGCGATCAGGGCCTGCGCCTGCCGGCCGCACTCCGCAAGAAGCGGGCAGCTGCCGCAGGTCTGGACGGCGGTCCGCCAGGAATCGGGGGTACCGGCGTCCAGATCCCAGGTATTGGGACTGCCGGCACAGGCGGGTTGCTGCTTCGACTGCGCGGGACGCGAGGCGGGAGCATGGGTGAGGGGCGCAGATGCGCGCGATGGACGCGTCTGGATCGCCGGTACAAGATACCGAGTGGTGGTCATAGCCGTCTCCGGTGCCGAGGGGAACACGCACGACAAACAGCGCGTCCCGAAAGTCAGGCGTCGTCAGGGCTGCTCCACAGTCCCCGGTAATACCAGCGCTCTACGCCGGTGAATCGAACGGTAGACCACCTCGCGCATTGCGGCAACCACTTCTACCGTTATGTAACGGTACGTTGACAAACCCTTTCCGCGCTACGTATCGTCATTTAACGAGTCGTTTCCCTGCGGCTCATTTCCTGCGGCAACACTACGCAGCACTCGACAGATGGGGGGTGCGTTCAGGTGGCGGAATACACGATCGACGAACTGGCGCGGGCGGCCGATACCACCGTGCGCAGTGTCCGTGTTTACCACGAGCGGGGCCTGCTGCCCTCCCCCGACGTCCGTGGCCGGATCGGCTACTACAGCCCCGACCACCTCGAGCGGCTGCACACCATCAGCCGGTTGCTCAGCCGGGGCATGAAGCTCAACGGCATTCGCGAGTTGCTGGAGGCGTGGGACCGCGGCGACGGCCTCGCCGATGTGCTCGGTGTGGCAGATCAACCCCCCACCGCTCCCCCGCCGGACCATCTCGCGCAGTCCGCGCCGGAACTGCCCGGCTATCTGCAGGAGGCCCTCGCGGGCAGCGACGATCCGCTGGACGCCTACCGGTTGAACAATCCGCGCTGTGGCGACCTCGCGACCCGCCTGGTCGACGCCGGAGTGCCGGTGGTGGCCGCATTCGAACTGGTCGAGCGGCTGCGGGCGGACTGTGAGCGCATCGCCGACGATCACGCCACCGAGCTGTTCTACCATCTGGCCGGCCACGCCTACGAGCGGTCCGAGCGCACCCCGCGCGACCGCACCAAGCTGGAAACCGATCTCGCCATCACCCGGATGATCGTCACCCGCGCGGTGGAGGAACTCGTCGGTCAGGCCTTCGAGCGCCGCGCCGAGATCCCGGCCCCGCCCCGCCCCGCGCAGTAGATTTCGCGTCGCTCGACTCCCGCAACGCAGTGGGCCCGCCGCATTCCGAGGCGGGCCCACTCTTGCGTGAAACTACCTGCGCCGCTTGGACTTCGGCGCGCGGTCGGGCTTGCCCTCGGTGCGGGCGGCCTCCCGGCGCTCGCGGCGGGTCCGGCCGTCGTCCGCCTGATGCGGCGCACCGTACTCCTCGGCGTCGCTGTGCACCGCGGCGTGCCCGCCCTCGTCCGGGCCCGAGTAGCGCAGGCCGCCGACGGTCGGGGCATCGATGCCGCGGGCCCGCAGGGCCGCCGGGATCGCGGTGCCGTCGGGCGGGGTGGGCATCTCGTCGTCGCTGGGCAGGGCGGGCCGTCCGCCACCCACGCCGGCGCCGACCGGCGAGCGCAGGCCCGGATCGACCGGCAGGCCCGCGGGCTGCGGCGGCGCCTGCTGCACCTCGACCTGCAGGTTGAACAGGAAGCCGACCGACTCCTCCTTCAACCCGTCGAGCAGGCCCTGGAACATGTCGAAGCCCTCGCGCTGGTACTCGACCAGCGGATCGCGCTGCGCCATGGCCCGCAGGCCGATGCCCTCCTTGAGGTAGTCCATCTCGTAGAGGTGCTCACGCCACTTGCGGTCCAGCACCGTCAGCAGCACCTGGCGTTCCAGGTTGCGCATGCTGCCGGAGCCGGCCAGCCCGTCGATCTCCTTCTCGCGACGCTCGTACGCCTCGTGCGCGTCGTCGAGGATCGCGTCCTGGAGTTCCTCGCGGGACAGGTCGTCGAATTCGCCGAACTCGTTCTCGCCGGTGAGATCCTTGTGGTTCAGGCTGACCGGGTACAGCGTCTTCAGCGCACCCCACAGCTTGTCCAGATCCCAGTCCTCCACATAGCCCTCGGCGGTGGCGCCCTCGACGTAGGCGGAGACCACGTCCGAGATCATGTTCTGGACCTGGCCCTCCATATCCTCGCCGGCCAGGATGCGCTGGCGCTCCGCGTAGATCACGGTGCGCTGCTGGTTCATCACCTCGTCGTACTTGAGCACGTTCTTGCGGATCTCGAAGTTCTGCTGCTCGACCTGGGTCTGCGCACTCTTGATCGCGCGCGACACCATCTTCGCCTCGATCGGCACCTCGTCGGGCAGGGCGAGCCGGGTCATGATCGACTCCAGCGCGGCGCCGTTGAAGCGGCGCATCAACTCGTCGCCCAGCGACAGGTAGAACCGGGACTCACCCGGGTCGCCCTGCCGGCCGGAGCGGCCGCGCAGCTGGTTGTCGATACGGCGGGACTCGTGCCGCTCGGTGCCCAGCACGTACAGGCCGCCGGCCTCGCGCACGGCCTCGGCGTCGGCGTCGGCCTGTTCCTTGACCCGTTCCAGGGCCGGCAACCAGTGCGCCTCGTACTCGTCCGGCGTCTCGACCGGATCCAGGCCCTGCTTGCGCAGCAGGAGGTCGGCGATGATGTCCGGATTGCCCCCGAGCACGATGTCGGTACCACGACCGGCCATATTGGTGGCGACGGTCACCGCACCCGGCCGACCGGCCTCGGCGATGATCTGGGCCTCCTGCTCGTGGAACTTCGCGTTCAGCACGTTGTGCTGAATTCCACGGCGGGTCAGCAACTTCGACAGATATTCCGACCGCTCGACCGAGGTGGTACCGACCAGCACCGGCTGGCCGTTCTCGTTGCGCTCGGCGATGTCGTCGGCGACGGCCTGGTACTTCGCCTCTTCGGTCTTGTAGATCAGATCGGCCTGATCCTTGCGGACCATCGACTTGTTGGTGGGGATCGGCACCACGCCGAGGCTGTAGATCTGGTGCAGCTCGGCCGCTTCCGTCTCGGCGGTACCGGTCATACCGGACAACTTGTCGTAGAGGCGGAAGTAGTTCTGCAGGGTGATGGTGGCCAGCGTCTGGTTCTCCGGCTGGATCTCCACCCCCTCCTTGGCCTCGATGGCCTGGTGCATGCCCTCGTTGTAGCGGCGGCCCACCAGGATTCGGCCGGTGAACTCGTCGACGATGATCACCTCGCCGTTGCGGACGATGTAATCCTTGTCGCGGGTGTACAGCTCCTTGGCCTTGATGGAGTTGTTCAGATAGCTGACCAGCGGCGAATTGGCCGCCTCGTACAGGTTCTCGATGCCGAGCTGATCCTCGACGAACTCCACGCCCGCCTCGTGCACGCCGATCGTGCGCTTCTTGATGTCCACCTCGTAGTGGACGTCCTTCTTGAGAAGCGGTGCGATGCGGGCGAATTCGGCGTACCACTTGCTGGAGGCGTCGGCCGGGCCGGAGATGATCAGCGGGGTACGGGCCTCGTCGATGAGGATGGAGTCGACCTCGTCGACCACGGCGAAGTTGTGCCCGCGCTGCACCAGATCGTCCAGCGAGTGGGTCATGTTGTCGCGCAGGTAGTCGAAGCCGAACTCGTTGTTGGTGCCGTAGGTGATGTCGGAGGCGTAGGCCTGCCGGCGCTCGGCCGGATTCATGCCGCCGAGGATCACGCCGACACTCAGGCCGAGGAAGCGGTGCACGCGGCCCATCCACTCCGCGTCGCGCTTGGCCAGATAGTCGTTGACGGTGACGACGTGTACGCCGTCGCCGGAGATCGCGTTGAGGTAGGCCGGGAGTACACAGGTGAGGGTCTTGCCCTCACCGGTCTTCATCTCGGCGATGTTGCCGATGTGCAGAGCGGCGCCGCCCATGATCTGCACCTTGTAGTGCTTCTGGTTGAGTACGCGCCAGGACGCCTCGCGCGCGGTGGCGAAGGCGTCGAGCAGTAACTCGTCCAGGGATTCGCCGTCGGCGTAGCGCTCCCGGAGCTCGTCGGTCTTCGCCCGCAGCGCCGCGTCGCTGAGCGCGGCGTACTCGTCGTCCAGGGCGATGACCTCGTCGGCCAGATGCGCGAGCCGCTTGACGGTGCGACCCTCACCAAAACGTAGCAACCTCGTCAGTGTCAGCGCAGGCACGGGTCTCGTCAGTCCTCTGGTCGGTTGTCGTCTCTTCGGTGCTACTCCCAGCAGCAACGTTCATGGTAGTGCGGCTTCCATCGTAGGCGCCGAGCGCGCACCGCCGCAGGCGCCGGACACACCGCCGCGGGCGCGGAACCCGCCACCGGGGCCCGATTCCGCCCGCCGGGCATCCGATCGGTCGCCGCGGGTGCCGGGCCGATGGCCCGCACCGGATCTCACCGTAGTCGCAAAACCGCCAGCCGCCACCCCCGGCGTCCGCGCAGAATCCGCGCAGCGAGTGCGAACCGCCGGCCGCCGCGCTCGTAACTGCCGAACACCTCGGCGGCCCGCGGGCCGATCACCGCGACCTCGAGCGTCACCGGCACCGCCGGGCCGAGCCGCCGCTCGGCCGCACCGGTGCGTACCACCGTCGTCACCGCCGCGACCACGGTCGGATCCGCCAGCGGCACCAGCTGCGCGACCGGTCGACGGCCGTCCACGGTCTCCAGCACGATCCGCACGGCCCGCTCGGCGAATCGCCGCACCGCATCCACATCGACCTCGGCACTCGCCGGAGTCCGGCCGGTCGATACCGCCGGGGCGGCTCGCAAGTCGGCCCGGGTGGGGCACTGCCGCGCCGGAGACACGCCGAACGGCGGGAAAACGCGGGAGATATCGGAGACACGGGAAGATTCGGGCACGCCGGATTCGGATCTCTCCAAGGGCGGTTCGAAGGCCGGTGCGGGCAACAGCGCGCGGGACGTCTGCCGATCGGACATCCACCACCCCCTCGGTGTCGACTCCCCTTGCGACGAACGGGCCCAGCTTGCCACTCGATCACGAAATGCCACAACTTCCCCGGAGGTCGGCGGACGGAGGCTTCGTGAGGCACCACAATGGACAGCGGTATCCGGCACGAAGGAGCCCGGCACGGTGATCACGAGGCTGACGCCGCAGGACGCGGCGTGCTATCGGCTCGAATCGAGTCACAACCCGATGCACGTCGGGTCGCTGGCGATCGTGGGCGACCCCGACGACCCGGCGGGCTCACCGCTGGACTACGGCGGCCTGACCGACCTGGTCGCCGCCCGGCTGCCGCTGGTTCCCCGCTACCGCCATCGGGTCCGGGAGGTCCCGTTCGCGCTGGGCCGGCCCGTCTGGGTGGACGACGTCCGCTTCGACCTGGGCTTCCATCTGCGCCGCGTGTCGCTGTCCGGTCCCGGCGCCGACGATCGGCTGTTCGAGCTGGTCGCGCGGCTGACCTCGCGGCCGCTGGACCACACCCGGCCGCTGTGGGAGATGTATCTGATCGAGGGCCTGTCCGGCGGCCGCCGCGCGGTGCTCACCAAAACCCATTCGGCGCTGGTCGACGGCCGGGGCGCGGTCGAGATCGGGCAGGTCCTGTTCGACAGCGGCCCGGCGCCGCGCGCGCTCGCCGACGACAGCTGGGCGGCGGCCCGGGAACCCGGTGAGGCGCAACTACTGGCCGCGTCGCTGGTCGAACTCGCCGGTCAGCCCAGTAGCGCGCTGGAACTGCTGTGGCAGGCCGGTTCGGACGCGTCACCGCTGGTCGGCGCCGCGGGCCGGGCGGTGGAGAAGATGGTCTCGGCGGTGCGCGGCGGCGGCGCCGTACCCGGCAGTCCGTTCAACACGCCGACGTCTCAGCACCGGCGCTTCGACGTGGTGCGTACCGACCTGGACGACTACCGCGCGATCGGCCGCAATGCCGGCTGCTCCCTCGACGACGCCATCCTGGCGGTGGTGACCGGCGCGCTGCGGATCTTCCTGCAGGCCCGCGGCCGGGTGCTGGTCGAATCGGAGGTGCTGCGGGCGGTCGTCCCCGCGGCGCTGTGCGAGCGGCCGCGACCGGCCGAATCCATCCTGGTCGACCTGCCGGTCGGCGAACCGAATCCGGTGATGCGGCTGTCGCACATCCGGCACGCCACCGCCGCGGGCACCCGCCGCCGGCTCGAGACGACACGCCGGAAGCTGGTCCAACTGCCGAATTTCGCCCCCGCCAGCCTGCACGCGCTCAGCGTCCGCTCGGCCAGTACGTTCGCCGACCACACGTTCAATCTGGTGATCACGAACGCGCCGGGCCCGGCCCAGCCCATGTATCTCGGCGGCGCGCGCATGCTGGAGATGTATCCGGTGTCGCCGCTGCTGCGCAATCAGGCGTCGAATATCGGCGTCACCGCCTACGACGGTCAGGTGTTCTACGGACTCAATGCCGATCGTGATGCCATGGCCGATATCGGAGTACTGTCCGCGGCGATGCACGAATCCATGGAGGAGATGCTCGGTGCCTGCGCCCAGTGAGGACAAGCGGTCCAACGGCGGCACACTGCGGGTGTACGTGCCCGCGACCGTCGCGATGCTGCGCGAGCTGGTGGCCGCGCGGGAGATCCGCGCGATCAACGACACCGCGTTCGCGGTCACGCCCGCGCTGCGGGAGGCGTACGCCTACGGCGACGACGAGGAGCTGGCCGAGGTCGCGATGAGCGAGGCGGCCCGCGCGTCGCTGCGCCTGCTCGCCCAGGAACTCGAGGATGCGACGGTCGCCGACGCCGGGCCCGGCGGGGACGGCGAGGGCCACTTCCACGCACCGGTCTACCGCCGCGCGGTGATCGCCGCCGATGTCACCGGCGCGATCTCCCGGCCCGATCTGGACGCGGGCGTCGTGCGGCTGTCCGCCGCGATCGGCTACGACCGGATCGCCTCCGTGCACGTCGACCTCGCCGAGGCCGAACCCGAAGTGGCCAAGGCGGTCACCGTGATCGATGCCGCCGATCTGGGCAGCGAGGACGCCGAGTTCATCCTCGGCGACGCCGAGGATCACCAACTGGCCTGGTACGCCACCCAGGAACTGCCGTTCCTGCTCGAACTGCTCTGAGCCGGCGGCCGTCCGCGACGGCGATTCTCCCGGTGGCGGCCACGTGATCCAGCTCCCGCCGCGCGGTAACCTACGTTCCCGTAACCTGGTTTTGGAAGTCGCCCGTCGGGCACATCGCCTCCAGAGGAAATGAGCAGCAGCAGAATGGTCCTGAAATCGGTACACGGTCTCCGGGAATGGCTGGAAGCCCCGGTCGCCGAGGCGAAGACGGCCGGTCGTACCCGGCTGAACGCGCTGCGCGGCGCGGCTGCCCGGATCACCACACCGCTGCTGCCCGACGACTATCTGCACCTGGTCAACCCGCTGTGGTCGGCCCGCGAACTGCGCGGCCGGATCGTCGAGGTGCGCCGGGAGACCGCCGACGCGGTCACGCTGGTGATCAAACCGGGCTGGGGCTTCGATTTCACCTTCACCCCCGGTCAGTACATCGGTATCGGGGTGCTGATCGACGGCCGCTGGCACTGGCGGTCGTATTCGCTGACCTGCCCGCCGAACTGGACCGATCCGGACAATCGCGGTAAGCGGCGCATCTCCATCGCGGTGAAGGCGATGCCCGAGGGTTTCCTGTCCAGCCACCTGGTCAGCGGCGTGCCGGTGGGCACGATCGTGCGCCTGGCCGCGCCGCAGGGCGGTTTCGTGCTGCCCGAGCCGCCGCCGGCGAGGGCGCTGTTCCTCACCGCGGGCAGCGGGATCACCCCGGTCATGGCGATGCTGCGCACGATGGATCGGCGGGCGAACATGTCCGACGTGATCCACGTGCACTCCGCCCGGACCGCGGACGATGTCATGTTCCGCGCCGAACTGCAGGCGATGCACGACCGGCACCCGGATTTCACCTCGCATGTGCATCTCACCGGCGAGAACGGCAAATTCGCCCTGGACAGCCTCGACACGCTGTTCCCGGACTGGCGGGAGCGGCAGACCTGGGCCTGCGGCCCGTTGCCGATGCTCAACGACATCGAGAACCATTGGGCCGCAGCCGGTCTGGCCGATCATCTGCATGTGGAGCGGTTCGAGATCCCACGCTCGTCGGTCGGCGAGGGCGGCACCGTGACCTTCACCCGCACCGGCCGCAGCACCACCGTCGACGGCGCCACCAGCCTGCTGCAGGCCGGGGAGAGCGTCGGCGTGCAGATGCCGTTCGGCTGCCGCATGGGCATCTGCCAGACCTGTGTGGTGACGATCACCGACGGTCACGTGCGTGACCTGCGCAACGGCGCCGAGCACACCACCGGCGAGAAGGTGCAGACGTGTATATCCGTGGCCGCCGGTGATTGCACCCTGGACGTATAGGTATCCATTCACCGAGAACCGTTACTCTCGAGGCGGGCCCGACGGGATCCGCTCTCACCTTCGCACGGAAGGACCGGCCGGTGGCGATCACCGACATCAAGGCGTACGCCCATTTGACGGCGTCGGATATCGAGGCGCTCGGGAACGAACTCGATGCGCTGCGCCGTTCCGTGGAGCAGTCCCTGGGCGAGCGCGACGCGCGCTACATCCGGCGTACCATCCGCGCACAGCGGATGCTCGAAACAGCCGGGCGCGCAACCCTTTTCGCCGGACGGAAGCGCTGGGCATGGGTGGCCGGCACGGCCATGCTGTCGGTGGCGAAGATCATCGAGAACATGGAGCTCGGGCACAACATCAGCCACGGGCAATGGGATTGGATGAACGATCCCGAGATCCACTCCACCACCTGGGAGTGGGATATGACCGGCACCTCCGGGCAGTGGAAGCGCGCGCACAACTACTCGCACCACACCTACACCAACATCGTGGGCATGGACGACGACGTGGGCTTCGGCATTCTCCGGATGACCCGCGACGAACAGTGGAAGCCGATCAATCTCGCCCAGCCGGCGGCGAATCTGGTCCTGGCGGCGCTGTTCGAATGGGGTATCGCGCTGCACGATCTCAAGATCGAGAAACAACAGGCCGAGGTACCGCGCTCGAATCTGCTTTCGGAGCCGAACAAACAATTCCTCCGCAAGGCCGGCCGTCAGGTGGCGAAGGATTTCGTCATCCATCCGGCCCTGACCGGACCGGCCTGGAAACAGACGCTGAAGGCCAACCTGACCGCGAACCTGATCCGGAACCTGTGGGCGTACGCGGTGATCTTCTGCGGCCATTTCCCCGACGGCGCCGAGAAATTCACCGAGGAGCAGTTCGCGGACGAGTCCCACGGCGAGTGGTATCTGCGGCAGATGCTGGGCAGCGCCAATTTCCGTGCGGGCGCGCCGATGGCGTTCATGAGCGGCAACCTCTGCTACCAGATCGAACATCACCTGTTCCCGGATCTGCCGAGCAACCGCTACGCCGAGGTGTCGGTCCGGGTGCGGGAGCTGTGCGACAAGTACGACCTGCCGTACACCACCGGCTCATTGGGCAAGCAGTATCTGCTCGCCTTCCGCACCATCCACAAGCTGGCGCTGCCCGACCGCTTCCTGCGCCGCACCGCCGACGACGCACCCGAGACCTCCTCGGAGCGCAAGTTCGCCGGGCTGACGCTGCCCACGCTGTCGGAGCGCACCGAATCCTGGGCGGAGCAGCATTGGCCGGGCATCGATCCGGTGACCGGACGACGCCGCGGCCTGCGCTCGGCCATGACCGAGGCCCGGATCGCGCTGCGGGAGAAGGCCCGCCAGGAGAAAGCGGCGCTGCGCGAGGCCAAACAGGCCCTGCAGGAGAAGGCCAGGCAGGAGAAAGAGGCCTTGCGCGAGGCCGGACTGGCGCTGCAGGAAAAGGCGCGACGCGAGAAAATGACGCGGCGCCTGCGCCGGGCGCGGAGCGGGCAGCGGAGCATAGCGCTCGGCTCGGCAATTTTCCGGTACGCGGGTGGCAACGGTTAGGCACACTTCGGTCACGATCACAATGCGGTATACGCCACAGCTGTGAATCGTTCCGGGGACAACCTACGCCGCCGTAACCTACGGTAAGGTAACCCGCATGGCGATATCGGATGTCAAGGAATACGCCCACCTCACCCCGGAGGATGTGGAAGCGATCGGCGCGGAGCTCGATGCGATCCGCCGCGAGATCGAATCCTCCCGGGGCGAGAAGGACGCCACCTACATCCGCAACGTGATCCGTGTGCAGCGCGGGCTGGAGATCTCCGGCCGCGCGGTCCTGTTCGCGAGTATCTTCCCGCCGGCCTGGCTGGCCGGGGTGGCCCTGCTGGGTACGGCCAAGATCATCGAGAACATGGAGATCGGCCACAATGTGATGCACGGCCAGTGGGACTGGATGAACGATCCGGAAGTCCATTCCGCCAACTGGGAATGGGACAACGCCGGCCCGTCCGAGCACTGGAAGATCACCCACAACTACCTGCACCACAAGTACACCAACGTGCTGGGCATGGACGACGACATCGGCTACGGCCTGCTACGCGTCACCCGCGACCAGCGCTGGTCCCCCTTCTATCTGGGCCAGCCGCTGTACAACCTGTTGCTGCAGACCTTCTTCGAATACGGCGTCGCCATCCAGCATCTGGAACTGGGCAAGATCGCGAAGAAGAAATGGGCGAAGGACAGCCCGGAGCGCAAGCAGTTCGAACGCGATCGCACCCTGGTCCTGAAGAAGATCGGCCGGCAGGTCACCAAGGATTACCTGGTGTTCCCGTTGCTGACCGGCCCGTTCTTCCTGTCCACCCTCACCGCCAACATCGCGGCCAACATCGTGCGCAACCTGTGGACCAACGCGGTGATCTTCTGCGGCCACTTCCCGGACGGCGCCGAGAAGTTCACGAAGTTCGACTGCGACAACGAGTCCCGCGGCGAGTGGTATCTGCGGCAGATGCTGGGCAGCGCCAACATCTCCGGCGGCTGGCTCATGCATTTCATGACCGGCAATCTGTCCCATCAGATCGAGCACCACATCTTCCCGGATCTGCCGAGCAACCGGTACCGCGATATCGCGGTGCGGGTGCGGGCACTGTGCGAGAAGTACGACCTGCCGTACACCACCGGCTCGCTGCCGGTGCAGTACGCCAAGGCGTGGCGGACCATCATGAAGCTGTCGCTGCCGAACAAGTACCTGCGCCGCGGCACCGACGACGCCCCGGAGACCAAGTCGGAGCGCGCCTTCGGCGGCCTGTCGATCGTCGACCCGGCCACCGGACGCCGGCGTGGGCTGCGCACCGCATTGCGGGAGCGTCGCCGGCGCAGCAGCGACGCCCGGGTCCCGGTCGCCGCGAGCGTGGGCTGACCGGTGGTTCCGCCGTGATCGGCGGCGGATTCTCACCTATCCGACAAGCGGGAACGTCATTCTGCTTCACTGGTAGCCGTGTCTGCTGAAGGTTCGGAATTCTACGAGGTGATTCGCCGTCGGCGCGATGTGCGCGCCGAGTACACCGGCGAGGTCGTGGACGATGTCACACTGCTGCGAATCCTCGACGCCGCGCATCGCGCACCCAGCGTCGGTAATTCGCAGCCCTGGGACTTCGTCGTCGTGCGCAAGCCGGACACGTTGCGGCAGTTCGCAACTCACGTCGCGGCCAAACGCCTCGAATTCCGGGACTCGCTGCCGCCGGAGCGGGCGAGCACCTTCGAGCCGATCAAGATCGAGGGCATCACCGAGAGCGGCACCGGCATCGTGGTCACCCACGACGACGGGCGCGGCGGACAGCACATCCTGGGCCGGGCCACCGTGCCCGAAACCGGCCTGTACTCGACCATTCTCGCGATTCAGAACCTCTGGCTCGCCGCCACCGCCGAGGGCGTGGGCGTGGGCTGGGTCAGCTTCTACGACACCCCCTTCCTCACCGAGCTGATCGCGCTGCCGCCGGGTGTGCGCCCGGTCGCGTGGTTGTGTGTGGGCCCGGTGGACGAATTCCAGCAGGTGCCGGATCTGGAACGATTCGGCTGGCGCGATCGGCGCGACCTGGCGGATGCGGTGCACTGGGAGAACTACCGGCACTGACGAAGTGCGGGGCCCGGTTCGACCACCGGGCCCCGGCCGGCCTTCTACGCGAGCCGGATCAATCCGTAGTCGAACGCGTGACGACGATAGACCACCGACGGTCGGTCGGTTTCCTTGTCCTGGAAGAGGAAGAAGTCGTGCCCGACGAGCTCCATCTGATAGAGGGCGTCGTCGACGGACATCGGACTCGCCGGATGCACCTTGGTCCGGACGATATGCCCGGGCCCGGCGCTGTCCTCCGCGAGCGAGTCGATCGACCCGGGCTCAGCGGAATATGACGATCCCTGGGGGTGGACGGCGATCGTGTCGTCGATCAGATCGGCCGTGGCCTCGGCGACCGAGACGGGCGTCTTCTCCCCGTAGTGCACTCGCCTGCGGTCCTTGGTGCGGCGCAATCGGCTCTCCAGCTTCTGGGCGGCCAGTTCGAGGGCCGCGTAGAAACTGTCGGCGCAGGCCTCGGCCCGGGCGACCGGGCCCCGGCCACGCGCGGTGATCTCCACCCGCTGGCAGCTCTTGCGCTGGCGGCGATTGCGTTCATGGAAGAGTTCGACGTCGAACAGATAGATCGACGAGTCGAAGCGTTCGAGTCGCGCGAGCTTGTCCGCGACATGGACTCGATAATGGTCCGGAACCTCGACGTTGCGGCCCTTCACCACGACGTCCGCGCGTGGTGTGCGAGGCGGTTCGGCTGTCGGATGCCCCGCGCCGTCGAACGCGGTGGAATCCATCGCGTCGATACGAACCGAAGGGTCTGCTTCTTTCAATGAAGGACGTGAAGTCGTCACGCGTACCTCCCGGATCTGGCCGCACTGTCTGATCTCGTGCGGCGGGAATCATCCGTGCCGGATCGGCCGATTGCGATGATTGCGAGGGAGATCCATCGTGATGACGCCGGCTGCCGCCCGGTATCGCAGATCCGGTCCCACTCGTCTCGCTCGGGGAACTCGGCACGAAGGTCGTACGAGGCGCCACCTCCAAACTCTGGGTTCGGGTTCGCTCTAGGACCCCACGCTAGGCCCCCAGCGACCGATCCGCCAGTGTTCACGCAAATTTCTCCCGATCACGCGGCGGAGGTCACCAGGACGGCACGGACGTGCACTGCGACACGTTCCAGGGCGCGTATGGACTCGGATGCGGTGGCCCCGGTGGTGAGGACATCGTCCACCAGCACCACCTCGGCATCCGGGTGCCGCAGGGCCTCCGGCAGCGAACCGGCCGGCGTGGTGATCCGGCCTGCTAGATTGCGCCGGCGCTGCATCGGGCCGAGGCCCACCGAATCCCGCACACCCCGATCGGCCCGCAGTACGGAGGCCACCTCGCAATCCGTGAGCAAACTCGCCGCGACCCGCGCCACCCGGCCGACCGGATCACCACCGCGCCGCCGTACCGCGGCCCGCCGGACGGGCGCCGGCACCAGCACCAACGGCCGCCGCGGGGTCCGCAGCCCGGCCAGACCCCGGGCCAGTTCCCGGCCCAGCGGCGCGACCAGATCCCGCCGATGGTGCTCCTTCACCGCGACCACCGCGCGCCGCCGCGGACCCGCGTACCGGCCCAGCGCCCAGCACGGCACCCCCGGATCCGTCCGCGGCCACACCCGGACCGGCTGCCCCCCAAGACTTTCCGCACACTCCGCACACCAGCCCACCCCGAGCCGCCCGCAACCGGCACAATCCTGCGGGAGGATCAGATCCAACAATGTCCGCATCCGCCGATTATCGGGACCACCCCCGACAGAACGGCCCCCCACAACCACTCCCGCACCCCTTGCCCCGAAAATGCCCCTACCGCAACCATTTCCGCACCCCACACCCGGCAGTCGACACCGACAGCTGACACCCCGCAGGCGGCAACTGGCAGCTGGCGCACAACACCCGACACTCAGCAGTCCGCACCCGGCACCCGGCACCCGGCACCCGGCGGTCGGCAGTCGGCAGTCGGCAGTCGGCGACATGGTTGCCCGGACCGGCCCGTGCCCACCGCGGTGATTCGCCGGTCGGACCGTTGCTGCCGTGCTCGGAGCCTCGGCAGCGGCCACCGATCGAGCGCGCTCAGCCGGGCAGTACCGGGGTGGCGGTGGGGCCCAGACCCGGGACCTCGCGCCAGAAGCGTTCGCTGTTCGGTTCCGCGGCCTGCAACTGCATGACCGCGCGCGCGTCGGCGATGTACTGACCGTCCGGCGAGGCGCTGACCACTCGCAGCGGGGAGGTGAGGTTCTGGCTGGTCTCCGGATTGGGCTGGAAGCCGTCGATGTCGACGCGCTCGACCGGGTCCACGTTGCCCTCGCGGACCACCACGATGCTGTCCTCGGTGATCCAGTCCAGCGAGACCGCCGAGGTGCTCAGGGTCGCCGCCACGGGCAGTGGGGAGGTCAGCGCGTACTGCCCGTCGCCCTGCTGCGCCACCGTCGCCACGAACACCTTGCCGCCGGCGATCAGCGCGACCCGGGCGCCGGAGCGGGAGATCCGCAGTTCGGTGATCGGCAGCCGCGGCGCCGGATCGGAGACCGACACCGGCACCGACAGCAGCGCGGAGATGTCCACCTCCTGTGGCGACACGTTGCCGGTGGCGTGGTCGTGCACGGCCCGGATCACCCGGTCGCCGTCCACGACGGTCCAGGCGGCACTGCCGTCGGCGGTCCAGGACGGCCGGGTGAAACTGGTGCCCTGCGCCAGCGAGAAGATGGCGTTGCCGTCGTAGGAGCCGATGATCAGCGTGCGCGAGGGTTCGGGCGCCGGATGGCCGTTGTCGGCGATCGCCGCGACCAGCTGCCCGTCCTGCGACAGCGCCACCGACTGGAGATTGTGCGCCGAGCCGAAATATCCGGGGGTCGGGACCACCTCGGGCTTACCCGTTTCCACCCGGACCAGCGACCCGTCGCGCACCGCGTGCAGCCCGATCTTGTTGTGCACCACCGACGGGTTCAGATAGCTCACGTCGTTCTGGGTCCAGCCGCTCGCGGCGAACCGGTCGTCGAGCGGCTTGCCGTCGCCGGTCAGGTAGTAGGGGCCGAAGATCTCGGCGCCGTAGAGGGTGAGCACGACCTGACCGGCCAGCAGTTCCCGGCTGTGCTGATCCAGCGCGGAGGCGCCGGTGAAGTCGATCTGCACGCCGCCGGGACTCACACCCGCACCCTCCGGATCGCCGTTGGGTTTGGTGATCGGGCCGTGCACGGTGACCGCGGCGGAGAGCATGTCGCGCACGGCCGGGGCGAGCGTCTGCTCCGGGCCGTCCTGCAGCATCGACAGCAGCCGGGGCGCGAGTTGATCCTTGCGCAACGCGATCCAGCGCAGATCCGGCACCACCGCGGTCCCGGCGGTGTTCGGGAAGAACAGCGGATAGCGCCGATAGGATTTGGTGAAGGCGGCGTCCTCGATGACCACGCCCGCGGGCAGTTCGTCGATGCGCCACTCGCCGCCGACCTTGGTCATGTCGAAGCGGTATTCGACGGAGGTGGTGGCCGCGCGGAACGAGCCGTCCGCGTCGAGATCGCCCAGTTTGTGGGCGCGCACGTGATAGGTGGTGGTATCCATCGTGCCGGATTCGCGCAGGGTGTCCGGCTGCTTCTCGATGATCACCGTGCCGGCGGTGTCGTCCCAGGACGCGGCGGCTTCGGGAGTCAGATATTGGCGAGCGGTCTGGTGATGATTCGTGGGATCCGCGGTGGCCTGCAGGAAATCTCGTAACAGCGAGTCCGGCTCGCGGCCGGCCACCGGCGTCGGTGGCCCGGCGGAGGTCGGTTCCTTGTCGAGCGTGCCGAGGGCTTGCGGGGCCGACGAATCCGGTAGGTTGGCGCACCCCGCGAACACCAGCAGGGCGGACAGGATCACCCCGATTCTCAGGCGGATATCGCGTGACCGCACTCTCATGAGGCGTCCCCGGTGTCGGTGCGCTCCGAGGTACCTGTTCGGTCACCCCCGGCCGTGCGGTTGCTCGTGCCCGATGCCGGCCCCCGATCCGGGGACGAGCCGTTGGAGTTCGAGCTCTCGGCGGCCTCGTCGGCGGCGATCTCGCCGAGCAGGCCGTCGTCGATCATGTCGGGGTGGCCGTGGGACGGATCGATATCGGCCGGCAGTCGGTGCACCGGCGGCGCCGCGCCCGGATCTCCGATGGCGGTCGAATCCTCTTGTGCGGCAGGGTTTTCGGTCGACGCGGGGCTCTCCGGGAGCGGCGCTTCCAGCTGCTGCCGGCGACGCGGCGGTTCCAGCGGCAGCGGACTGCTGCCCAGTTTGCGGCCCCGCACCATCGGCAGGGTCAGCCGGAAGCTGGCGCCGACGCCGGGTTCACCCCACGCCTCCAGTTTGCCCTCGTGCAGATGCGCGTCCTCGACACTGATCGACAGGCCCAGGCCGGTACCGCCGGACCGCCGCATTCGCGACGGATCCGACCGCCAGAACCGGTTGAACACCAACTTCTCCTCACCGGGCCGCAACCCGATACCCTGATCCCGCACCACGATCCCCACCGCGTTGGCGTCGGCGTCCCCGCGCATGCGGATCAGCACCGGTTTGCCCTCGCTGTGGTCGATCGCATTGGCCAGCAGGTTGCGCAGCACGCGTTCCACGCGGCGCGGATCCACCTCGGCGACCACCGGTTCCTCCGGCAGGTCGACCACGAGTTCCACGCCGGACTCCTTGGCCAGATGCCGCACCATCGACAGCGCCGCCCGGCCGCACATGCGCACGTCCAGCGATTCGACCTGGAGTTCGGCGACACCGGCGTCGTGGCGGCTGATCTCCAGCAGATCGTTGAGCAGGCCCTCGAACCGGTCCAGCTCGGTGACGAGCAACTCGGCGCTGCGCGCCAGGGCCGGGTCCAGGTCGTCGCTGGAGCCGTGGATCAGATCGGCGGCCATCCGGACCGTGGTCAGCGGGGTGCGCAGTTCGTGGCTGACGTCGGAGGTGAAGCGGCGCTGCAGATTGCCGAACTCCTCCAGCTGGGTGATCTGCGTCGACAGGCTTTCGGCCATCTCGTTGAACGACATCGCCAATCTGGCCATGTCGTCCTCGCCGCGGACCACCATGCGTTCCTTGAGGCGGCCGTCGGCGAAGCGGGTCGCGATCCGGGCCGCGGACCGGATCGGCAGCACCACCTGCCGGGTGACCAGCGCGGTGATCGCGGCGAGCAGCACCAGCAGCACGACACCGCCGACCAGCATGGTGCCGTGCATCAGCGAGAGGCTGCGTTCCTCGTTGGTCAGCGGGAAGATCAGGTAGACCTCGAGCGTGGAGACCTGCGAGCTCGGACTGCCGATGAGCAGCACCGGCCCGTGATAGCCCTCCGCGTCGGATACCGTCGCGAACTGGTAGCTGACCTGGTTCTGCTGGACGAACCGGCGTAACTCCGCCGGGATCTCCTGGGTCGGGCCGGCGGTGATCTCCTGCCCGTTGTCGTTGGTCATGAGCAGCGCGGCATCGAAACTGCCGGCCGCGGCGCTACCGGCCTGCGGGCTGGAGCCCGAGGACAGCGCGCGCAGGGCATCGTCCAGCCGCGACTGCTGGGTGCTCGAATCGTGCACGCCGTTGAGCTGGGTCTCCACCGTGCTGCGGGCACGGCCCATCTCCTCGACGGCCGCGTTGATCTTCGCGTCCAGCAGCCGATCGGTGATCTGGCTGGTCAGAACCACGCCCAGAATCACGATGACGATCAGTGACAGGGTGAGCGTGGAGACGACGACGCGCAATTGCAGCGAACGTCGCCAAACGTGGCCCAGGGACTCGCCCACGGACTTGAACCAGGCCACCGCTGCCGCCAGTAACCGCTCGAGGCGGTTTCTGGGTGCAGCGATCACGGCGGTCCGGCCTTGTAACCGACACCTCGGACCGTCAGCACGATCTCGGGGTTCTCCGGATCCTTCTCGACCTTGGCGCGCAGCCGCTGAACATGGACATTGACCAGTCGGGTGTCGGCGGCGTGCCGGTAACCCCAGACCTGCTCCAGCAACACCTCACGGGTGAAGACCTGACGCGGCTTACGGGCCAGCGCCACCAGCAGATCGAACTCCAGCGGGGTCAGCGAGATCTGCTGACCGGCGCGAGTGACCTTGTGTGCGGGCACATCGATGACGATGTCCGCGATGGACAACAGCTCCGCCGGCTCCTCCTCGGTCCGGCGCAACCGCGCGCGGACCCGGGCCACCAGCTCCTTGGGCTTGAACGGCTTGACGATGTAGTCGTCGGCCCCGGACTCCAGGCCGAGCACGACATCCACCGTGTCCGTCTTGGCCGTGAGCATCACGATCGGCACGCCCGAATCGGCGCGCAACACCCGGCATACATCGATACCGTTCATGCCCGGCAGCATGAGGTCCAGCAACACCAGATCCGGGCGAATCTCCCGGACCGCGCTGAGTGCCTGCGTGCCGTCGCCGACCACGTGCGGGTCGAAACCCTCGCCGCGCAAGACGATCGTGAGCATCTCCGCGAGCGCCATATCGTCGTCGACGACCAGAATCTTCGGCTTCATAACTACTATGTTGTCATCTCTCCGGCTCGGAACGGGCAATCCCGCCAACACTGGTACGGTACCGACGCACATCCAACCCTATCGGGCAACTATTTCCGAGAGGCGCGCGGTCAATGTTGCCGGATCGTCATGGGCTCCGTGCACCAGCCACGGACCGTGCCAGTTCGATTCGGCCAGCACACGATAAACCGCGGCGGTGCGTTGCTGCAGGGCTTCGTCGCGTTCGTAGGCGTCGAGCGCTCGCTCGCGGTCGAGTTCGCCGCGGCGGCGGGCCCGCTCGGCGGCCAGTTCGACCGGAACGTCCAGCAGCACTTGCAGATCCGGCACCGGCAGCTCGAACCGGCCGAATTCCAATTCCGCGACCCAGGAAGCGATTTCACCGTCGGCGGATTGACCGGTCCGGGCCGCGTTGTAGGCCGCGTTCGAGGCCACGTAGCGGTCCAGTAGCACGATGTCGTTGTCCGCCAGCAGTTTCGACAATTCGTCCCGTGCCTCGGCCCGGTCGAGGGCGAACAGCAACGCCATGGCATTCACCGAGGCCGCCACATCGCCGTGCTGCCCGCGCAACGCCTCGGCCGCCAGATCGGCGTGCACCGACCGCCCGTAGCGCGGGAAGGCCAGTGTGGCCACCCGCCGCCCCCGGGACCGGAGCTCACCGAGCACGGATTCGATCAGCGTGCGCTTACCCGCGCCGTCGAGCCCTTCCACCGCCACCAACGCACCCATGTCGAGCAGGCTACCGCTCACCCCCGACAGGTTTTCGAGGCACCGCCGGAACCCGCCGAGCGCCGCCCGCCGGGCCGGAAGACCCGGCGGGACAACGATCCGCACGTCTCAGTAGCGGTAGTGCTCCGGCTTGTACGGGCCCTCCACGTCCACGCCGATGTACTCGGCCTGATCCTTGGACAGCTTGGTGAGGGTGCCGCCGAGGGCCTCCACGTGGATGCGGGCGACCTTCTCGTCCAGCGCCTTCGGCAGGCGGTAGACCTCGTTGTCGTACTCGTCGGGCTTGGTCCACAGCTCGATCTGCGCGATCACCTGGTTGGAGAAGCTGTTGGACATCACGAACGACGGGTGGCCGGTGGCGTTGCCGAGGTTCAGCAGGCGGCCCTCGGACAGCACCAGGATGGACTTGCCCGACTTGTCGAACGTCCAGAGATCCACCTGCGGCTTGATGTTCAGCCGCGAGGCGCCGGAGCGCTCCAGGCCGGCCATATCGATCTCGTTGTCGAAGTGGCCGATATTGCCCAGGATCGCCTGATCCTTCATCGCCTTCATGTTGTCGAGGGTGATGATGTCCTTGTTGCCGGTCGCGGTGATCACGATGTCCGCGTCGCCGATGGCCTGATCGACGGTGACCACGTCGAAGCCGTCCATCAGCGCCTGCAGCGCGTTGATCGGGTCGATCTCGGTGACCTGCACCCGGGCGCCCTGACCGGCCATCGACTCCGCGCAGCCCTTGCCCACGTCGCCGTAGCCGCAGACCAGCACCTTCTTGCCGCCGATGAGCACATCGGTGCCGCGGTTGATGCCGTCGATCAGCGAGTGCCGGGTGCCGTACTTGTTGTCGAACTTGCTCTTGGTGACCGAGTCGTTGACGTTGATCGCCGGGAAGGTCAGCTCACCCGCGGCCGCGTACTGGTACAGCCGCAGCACACCGGTGGTGGTCTCCTCGGTGACGCCGCGCACCGACTTCGCCAGTTCGCTCCACTTGTTCTTGTCGGTCTCGAACCGCTCGCGCAGCAGGTTCAGGAACACCTTGTACTCGGTGGAGTGGGTCTCGTCGTCCGGCGGGATCACGCCGGCCTGCTCGAACTGCGCGCCGCGCAGCACCAGCATGGTCGCGTCGCCACCGTCGTCGAGGATCATGTTGGCGGGCTCACCCGGCCAGGTCAGCGCCTGCTCACAGGCCCACCAGTACTCCTCGAGCGTCTCGCCCTTCCAGGCGAAGATCGGCACGCCCTGGGGCTCCTCGATAGTGCCGTGCGGGCCCACCACCACTGCCGCGGCGGCGTGGTCCTGGGTGGAGAAGATGTTGCAGGAGGCCCAGCGGACCTCCGCGCCCAACTCGACCAGGGTCTCGATCAGCACGGCCGTCTGGACGGTCATGTGCAGCGAGCCGGAGACCCGCGCGCCCTGTAGCGGGCGCACCTCCGCGTTCTCCCGCCGCAACGCCATCAGGCCGGGCATCTCGTGCTCGGCGAGCCGAATCTCCTTGCGGCCGAACTCGGCCAAGGACAGGTCCGCCACCTTGAAATCGATCCCATTGCGGTGGTCGGCAGTCATCTTGCTGCTCACTGCGGTCGTCATCTGCCTCTCCTGGTCGGCGTGTATACCGGAGAGACTAGTCGCCCCGATGCGTACACGGTACGCATGGGGGCCCATCGGATTTCGGCCGGGTTCAGGCTGCCGCGGTGAGACCGTCCTCGCCGCCGTGTGCCGCGATGATGCGGGTCCGCTTGCGGGGCGCGATATTCGCACGGGAGATGTCGCCGTCGTAATGCGCCAGTACTCGGGGATCCATGACCCGGCGCCAGATCGCCGGCACGATGGCCAGCAGGATCATGGTCGCATACCCGGCCGGCAGCTGCGGTGACTCCGCCGTGCTGCGCAGTGTCTGGTAGCGGCGGCCCGGATTCGCGTGATGGTCGCTGTGCCGTTGCAGATGGAACAGGAAGATGTTGGTGACCAGCCGGTCACTGTTCCAGCTGTCGGTCGGCGCGCAGCGCGCCCAGGTTCCGTTGGGCCGCTTACCGCGCAACAGGCCGTAGTGCTCGATGTAGTTCACCGTCTCCAGCAGCCACGCGCCGATCACCGCCTGCAGCAACAGATACGGCAGGATCTCGAGCCCGAAGAGACCGAGCAGCGCGCCGAACAACACCAGCGTCATCGCCCAGGCCTGGAACAGGTTGTTCTGCACGCTCCAGAAGCGACGGCCCTTGCGCTGCAAGCGTTCCCGCTCCAGATGCACCGCCGATCGATAGCCGCCCGCGACGGTACGCGGCAGGAACTCCCACAACGATTCGCCCAGCCGCGCGCTGGCCGGATCCTCGGGAGTGGCGACGCGGGCGTGATGCCCGCGGTTGTGCTCGACGTAGAAATGGCCGTACGCCGACTGCGCCAGCACGATCTTCGACAGCCACCGCTCCGCCGACTCCACCCGGTGGCCGAGTTCGTGCGCGGCGTTGATGGCGATGCCGCCGACCAGCCCGATCGTGGTCGCCAGGCCCAGCTTGTCCAGCACGCTCAGATCGTCACCGGCCCACATATCCGCCGCGATGAGCAGGCCGATCAGCTGCATCGGCAGGAACATGTAGGTACACCAGCGGTAGTACCGGTCGCCGGACAGTCGCGCGTAGTCCTCGTCGCGCGGATTGCTGCCGTCCTCACCGGCGACCCAGTCCAGCAACGGGATGGCGACGAGGATGATGATCGGGCCGATCCACCAGAAGACCTTGCACTGCGTCCAATAGACCAGCTGCGAGGGCAGCAGCGCGCAAGCGGGCACCAGCAGTCCGAGCAGCCAGAGGTACCGCTTGGGATCCACCGAGCCCGACTGTTTGCCTACCGTTTGCACGCTAACTCCACATTAAGAAATCTCTGAATCGTCGCCAGTAGATATGTACAGACCCAGCGCCCGGGACGCCAGTCGGATCCGTCCGAAAGTTGTATCTGGTACACACCGGTTGGTCTTTTTCGACGCCGAAAAACAGACGTTTGCTACAGCGCCGCACAGTCAGCGCACAGTAGGCAAACGCCCGGAAGCACCGCCTTCGCACCGTGGTACCGCGAGTCGCGCTATACCTGCCGGTTGGTGACATCGCACAGCCGACGCCCGGCATCCCTCGCGGGCTTGGCCGAATTGTTATAGACGGTCGACCGGATTTCGCGCGCCTCTCACCGCCGGTGGACATACCGGACCTGCGGTCGCCCGGTTCGCCCGTAGTCGGTGCGCCGCTGCACCGCACCGTCCGCGGCCAGCCGCTCCAGATACCGCCACGCCGTGACCCGTGAGACGCCTACGGCCGCACCCGCTTCGCCGGCCGACAGGCCCGCCGCGCTGTCGCGGACCGCCCGGGCGATCTCGTCGAGCGTCTGCGGCGCGATACCCTTCGGCGCCCCGGCCCGCAGGTCCGTGGTGCGCAGCGCGCTCAACGCGCGGTCGATGTCCTGCTGGGTGGCCGCCGTCTCGCCGACCGGCAGCGCCGCGCGGAACTCCAGATAGCGATCCAGCTTCTCCCGGAACGCCGCGAACGTGAACGGTTTCAGCAGATACAGCGCCACGCCGTGCGCGACGGCCGCCCGCACCATCTCGAGGTCGCGCGCGGAGGTGATCGCGATGACGTCCGGCCGCGGCCGCAGCCGCGCGAGGGCCGCGGTGACCTCCAGGCCCGGGATGTCCGGCAGGCCCAGATCCATCAGCACCAGATCGATCGGGGCACCCTCGGCGGCGGCCGCCGCGGCGGCGCGCAACGCGTCGCGGCCGGTGTGCGCGACCGCCACCGGCCGGAATCCGGCCACCCGGTCCACGTACGAGGCGTGCGCGGCGGCGATGCGGGTCTCGTCCTCGACGATCAGCACCCGCAATTCGGTAGCACCGGATCCGGCGGCCGGCGTGCCGGTTCGCGACCCGCTCATGCCGAATCCTCCGATGTGCGCGGAATCCGAACCACCACAGCCGATTCCGGCGCCCGCTCGGCGCGCAGCACGCCGTCGTACCGGGCCACCAGGCGGCGGACCAGCGCGAGCCCGAGCCCCTGATGATCGGTCTTGGTCGAATATCCCCGCTCCATCGCGCGGGCGAACGCCTCCTCCGACATGCCCGCCCCGCTGTCGGCCACCCGGATCAGCAGATCGCCGGCCTCGTGCCGGACGGTCACCTCCACCCAGCCGTCCGCGGTGCGGTCCACCGCGTCCAGCGCGTTGTCGACGAGATTGCCGACGAGCGTGACGATTTCGGGCGCGGTGAGCGGCGCCGCCGAGTTCAGCGCGGTATCCGTGCCGACGGTCAGTTCCACGCCGCGCTCCAGCGCCTGGTCCACCTTGCCGAGCAGCAACGCCACCAGGGCGGGTTCCCGCACGGCACCGGTGAGCCGGTCGATCAGCGCCTGTGACAGCCGCAGTTCGGCGGTCGCGAATTCGACTGCCTCCCGGTAACTTCCGAGCTCGACGAGGGTGATCACGGTGTGCAGCCGGTTGGCCGACTCGTGGGCCTGCGCGCGCAGCGAGTCGGCCAGGCCGCGCATCGAGTCCAATTCGCCCATCATGTCCCGTAATTCGGTGTGATCGCGGACGGTGAGCACCGTACCGAGCGGACGTCCGGACCACTGCACCACGTCCTGGTTCACCACCAGCACTCGTTCGGTGGTGACGTGCATCTCGTCGCGCACCACCGCGCGATCCGAGCGTCGCAACGAGATCGGCAGATCGACCCGGCGCACCGGTCCCTCGGGCAGTTCGAGCAGGCGTCGCGCCTCGTCGTTGACCACGGCCGCCTCGTCGTGACCGGCGTCGAAGACCACCAGGCCCTCGTGCACCGAGTGCAGGACCGCGTCGTGATGTTCGTACAGGGTGCGCAACTGGGCGGGGGCCAGCCCCTGGGTCTGCCGCAGCAACCGGCGCCGCAGCAACGCCGCGCTCAGCAGGGCCAGCAGCAGTCCGGCGCCGGCCACCACCAGGAACAGCGGCACCTGGCGCCACACCTGATCACCGATGCGGGCCCGGGTCAGCCCCGCGGACACCAGGGCCACGATGCGATCCCCGTCGTACACCGGGGTCACCGCGCGGATCGACGGGCCGAGGGTGCCGGAATAGGTCTCGGTGAAGGTCTCCCCGGCCAGCGCGCGATCGATGGTGCCGGTGAACGGTTTTCCGATGCGGTCGACCTCGGTGTGCGTGTAGCGGGTGCGATCCGGCGCCATCACGACGATGAAATCGACGCCGGTGCGCAACCGGATCCGCTCGGTCTCCGGCTGCAGCAGGGCCGTCGGATCCGGACTGCCGACCGCGGCGACCGTCGAGGGCGCCTGGGCCACCGCGACCGCGATACCGGTCACCCGGTCCCGGGTCGCGGCGTCCTGTTCGTGGCGCACCTCCAGCACGGCCAGCGCCAGTCCCACCACGATCAGCACGACCAGCAGCACCGCCTGGACCGCGAAGACTTGCCCCGCCAGCGTCATGGGCCGATCGGGCCGGCGTCCCGGCCGAATTCGCCACGCCATCCGACCTCCCCGGTGAACGAAATGTACGAAACAGTGACCCGGGTCACCGTAGCGATGAGGATCACAACCTGCAGACATCGCAGTACCGAAGGCAGTGACCCGATATGAGCATGACAGCGCCCCGGCCGCAACGCCGTGACCGCACCCATTGGCTGTACCTGGCCGTCATCGTGGCCGTGGTGGCCGGCATCCTGACCGGCTGGCTGGCGCCCGGTTTCGGGAAATCGGTCGCCGACCTCGGCACCATCTTCGTCAATCTGATCAAGATGATGATCTCGCCGGTCATCTTCTGCACGATCATCCTGGGTATCGGCTCGGTCCGGGCGGCGTCCCGGGTCGGCAAGGTCGGCGGCCTGGCGATCGGCTACTTCCTGATCATGTCGACGGTGGCGCTGGCGATCGGCCTGGGCGTGGGCAATCTGCTGCACCCCGGCAGCGGCCTGAACATCGCCGCGCACGCGAAGGATGCCGCCAAATATGCCAAGCAGGCCGAGGGCGCCGGCGGGACCTGGCAGTTCGTCGAGAGCATCATCCCGACCTCGCTGTTCTCCTCGCTCACCGCGGGCAGCGTGCTGCAGACCCTGTTCGTGGCGCTGCTGTTCGGTTTCGCCATCCAGGCACTGGGCCGGGCCGGCGAGCCGGCGCTGCGGGCGATCGGCCTGTTGCAGCGGCTGGTGTTCCGGATCCTGACCATGATCCTGTGGCTGGCCCCGATCGGCGCCTTCGGCGCGATGGCGAACGTGGTCGCCACGACCGGGCTCGACGCGGTGAAACAGTTGGCGCTGTTGATGGTCGCGTTCTATCTCACCTGCGTCCTCTTCGTCTTCGGCGTGCTGGGTGTGCTGGCCCGGGTGGTCGCGCGGGTGTCGATCTTCCGGCTGGTCCGCTATCTGGCCCGGGAGTTCCTGCTGATCTTCTCCACGTCGTCGTCGGAATCGGCCCTGCCGCGGCTGATCGCGAAGATGGAGCACCTCGGCGTCGAACGCACCACCGTCGGCATCGTCGTACCGACCGGCTATTCGTTCAACCTCGACGGCACCGCGATCTACCTGACCATGGCGTCACTGTTCATCGCCGACGCGATGGGTAAGCCGATGGCGATCGGCGAACAGGTCGGCCTGCTGGCGTTCATGGTGATCGCGTCGAAGGGCGCCGCGGGTGTCACCGGTGCAGGCCTCGCCACCCTGGCCGGCGGCCTGCAGAGCCATCGGCCGGATCTGCTCGGCGGGGTCGGCGTGATCGTCGGTATCGACCGGTTCATGTCCGAGGCGCGCGCGCTCACCAATTTCGCGGGCAATGCCGTCGCCACCGTCCTGGTCGGCACCTGGACCCGGACCATCGATGCCGAACGGGTGCGGGCGGTGCTGGCCCGCGAGATCCCGTTCGACGAGGCCACGATGGTCGATACCCACACCGAACCGGCCGAACCGGAACCGGCCGCCGAGGATCTGGTCCCGGCCTGATCCGTCCGTTCCCGGGCCGGGAACAGCGCGCCGGCGGGCTCGGAGTCCCCTCACAGGAGCCCGCCGGCGCATCCCACTGTTCAGCGCAACAACACGTCGGCACCGTCGGGCAGCGCGCCGACGGGCCACCAGCGCAGATCGAGGGATTCCGAACTGCGCACGGGGACAGCGCCTTCGGGGGCCACCACCTTGAACAACAGATCCAGATGCCGGGTCGGCACGCCCAGCGAACAGGTGATCGGGTGCGCCTGGGCCCCGTACAACCCGGACCCGAGCGACAGACCGTCGATACCGGACTCCTCGGTGGCCTCCCGCAGCGCGGCGGCCGCGACGGAATCATCGGATTCCTCACAGTGCCCGCCCAATTGGATCCAGCGGCCGACCCGGGGATGCAGGGTCAGCAGCACCTCGCGCTCGTCGTGCGAGAAGACCACCGCCGAGGCGGTGATATGCCCGGGAGCGTGCTCGCGCAGACAGCCGCGCGGTGCGGAACCCAGGAAGGCGAGCAGCGCCTCCCGCAGTGAACGCTCCGGACCGGCTGCGGGACACCAGCTTTCGATCAGATCACGGGCCGAGGCGTGCAGCGATTCGGCGGTCACCGTGCTCCGTCCCGGAAGATGTTGCCGCGCTTCACAGTTCGACCAGTCCCGGACCCGGCTCACGCGGCGCGCGGGGCACAAGCTCCTCGGCCGGGTAGCCGATCGCGATGGCGCCCAGCGGATTCCACTCCGGCTCCAGGCCCAGGACCGCACGGGTGGTGTCCGCGGCGAAGATGGTCGAGCCGATCCAGCAACTGCCGACGCCCCGGGTGGCGAGCGCGACCAGCAGGCCCTGTACGGCCGCGCCGACCGCGACGGTGAACATCGTCGATTCCGCGGCCCGGCGGCGCTCGTCCGGATAGTCGTGAGCGCCGTCGGGAACGCAGAACGGGATGACCACCTCGGGCGCGTCGAACAGGATGCGGCCCCGGGCGACCCGGCGTTCCACACTGTCCGGGGTGCGGCCGTCGCCGGTCAGATCGGTCCGCCAGGCGTCGGCCATGGACTCCAGCAGCCGGGTGCGCAGCGCCGGGTCACGGACCCAGACGAACCGGACCGGCCGGGTGTGGTGCGGGGCCGGGGCGGTGAGCGCGTCCGCGACGGCGGCGCGGATCAGTTCGGGTTCGACCGGGGTGTCGGCGAACTGCCGCACCGAGCGGCGCAGCAGCAGCGCCTCGCGCCGGCCGCGATCGAGCGCCTCGGCGGTGCCGAGCCAGAACAGATCGTCGTCGCCGCCGCGCAGCAGATCCGCCGCGCGGGAACCGTCGTCGTACGGGGTGAGGCCGCGGACCACCGCCACCGGCACACCGCCCAGCTTGCCCTTCGCCAGATCGGCCGCGGCGGCGAGTTCGTCGGCGACGGCGACCTGGGTGACGTGCAATTCGTTGCCCTGGCCGTCGACCGCGCCGGCGTAGTCGTGCAGGACCCGCAGGCCGGCGGCGCCGATGGCGGCATCGGTCTGCCCGTTGCGCCAGGCCCGGCCCATGGTGTCGGTGACCACGACCGCGACGTCGACGCCGAGCAGTTCGGCCAGCGCGGACCGCAGCGCCACGGCACTGGCGTCGGGATCGGTGGGCAGCAGAACCAGTTCGCCCCGTTCGACATTGGAGCCGTCGACCCCGGAGGCGGCCTGCACGATGCCGATCTTGTTCTCGGTGATCAGGGTCCGGCCCTTCTGGGCCAGCACCCGCACCGCCTCGGTGCGGACCAGTTCGCGGCGCAGCGCGTCGCGCTCGTCCGGATCGTCCGGCGCCGCGACGATGCGGCCCTCGACCTTGGCGACGATCTTGCTGGTCACCACGAGGATGTCGCCGTCGGCCAGCCAGGGCGCCTTCGCCGCGAGTTGTGCGGCGAGGTCGTCGCCGGGCCGGAACTCCGGCAATCCGGTCACCGGGAGGATGCGCAACTCCCCACCGGGCGCGTGATCACCGCTCTCGGGCAGAACCAGTTCGCTCACGCTGCACCTTTCCGGCGTGCCCGGGAGCCCGTGTGGCGACGCTCCGCCACCGGCCCCTGACCGTTCACGCCTTCACTCCCGCGATATCCAGTGCCTCCCGCGCCATCTCGGCGGTGGCGTCGGGGTCGGTCATCAACAGCGGTACGCTACGCACCTCCACGCCGGGAACCTCGGCGGCATCGGTGGAATGCACCAGCCAGCCGTCGAGAATACCGGTGTCCGATCGGGCGCCGTAGTGCCGCCCGATGGCCTCCGCGGAGGTCTCCACCCCGATGACCGACAGGCATTCGTCGGCCATGCCGCGCAGCGGCTTGCCACCGATCACCGGCGACAGCCCGACCACCTTGGCCCGGGTGGTGCGCAGCGCGCCCCGGATACCCGGCACCGCGAGGATCGCGCCGATGCTCACGACCGGGTTCGACGGAGCCAGCAGGATCGCGTCCGCCTGATCTATGATTTCCGTCACACCTGGGGCAGGCTTTGCCTGATCCGCCCCGATTGTGACGAATCCATGGGTCTCGACGTTGGCGCGATAGCGTACCCACCACTCCTGGAAATGAATCGCGCTACGTTCGCCAGGGTTGCCGGGGTCACTGATGACAACATGCGTTTCGCATCTGTCGTCGGTTGCCGGAAGCAGTTTCACACCGGGCTGCCAGCGGTTGCACAGCGCCTCCGTGACCGCCGAGAGCGGGTAGCCCGCACGCAACATTTCACTGCGCACGAGATGGGTCGCGATATCGCGATCACCGAGACCGAACCAATCCGGCTGGGCCCGGTAATTCGCCAGTTCCTCCTTGGCGTGCCAGGTCTCCCCCACCCGGCCCCAGCCGCGTTCCGTATCGATGCCGCCACCGAGGGTGTACATGCAGGTGTCCAGGTCGGGGCAGATGCGCAGCCCGTGCATCCAGACGTCGTCGCCGACGTTCACGACGGCGGTGACGTCCGCGTCCGGCAGCAGGGCTCGCACACCCTGCAGGAACCGCGCGCCACCCACTCCGCCGACCAGCACGGCAATCCGGGCTTTACCGTCGGCGAGCCGGTCTCCGGGCCTCGGGTCCGCTTGTTCTCGTGTCACAGCCGCACAGCCTATGCGGTGACACGCGGGTCACGCTTCCGAGCATATTTGCCGGTCATTTGCTGATTCCTGTTACCGTACCGAGGCGAAGGCGACGGCGGATAGTAACGGAATTGTGTCGGCAGCTTGACCATCGCCGCGTCCGGCGTGTCTAATCACAGTCATGTCATTCCGGGGCTGCGCGAGACGGCTAGGCGCAGACCAGCTTTCGAACCTGCGTTCGAATCGGAGTGGCCGGCTCGGGGAAGCCCGCGGGACAACATCGCGGGGTTGGGCCGTCGGTGGGCAGATGAGGTCCGACGGATAAATCATTCTGCGCTAACGAACAGTGAGGAGGCGGAGCGATGGCCGAGGAGCTGGCCCCGTCGGGGTATCCGGGCGGTATATCGCGAACCGATTCCACAACAGGCGCAGCACCTGTCTGCGCCGACAGCCGGAATTACGAGCGGGAGGACGACCTCGCGGTGACCGCGGGGGCGGGTTCGGAGAACGACGACGCCCCGGAGCATCTCGCGGAGCGGCCGGAACATCTCGACCGCGATTCGATACAGCCCGGCATGTGGGTACAGGGCGGGCAGTGGGCGCGCACTCAGCGCAAGCCCGAGCCCCCCAAGCTGAGCCTGGTCGTCACCAACTTCGATGCCATGTTCGACACCATCGAGGAGCAGTGGCAGGAGCGCGCACTGTGCGCCCAGACCGATCCCGAGGCGTTCTTCCCGGAGAAGGGCGGCTCGACCCGCGAGGCGAAGCGGATCTGCATGGGTTGCGAGGTACGCGACGAGTGCCTCGAATACGCGCTCGCGCACGACGAGCGGTTCGGCATCTGGGGTGGATTGTCGGAGCGGGAACGCCGCCGCCTGAAGCGCGGCATCATCTGAGCAGCGCGTAACTCCCGCCCCGCCGTGGCACTGGGCACGGCGGGGCGCTCGTTGACTAGATTCGAGTCATGACTCGTTCACGGAAGCGGCGGCCGCCGACGGCGCGATCGGTGATCCGCCGCGGGCGTGGGGTCCGGGGACCCATGCTGCCGCCGACCGTACCGGCGTGGCGTACCCGCGGGCAACAGTTCGATCGGTTGGTGCTGGAGGCGTTCGCCCCCCTGGACGGGCGCTGGCACGACCGTCTCACCAAGCTGGACATCGCCGTGGACGACGTTCCGAAAATCCGTCCGCTGCAACCCGATTCGGTCACCTGGCCGGAGGAGGTGGTGGCCGACGGACCGGTGCCGCTGTCGCGGCTGGTACCTGCCGGGGTCGATCGGCACGGCGTCGCCACCCGGGCCCGGGTCGTCCTGTTCCGCAAGCCGCTGGAGCTGCGGGCCAGCGATCCCGACGATCTCGTCGATCTGCTGCGCGAGGTACTCGTCCAGCAGATCGCCACCTACCTCGGCGTCGATCCGGACGTCATCGACGGCGGCGAGTGACCCGAGGAAACCGGGCACTGTTCGCGTGTCTGCCACGCGCGCAGCCGTGGGCGGGGTTAGTCTCCTTGGCGTGATCCCCATGCGTCGTTGCTGCCGTCCAGGCTGCAAGAACCCGGCCGTCGCGACGCTCACCTATGTGTACTCCGATTCGACGGCAGTCGTCGGACCACTGGCCACCGTCGCCGAACCACATTCCTGGGATCTGTGTGAGACCCACGCCTCCCGGATCACGGCCCCGAAGGGATGGGAGCTGGTCCGGCACGAGGGCGGATTCTCCTCGAGTTCCCCGGACGACGACGATCTGAC
The DNA here is from genome assembly GCF_000381925.1 of Nocardia sp. BMG111209. NCBI lineage: Bacteria > Bacillati > Actinomycetota > Actinomycetes > Mycobacteriales > Nocardiaceae > Nocardia > Nocardia sp. BMG111209. The sequence goes on from NZ_KB907308.1 coordinate 1,632,117, forward strand.
CGCGCTGGCCGAGGCGGTCCGCGAGGCCGGGATGCGCAGGCGCACAGCCGAACCCGATCCGCGCCGCTACGCCGAGGGCCCCCCGCCCGCGCAGCGCGCCTCCCGCACGGGCCGCACCGGCAGACGCGGCCACCTACGCGTGCTGCCCGATCCGCCGAACTGAGCGATCACATTCCTCGCCGGCGCTGTCCCGCGCTCGGGCATTCGTCGCGCGATTCGACCTGGTATTCGCTGTGGCAACGGCCAGGGATTGCTGTGCCACAACGCAGCACGTTGTTCGCTGGTGGCGTAGCCCGAGGTCGTCAGCTCGGTTGGGCCGGGCGCGGGGACGCCTACTAGGGTGGGGGCATGACAGTCGCCCGATCTGCCGATTCCGTGAAAGCAGTTGTCAAGGCATACGACGTCCGGGGTGTGGTCGGAGCGCAGATCGATGCGGAATTCGTTCGGGACGTGGGGGCTTCGTTCGCGCGGTTGATGCGCGGCGAGGGCGCGACCCGGGTCGTGATCGGGCACGACATGCGGGAATCGTCACCGGTGCTGGCGGCGGCCTTCGCCGCGGGCGTGCGCGCGCAGGGGCTCGACGTCGTGCACATCGGGCTGGCGTCCACCGACGAGTTGTACTTCGCCTCCGGCCATCTCGGCTGTCCGGGCGCGATGTTCACCGCCAGTCACAATCCCGCCCGGTACAACGGCATCAAGCTGTGCCGGGCCAATGCGCTGCCGGTCGGTCAGGACACCGGGCTGGCCACCATCACGCAGGAACTGATCGACGGGGTGCCCGCGTTCGACGGCGCGGCGGGCAGCGCGACCGAGGAGCATCTGCTCGACGCGTACGCGAACTTCCTGCGCAAACTGGTCGACCTGAGCGGCATCCGCCCGCTGCGCGTCGCGGTCGACGCGGGTAACGGAATGGGCGGCTACACGGTCCCGGCGGTGCTCGGGGCGGTACCGCAGCTGACCATCGACCCGCTGTACTTCGAGCTGGACGGGACGTTCCCGAACCACGAGGCCAATCCGCTGGATCCGAAGAATCTGGTGGACCTGCAGAAATTCGTCCGCGAGACCGGCGCCGACCTGGGCGTGGCCTTCGACGGCGACGCGGACCGCTGTTTCGTGGTCGACGAGCGCGGCGAGCCGGTCTCGCCGTCGGCGGTCACGGCCCTGGTGGCCGAGCGCGAGCTGGCCAAGGAGCCGGGCGCCACCGTCATCCACAATCTGATCACGTCCAAGGCCGTGCCGGAGCTGGTGACCGAACTGGGCGGCAATCCGGTGCGCACCCGGGTCGGGCACTCCTTCATCAAGCAGCAGATGGCCGCCACCGGCGCCATCTTCGGCGGCGAGCACTCCGCCCACTACTACTTCCGCGATTTCTGGGGAGCCGATTCCGGCATGCTCGCGGCCCTGCACGTGCTGGCCGCGCTCGGCGGCGGCAACGGGCCGATGTCCGAACTGGCCTCGGCCTACTCCCGGTACGCCGCGTCGGGTGAGATCAACTCCACGGTCGACGACGCCGCCGATCGCACCCGGGCGGTACTGGCCGCGTTCGAGGGCCGCGCGACCTCGGTGGACCGGTTGGACGGGGTCACCGTGCAACTGCCCGACGACGCCTGGTTCAATCTGCGAGCCTCCAATACCGAACCGTTGCTGCGTCTCAACGTCGAAGCCCGATCTCCGGAGGAAGTAGACGCACTCGTAACCGAGATCCTGAGCATCGTCCGCGGCTGACTGGAATAGTGGAATCACAGAGCCCGAATTCACCCGGGAGAGCGAGTTCCCCCGGCCTGGTGACCCGATTGAGGGGAGGTGGCAACGCCCGATGATCGCAGGGACACCGGTACTCGACCTCGATGACGTCGCCTCACTGGAGGCCGCCGACTCCGGGGGGATGTTGCGTTCCGCGGCCTCCGCCGGCGCGCAGGTGCGCGCCACGGCGGCGGCGGTCGGCGAGCACGCGCTCGCCCGGCTGCAGGATCTGCGCCCGCGCAGCCTCGTGATCGTCTCCGGGTCCGGGCGCGCCGCCCGGGCCGCCGCGCTGCTGGTCGCCTGCCTGGGCGACCGCGCCGGACTGCCGATCCTGCCCGTCACCTCGATTCCGCCGTGGATCGGACCGCTGGACGCGGTGCTGGTCGCGGGCGACGACGCCGGTGACCCCCGGCTCGTCGAGGCGGTCGATCGCGCACTGCGGCGGGGCGCCGAGGTGGTCGTCGCGGCGCCCGACGAGGGGCCGATGCGGGCCGCCGCGGCCGGCCGGGCCGCGATGCTGCCGCCGCGGGTGCCCGTCCTCGACCAGAACCGGCTGCTGCGCTACCTCGCGGTCGGGATCGCGGTGCTGGCCGCCGTCGACCCGCTGCGCAGCGCGCCGCTGCTGCCCGATCTGGAGGCGCTGTCGGACGCACTCGACGCCGAGGCGCTGCGCGACGGGCCGCAGCACGAGGTCTTCCACAATCCGTCGAAGACACTGGCCGCGCGCATGCAGGAGCATCGCCTCGTACTCGCCGGTGACACCCCGGCCGCCACCGCGGTCGCGGAACACGGCGCCGAGGTGCTGTTGCAGGCGGCCGGGCAGATCGTCGCGGCCGCCGATCTGGCCACCGTGGTGGCCGGGCACGCCCGGCTCGCCGAGGCGGCCGGTGGGGCCGCCGCCCCCGGCTTCGATCCCCTGTTCCACGACGAGCAGCTGGACGGCCCGGCGCCGGTGCAGCAGGTGCGGGTGTTCGCCGTGAGCGCCGAGACGGACGAGATCGCGGTGCGCCGGCGGCTGGCGGTCTTCGATTCCGGCGGCGGCCTGGTCGACGCCGATCTGGTGTACGTCGAGCCCGAGGCGCCCCGGTCCGGACCGGCCGCGGTCCCGCCCGGACCCGGTCACGAGCTGGAACATCTGGCACTGCTGGTGCTGCGGCTGGAAATGGCAGCGGTCTACCTGCATCTGCTCGGCCGGCCGGCGGTCTCGACCGAGCGCCCGGCCCACTACGACGGGGGCCATTACTAGTGCACGAACTCGCCGGTGCGCTGCGTACCTACGCCTGGGGTTCACGCACCGCACTCGCTCAGCTGTGCGGTCGGCCCGTTCCCTCGGCGCATCCCGAGGCCGAACTCTGGTTCGGCGCTCACCCGGCCGATCCCGCGCACATCTGTGTCGACGGGCACCGGCAGTCGCTGCTGGAGTTCGTGCGCGCCGATCCCGAGCACGAATTGGGTTCGGTGGCACCGACTTTCGGCGGGCGGCTACCGTTCCTGCTGAAGATCCTGGCGGCCGAGGAGCCGCTGTCGCTGCAGGCGCATCCCAGTGCGAAGCAGGCGAAGGCCGGTTTCGAGCGCGAGAATCTGGCCCGGGTGTCGCTGGAATCGCCGATGCGCAACTACCGCGACGAGAACCACAAACCGGAACTCGTGGTGGCGCTGGAGCGTTTCGAGGCCCTGGCGGGCTTCCGGCCGCCGGAGCGGACCGTCGAGCTGCTGCGCGCACTGGGAGTCCGCGAGCTCGAACCGTATGCGAATCTGCTTGCCGCCCAACCGGATTCGGCCGGCCTGCGGACGCTGTTCACGACCTGGATCGCGCTGCCGCAGGCGGCGCTGGCCGCGCTGCTGCCGAAGGTCCTCGACGGGTGCGTGCACTATCTGTCGGAGAAGACCGATCCGCGCTCCGGCGCCAAGCAATTCGGCGCCGAGGCCCGCACCACGCTGGAACTGGCCGAGGCCTATCCCGGCGACGCCGGGGTGCTGGCCTCGGTGCTGCTGAATCGGATCACCCTGCAGCCCGGCCAGGGCCTGTTCCTGTCGGCCGGCAATCTGCACGCCTACCTGCGCGGCATCGGGGTCGAGATCATGGCCAACTCCGACAACGTGCTGCGCGGCGGGCTGACGCCGAAGCACGTGGACGTGCCGGAACTGCTCCGGGTGCTGGACTTCGAGCCGAACGAACTGCCGATCGTGGAGCCGGAATCGGTCGACCACACGCCGGACGGCTCGTGCTCGTTCCGCTATCGCACGCCCGCGCCCGAATTCGCGCTGCGCCGTTTCGAATTGGCGGCCGGCGCCGCTCCCGTGCCGATCCCCCGCAGCGGTCCCGGCATTCTGCTGTGCACCTCGGGCGACGTGCGGCTGCTGCAGGGGGCGGACGAACTGCGCATCGGCGCCGGCACCGCCGCCTGGATCTCCGCGAGCGACACCGTCGTGCGCGCCGCCGCGGCCACCGGCCCGGCCCAATTGTTCTGCGCCTGCGTGGGCGAGCTCTGAGGTAGCGGGCCGCGATGTACTCGACGCCCCGCGCACGGCCGGGCGGGATATCGTTCCCGGCGGCCGGGCCGAAGATCGATCAGGATGAGCGGTGGAACCGCTCGAGGAAGGACCCGCATGTCGGCGGACGGTAGTAAGACCGCGATCCTGGCCGCGCTCGGCGCGAACGCCGGGATCGCGGTGGCGAAGTTCGCCGGTGCGCTCATCACCGGCTCGGGGTCGATGCTCGCGGAATCGGTGCATTCGCTGGCCGATACCGGCAACGAGGCGCTGCTGCTGGTCGGGCAGAACCGCGCCGAGCAGGAGCCGACGAAGCTGCACCAGTTCGGGCACGGGCGCAACCGGTATTTCTATTCCTTCGTGGTCGCGCTGGTGCTGTTCAGCCTGGGTTCGATGTACGCCATCTACGAGGGCATCCACAAGGTCACGCATCCGGAGGACCTCTCCTCGCCGATCGTCGCGATCGTGATCCTGGCGGTGGCCGTGGTGCTGGAGGGCTTCAGTTTCGCGACCGCGATCCGCGAATCGATACCGTTGCGCGGCAACCGCAGCTGGTGGCGCTTCATCCGTACCACGCGCAATCCGGAACTGCCGGTGGTCCTGCTGGAGGACGCCGGCGCGCTGATCGGCCTGGTGATCGCGCTGATCGCCATCGGCCTGACCATGGCCACCGACAACGCGGTCTGGGACGGTATCGGCACCCTCGGCATCGGGCTGCTGCTGGGGGCCATCGCGGTCCTGCTGATCATCGAGATGAAGAGTCTGCTCATCGGTGAGGGCGCCACCGGCGAGGACTATCGCCGCATCGTCGACAACCTCGTGGACGGCACCCGGATCGACCGCGTGATCCACGTGCGCACCGAATATCTGGGCCCGAACGAACTCATGGTCGCCGCCAAGGTGGCGATCGTGCCGGGGCTCGAGATCACCGACATCGCCGCCGCGATCGACGACGCCGAAGCCCGCGTCCGCGCCGCCGTCCCCAGCGTCGACCTCATGTACCTCGAACCCGACCTCTACCGCACCCAGCCCGGCGCCCGCACCGCCGGCTGACGGGTCCACAGCGCGGGCGGTGGGATCATCGCTCGGCGGCAGGGGATCCGTGATCGGCTGTCCGGCACCGTGTGCCGGTCAGTGGGGGACGACCTCCTCGGCGGTCGGGAATTCGGGTCGGGTGCCGAAACGCTCACGGAGGGCGGCGGTGGCGGCGTGCAGGCCGCACATGCCGTGCACTCCCGGGCCGGGTGGGGTGGCCGAGGAGCAGAGATAGGTGCCGGGTAGGCCGGTCGCGTACGGGTTCCAGCGTGCCGCGGGGCGAAATACGGTCTGGCGGAAGGTCATCGCGCCGGCCGAGATGTCGCCGCCGACGTAGTTGGCGTTGTAGGCCGGCATCGCGGCGGCGGTGCGGGCATGCGAGGCGACGATCAGATCCCGGAAACCGGGAGCGAATCGTTCGACCTGTGCGATCACCTCCGAGGTGACGTCGCGGTCCGAACCGTTGGGCACATGGGCGTAGGTGTACAGCGTGTGGCCGCCGGCGGGCGCGCGGGTCGGATCCACCACACCGGGCTGGATCGCGAGCACATACGGGCGTTCGGCGTGTTCGCCTGCCGCGACGGTCTTTTCGACGGCGACCGCCTCGGCGCGGGTCCCGACGAGGTGCAGTGTCCCGGCTCGGTCGCAGCCCTCGGCCCGCCACGGGACGGGGCCCGAGAGCGCGAAGTCGACCTTGCAGGCGGCGCTGCCGTAGCGGAACCGTCGTAGCGCGGCGGCATATCGCGCGGGCAGCCGGTCACCGGCGATCCGCAGGAGTTCCGCCGGGGCGATATCGAGCAGAACCGTTCGCACGGAACGGAATTCGTCGAGCGAGTCCACCCGGTGGCCGGTGTGCACAACACCGCCGAGCCGGACCACCTCGGCCGCCAGCGCGTCGACGATCGCCTGACTGCCGCCGCGCGGCACCGGCCAGCCCCCGGCATGGGCGAGCGATCCGAGCAGCAGCGCCACGCCGGCCGCCGCGAACGCCCGCGGCGGGATGATCGCGTGCGCCGAAACCCCGGTGAACAGCGCGGGCGCGATGTCCTCGCGAAAACGCAGATCCCACAACGGTGAGGACTGTTCCAGCAGCCGGCGGCCGAACCGCACCCCGATGATCGGATCCAGTGGCGGATGCCGCAGATCCGACATCGCCAGATCCACCAGCTCCGGCCAATGCGATGCCAGCGGCCCGAACAGCCGCCGCCACGCCGCACCGTCACGGCCGAGCCCGGCCGCGGTGCGAGCCAGATCGCGCCACGCCACCCCGGCCACTCCCCCGTCCAGCGGATGCGCGTAGGACGCCTCGGGGACCAGCAGATCCACCCCGTGCGCGGGCAGATCGAACATCCGGAAGAACGGCGAGGCCACCGCCATCGGATGCGCGCCCGCGCAGACATCGTGGCGGTAACCGGGCAGGGTCAGCTCGGCCGTGCGGCACCCGCCACCGACACTGTCACCGGCCTCGTAGACCTCCACCGCGAGGCCCGCACGGGCCAGAACCACCGCTGCGGCAAGCCCGTTCGGCCCGGCTCCCACCACCACCGCGTCCACCATGACGACCACCGTACGCCCGGGTCGCGGGCGTCTCGCGTGTCGCAATGGTGACGCGCTCAGCGGGCGGAATCGCGCACACCGTGCCCGCTCACGCACCTTCTTCCGGCGCGCGGCCGCCCCAGCGCATCAGGATCGCCAGGCGTTGTTCCTTCAGTTCCGGGCGCAGCCGGCCGCCGCGGTCCAGCGCCGCCAGACCGTGCAACGCGCTCCAGTAGACCTCCGCGTACGCGCCCAGTTCGGATTCCGCCACCAACGGCCGGAACAACGCCTCCAGCTCGGCGAACGCGTCCCGCAATGCTTTCGGCGCATCGAGGCCGAAGGTCAGATCGGTGTCCATGAGGAACATCGCGTCGTACAGGGCCGGATTCGCGGTCGCGAAATCGAGATAGGCCCGCGCGACCAGCTCCATGGCGGCCCCGGGGGTCGGCGCCGCCGTCCGGGCCGCGCGCATCGCCTCGGACAGGGCGGCGATGCCCTGCTCCGCGACCGCCGACACGATCGCGCGCTTACCCGCGAAGTGGCTGTACAGCACGGGCTGGCTGTACTCGATCCGATCGGCCAGGCGACGGACGGTAACCGTCTCCCAGCCGTCGGATTCGGCCAGCTCGCGAGCGGTGTCGATGATGCGCTGACGCCGATCGGCGCGTTCGCGCTCCTTGCGTGTCTGCGGGGTCACGCCTCCATACTAGCGGTGCTAGATATGCAAGCGAGCGTAGCCGCCCGCAGGGCTACACGTCGGTCGAGAAACGCAACCCGCCGTCGGGGAGGTCGACACCGGGCCACAGCCGAGCGCCGTTGAGCAGTTCGCAGCGCGCGCCGACGTTGGCGCCGTCGCCGATGACCGCATCCCGGATCAGCGCCCGGGGCCCGATCCGGGCGCCGAAGCCGATGATCGACCGTTCCACGGTCGCCCCGGCCTCGACCCGCGCGCCGTCGAACAGCACCGCACCGTCGAGCCGAGCGCCCGCGCCGACCTCGGCACCGCGGCCGACGACCGTGCCGCCGATCAGCAAGGCGCCCGGCGCCACCCCGGCGCCGGAATGCACCAGCGATTCACCGCGCTGGCCCGGCAGCGCCGGCGACGGGGCGATCCCGCGCACCACATCCGCGGAACCGCGGATGAAGTCCTCCGGAGTGCCCATGTCCCGCCAATAGGAGTTGTCGACATGGCCCTGGACGTGCGCGCCCTCGGCCAGCAGGACCGGAAACACCTCGCGCTCGACCGATACCGCCCGGCCGCTGGGGATCTTCTCGATGTATTCGCGCCGGAAGACGTAGCAGCCGGCGTTGATCTGATCGGTCGGCGGATCCTCGGTCTTCTCCAGGAATTCGGTGACCCGGCCGGATTCGTCGGTCGGCACGCAACCGAACGCCCGCGGATCACTGACCCGCACCAGATGCAGTGTCACGTCGGCGCGGCTGGAGGCATGGGTGTCGAGCACCGCGCCCAGATCGGTCCCGCCGAGCACGTCGCCGTTGAACACCATGATCGTGTCGCCACGCAGTTTCGGCAGAACGTTGCGGATACCGCCGCCGGTGCCCAGCGGTTCGTTCTCCGTGACGTACTCGAGTTCCAGGCCCAGCTCGGCGCCGTCGCCGAAATACTGCTCGAACACCTCGGCCTTGAACGAGGTCGCGAGCACCACGTGGGTGATGCCCGCCTCCGCGATCCGGGTCAGCAGGTGCTGCAGGAAGGGCAGGCCGGCCACCGGCAACATCGGCTTCGGCGCCGACATCGTCAGCGGGCGCAGCCGGGTGCCCTGGCCGCCCACCAGAATGACCGCGTCGGTGGAATTGCCCACCACCAGCGGGTCGTCAGCCATTACTCTCCCCTGTTCAGGTTCGGTCCCGCCGGCGGCGGGACCGAAGATGTCGTCGCGCTGTCGCTACGCCGCGCGGTCGCGCTCGCGCAGCGCCGATCGAACCGCAAGCCTGCAGCGAATGGCAAGTCCGAGCCGCAGGGCCAGCCGTAGCGGCGCCTGCCACCAGTGCGGATGCCGATCGGCCTGGAAACGGTACGCCGACGCGTGGTGCGCGGGGAGCATGATTTCCGGGTGACGCCCCGCGGCATGTCCCTTGGCGTGCGTGACCTCGGCCGACGGCACATACACATTGTGCCAGCCCGCCTTGCCCATCCGATCGCCGAAATCGACATCCTCCATGTACATGAAGTACCGGGAGTCGAAGCCGTCGATGGCGTCGAACGCGGCGCGGCGCACCAGCAGGCACGACCCGGACAGCCAGCCGACCGAGCGCTCGGAGATCTCCTCGTTCTCCTGGCGGTACCGACGGGTCCAGGGGTTCGACGGCCACACCGTGCCGAGGATGGCGTGCCCGGCGCCGTCGAGCAGATTCGGGACCGAGCGGGCGGACGGGTAGACACTGCCGTCGGGCTCGCGGACCAGCGGTCCCAGCGCACCGGCCCGCGGCCAGCGCTCCGCGGCGGCCAGCAGTTCATCGATGGCGTCGGCGCCCCAGCGGATGTCCGGGTTGGCGAGGACGACGAATTCGACCTCGGGATCGATCTCGGCCACCGCGCGATTGATCGCGCCGCCGTATCCGATGTTGCCACCGGTGCGTAACAGCCGGACATGCTCGTTGGATTCGGCGGCCAGCTCCGGAGTCCCGTCGGTGGATCCGTTGTCCGCCAGGATCACCTGCGGCTTCTCGCTCGCGGCCGTGGCCAGCGTGCTGATGAAATGCTCGAGGTGCTCACCGGGGGAATAGGTCACGGTGACCACGACCACGGCGGGCCGTCCGACAGTTTCGCTCACGCCGATGGAGCCTACCGGCTGTCACCGAATTGTGATGGTGGTAGCCGCCACCTGCCCGAATCGACGGGCCGGATCACCGGATCCCGGCAAGTGCGGCGGTCAGCGCGGTCCGCCAATGCCGCAGGGGTGTCAGACCCGCCTCGATCCATACCCGATCGGACAACACCGAATAGGCCGGACGCCGGGCCGGACGGGGGAAGGCCGCCGTACTGCACGGACGCACCCGGTCCACATCCGCGCCGACCGCGGCGAAGACGGCCCGCGCCAGCTCGAACCAGCTCGCCCGGCCGGCGTTGGTGAGGTGCAGTACCGGCGGCAGCGTGCCATCGCCGCGGCCGATCCGCCCGGCCAGTTCCAGCAGCCCCGCGGCCAGGTCGACCGCGTAGGTGGGCGAGCCGATCTGATCGTCGACCACGTCGACGGTGTCGCGCTCACGCTCCAGCCGCCGCATCGTCGCGACGAAATCGCCGCGGTCGCCGGTGTACACCCATGCCGTCCGGACGATGTGCGCATCCGGCGCCAGCTTCCGCACGGCCCGTTCACCGGCCAGCTTCGAGCGGCCGTACACCGACTCCGGCCCGGTCGGATCGCCGGGTTCGAACGGCCGCGGCTGTGCGGGCGCGGCGAAGACGTAATCGGTGGAGAGGTGGATCAGCCGGGCGCCGGTGCCGGCGCAGACCGCCGCCAGCACCGCCGGCCCGGTCTCGTTGCCCGCGAAGGCCGCGGCGACATCCGATTCGGCCGCGTCGACGGCGGTGTACGCGGCGGCATTGAGCACGATGTCACCGGGCCGCACCACCGAACTCACCGCCGCCTCGTCGGTGATGTCGAGATCCGCGTGGCCCAGCGACACCACCGCGGTCGCCGGCGCCGCACCGGCCACGGCCCGGATCGCCCGGCCCAGTTGACCGTTGCCGCCGGTCACGAGCAGGCGCGGGAGCCCGGAGCCGTCGAGGTCACCGGCGGGCACGGGTGCGGAGGTCACGCGCGCAAGTCTGGCACGGCGCGGTGGAAGGCCACGCGCGGCCGCGTTGGTTAGCCTCGTCCGGGCGCGGGTAGCCCTACCCCACGCGCGGTTCGCCGGAAGACCGGAATTCCATGAGTTCGCCAGTTTTCGAGGGTCGAGGTTGGGGCCGAGCCCGGCACCCACGGCCGGAAAGGGGACACCAGACGGTGCCGCACAGCGAGAACCGATGCCGCGGAACGGAAGCGCACCGGTGCTGACGCCGAGCGGCGACACCGCGTCGACCCCGGGTGAACTGCCGGTGCCGCCACGGCCCGGCCTGCGCGGTCCCGGTCCGCGCCCGCCGCGCCCGCATTCGCCCTCCCGGTCCGGCCGGATCGTGGCCACCGCGGTGGCCGTCCTGGTTTTCGCGATCACCGGTCTGGCCTGGCACGACACCGGCAATCTGATCGCCGGCATCACCCGGATCGGCAATCTCGGGCTCGGTGGCGGCGCCGACGGCGCGATCGACATCCTCATGGTCGGTATCGACAGCCGCACCGACGCCCGCGGCACCCCGCTCACGGCCGACGAGCGGGCGATGCTGCACGCCGGCGACGAGGACGGAGCCACCAACACCGATACCATCGTGCTGATCCGCGTACCCAACGACGGTCGTTCGGCCACCGCGATCTCGATCCCCCGCGATTCCTACGTCGACATCCCCGGCATGGGGATGGGCAAGATCAATTCGGCGTACGGCGTCTCCAAGGCGGCCGCCATGGACAAGCTGATCGGGCAGGGCGTACCGGAGGCCGAGGCGGAGCGGCAGGCCAATCAGGCCGGGCGGCGGGCGCTGATCCGCGCGGTCGCCGACCTCACCGGGATCACCGTCGACCACTACGCGGAGGTCGGGCTGCTGGGCTTCGTGCTGCTCACCGACGCGGTCGGCGGGGTCGACGTCTGCCTGAACAACGCGGTGTACGAACCGATGTCCGGGGCGGACTTCGCCGCCGGCGTCCAGCGGCTCGACGGCGCTGACGCGCTCGGTTTCGTGCGGCAACGGCACCGGCTGCCGCGCGGCGATCTGGACCGGATCGTGCGCCAGCAGGTGTTCATGGCCTCACTGGTCCATCAGGTGCTCAGCGCGCGCATCCTCGCCAATCCGAAACGGCTGCAGGAACTCGGCGACGCGGTCGGCCGCACCGTCGTCCTCGACGACAACTGGGACGCGCTGCAATTCCTGAACCAGCTCGAGGATCTGTCGGCCGGGCAGGTGAAGTTCGAGACGATTCCGGTGCGGGACATCAACGGCACCACGCTCGACGGCGAATCGGTGGTGCGAGTGGATCCGGCCACCGTGCGGTCGTACGTGGCGGCGACGGTGAACCCCCGGACCGCCGATCCGGCTGCGGTGGACCCGTCCACGGTCACCGTCGACGTGTACAACGCCGGCGGGGTCGGCGGCCTGGCCAATCAGGTGGCACAGGCACTGGCCACCAAGGGGTATCGCACCGGAACCGTGGACAACTGGATCGCCGGCGGCGTCCCGGGCAGCCGGGTGCTGGCCGGTAACACCGGCGACCGCCGGGCCGCGGCGGTGGCCAAGGCGCTCGGAAATCTGCCGGTGGTGGCGGACGCGGGGCTGCCCGAGGGCACGGTCACCGTGGTGCTGACGGCCGACTACTCTGGTCCGGGCTCGCCCGCGGGTAGCCTGTTCGACCTGTCCGGGGCAGTGGGCACGGCGGTCCCGGTGCCGCCCGCACCACCCATCGATGCCGGCCAGAACGGACCCAAATGCGTGAACTGACCCAGACCGTCACCGAGGCGCTGCTGGACCCGATCCTGGCCCGCGACCCGTCCGGGCCGCGCATCACCTATTACGACGACGCCACCGGCGCCCGCATCGAACTGTCCGCGCTGACCCTGGCGAACTGGGCGGCCAAGACCGCCAACCTGATCCGGGACGAGTTCGGGCTCACGGCCGGGTCCCGGGTCGCGGTGCTGTTGCCGGCGCACTGGCAGACCGCGGCGGCGCTGCTGGGTTGCTGGTGGGCCGGCGTGGAAGTGGTGCTGGCGCCGGACGAGGACGCCGAACTGGCCCTGGTGCCCCGGGATCGGGTCGCGGAGGTGGCCGAGGTCGCGGAGGTGGCGGTGCTGTCGCTGGATCCGATGGGCGCGCCCGTGCACGATCTGCCCGTGGGACTGACCGATTTCGCGACCGCGGTCCGCACCCACGGCGACCGCTTCCATCCCGGCGGCGCCGGGGTGGCCCTGGCCGGGCTCCCGGTCACCGAGGTGCTGGACCGGGCTCGCGCCTCGGCGGCCCGCCAGGGGTTCACCGCCGACGACCGGGTGTTGTCCGAGGGGTCGTGGGGGACGCCGGGGGAGTTGATCGACGGCCTGCTCGCGGTGTGGTCCGCGGGATCGTCGCTGGTCCAGGTCGTGAACGCCGATCCGGATCAGCGCGAGCGGCGGCGGGCCGCCGAGCGCGTCACGATGACGCGCGTCCTACCCGGGTAGGGGTCGCGGTCCTTCCCGGGACTGTTTTGCGGGGTCGTCCGGATGCCTAGGGTGGGAGTCGAAATCGACGAGGAACGGGGGCGGCGATGGGGCCGTATTACTGGATGCGGTGGTTCGCCGCGCAAGGTCTGCCTCGATTCGCATTGCGCGTGTCCGCGCGCCGAGGCGACACTCTCGCCCAGCTGACGACGGATGCGTCGGCACTGGAGGATCCCTATCCCAGGATCGAATCACTGCGGGCGCAGGGCCGCATGGCGCGGTCCGCACTGGCCTGGGTGACCGCCGATCACGAGTTGTGCCGAACGATCCTGCGCGACAACAGGTTCGGCACGCGGGCCGCCGAGGGTTTCGACATCCCGCGACCATTGGTGCGCATCGCCCGGCGGGCCCCGCTGCCGCCGAATCCGATGGAGCCGCCCTCCATGCTGGTGATCGATCCGCCGGAACACAGCCGGATGCGACGGCCGGTGGCCTCGGCCTTCACCCCGCGGGCGATCGCGCGGCTCCAGGATCGGGTCGAGTCGATCACCGAGGAATTGCTGGCGGCCCTCCCGGCCGGACGCGACACGGATCTGGTGGCCGGCTTCGCCGCTCAGGTGCCGATCGCGATCATCTCCCGGATGCTCGGTTTCCCCGAGGAAGCGCGCGAGCAGTTCCTCGGCTGGGGCGACCGGATGACACCGCTGCTGGACATCGGCCTCTCGTGGCCGGTGTGGCGCGATGCGATCGGGGCCATCGGCGAGATGGACCGCTATGCCGACGAACATCTGGCCCGGTTGCGCCGCGAGCCGGGCGAGGACATGCTGTCCAGCCTGGTCGCCGCCGGTGAACTGGACGATCGGGAGTTGAAGGCGACCGCGAGCCTGCTCATGGGCGCCGGCTTCGAGACCACGGTCAATCTGATCGGCAACGGAATCGTCCAATTGCTCTCGCACCCGGATCAATTGGCGCGGCTGCGCGCGGAACCCGAGCTGTGGCCGAATGCCGTCGAGGAGGTGCTGCGCATCGACGCGCCGGTACAGTCGACGGCCCGGGTGGTCGTCGCCGACGGCGTGGAGATCGACGGGGTGCGGCTGCGGCGCGGGGCCACCGTCGTGATCTCCCTGGCCGGCGCGAACCGGGATCCGGCAGTGTTCCCCGATCCGGAGCGTTTCGATGTCGGCCGCGCGAATGCCAAGGAGCATCTGACCTTCTCCACCGGCATCCACGCCTGCGTCGGCGCGAGCCTGGCCCGGATGGAGGCCACCCATGCGCTGCGGGCCCTGTTCGAGCGCTTCCCGGATCTGCGCTTGTCCGGTCCGCCGGAGCGCCGGCCGCTGTTCACCCTGCACGGGTACAGCCGGCTACCGGTGGCACTGGGCCGCCGCGCCGAACAGGGCGCGACCGCCTAGCTGAATCCGACGACCTGATCGCCCCAGGCCGTGTGCAGGTCGTGGTCGGGGTCGTCGACGATGCGATCGATACCGTCGATCAGCAGGGTGGTCCGGGTGGATTCGCGGTACGGCGGCCAATGTTTCGAGCCGTCCAGGGCCGCGGGCACACCGTGTTCGGCGAAGGCCACCCAGCGGCGCATCAGCCGTCCCGATACCTCCATCGCGGCCTTGCGGCCGCCGAGCCAGAAGGTCGGATCATGGTTGAACGAACCGAAATTACCGAAGACATAAGGCAATTCGGTGGCATGTCCGGCACCGACCCGGGCCGCCTTCAGCATCGGCGTCGCCTGGTCGAAGCGGTACATCCAGGTGCGGCTGTGCCGCGAGTGTGCGTCGGCGACCCAGTGGGCGGGCATCCGGAACGCGGCATCGGTCGACATCGCCAGTGCGCCACGCGATTTCGCCAGATCCGGATAGGCGGAGGTGATCTCGGCGATGCGATGCGCGGACAGGGTCGGGTGGTCCTTCGCGATGGCGGCCAGCATCGCGTTCACCGCATCGGGGGTGACCGGCATGATGGGCGACCGGAACAACCGGAACAGCGAGGCCTCGTCGCGGTTGGTGCCGATGATCAACGGCACCCGGTGCGACCGGCCCAGCTGGAAGACGTCGGTGGGATAGGTGGGCAGCAGATCGCCGTCGACGACGGGTGCGGCGGCCAATCGTCCCGGCGATTGCATCGGCACCTCGTCGAGCAGGATCCCGGCCGCCGCCACGATCCGTTCGATCGGACATTCCCACAGTTCCGCGGCGCGGGCGGCGGGCAGTTCCATGAGGTCCAGGAACCGCTGCGCCACCACGGCGCCGTGCGCCGGGCCGAAGACGGTCGTCGCCGGCGGGCTCTGCGCGATGGCCCGGTGGAACAGCCCCGCGGCCGGCGGCGAGGTCAGCAGTGCGGTGACACATCCGGCCCCGGAGGATTCGCCGAAGATGGTCACGTTGTCCGGATCGCCGCCGAACGCGGCGATGTTCTCCTGCACCCAGTGCAGCGCCGCGATCTGATCGTGCAGGCCGAGGTTGGGCACGAAATCCGGGCCGAGCGAGGTGAGGTCGAGGAAGCCCAGCGCGCCGATGCGGTAGTTCACGCCGACCACGATCACGTCGCCGGTCTCGACCAGTTTGTGACCGTCGTAGATGGCCTGCGCCGCGGTACCGAGGCAGTAGGCGCCGCCGTGCAGCCACACCATCACCGGGCGAGGGCCCAGCTGTTGCCGCCGGTCGGCGGCGGGCGCCCAGACGTTCACCCAGAGACAGTCCTCGCCCATGTGCAGCGCGGGGTCGATGGGGACGGTGTTGCCCATGGTCTGGGGGGCGATCGCACCGAATTCCGTGCAATCGCGCACGTCGTCCCACCGTTGTGGTGGTCGCGGCGGGCGGAAACGCAGCTCACCGGTGGGTGCGGCAGCGTAGGGGATGCTGCGCCAGATGTCGACGGCACCGTCCCGCAAACCCCGCACCGCTCCCGCGGTGGTTCGTACGATCGGATCCGAACCGTCCCGGTCCGCCTCCGGCGCCGCCTCGAAGAACTGCGTGCTCACCGCGCACCTCCTCACCCGATGCGACGCCCGGTCAGATCCGTACCGGCAGCACCACCGCCGGTCACGGATCCGTCGACCGCCGTAAAACTTCTGTCTATCGAGAGTACGTCGGTGATCAAGTCCCCCGGCCCGATCGGCGGTCACAACCGTCGCTCGAGCCGATCACGAACCCCGTGCCGAGGTGCGGACCCCGGTCCTATATGTGACACGAATCACATTTTCTCCCGACTCCGCAACGTACCGGCACATCGGCCCGCCGCGGGTGAGCGTAGCGGCGCTCCGGCCGATCAGGGCCGGTCGATGTGGCCCAGATCGCGATCCGGGGCGACCCTGTCCCGGACTCGCTGCTTCAAAACCGCGATATCCGGAAAGCCACCGTCGGACTTGCGCTCCCAGATCTGTTCGTCGTCCACGGTGATTCGGAACACACCGCCGCTGCCGGGCACCAGCGCGACCTCGGTCAGGTCGGTACCGAAGGTGTTGAGCAGTTCCTGCGCCATCCAGCCGGCCCGCAACAGCCAGCGGCACTGGGTGCAGTATTCGATCGCCACTCGCGCCATACCGGAACCCTACGGCCGGGCCGCGGGTCCGTGCTCTCCCGATCGGAGATCCGGATCAGCGCCGATCGTCGGCGATGTCGCCGTCCACGTACACCCAGCGTCCGCCGACCCGGGTGAACCGGCTGGATTCGTGCAGCGATCCCCTGGTCCCGGCCGCCCGGAAGTGCGCACGGAACTCCACCACGCCGGAGTCGTCGAACGGACCGCCGCGCTCGGTGCGCAGCACCTCCAGCAGCAGCCAGCGCTGCTCCGGATCCAGATCCAGCGTGCGGGGACGAGTGCGCGGATGCCACGAGCGCAGCAGGTAACCGGTATCGCCGACCGCGAACGCGGTGTACCGCGACCGCATCAGGGTCTCGGCCGTGGGCGCGGGGGTGTCGCCGGACAGGCGCGGCCCGCAGCACGCACCGAATCCGTCGCCGCTGCGGCACGGACAGGGGTCGGTGTCGAGCGGGGGCGAACCGTTCGCGGCGCGGGTCATGGCTCGATTATCCGGAGCCGGGCGGCAGCGGCGCCATGCGGATGCCACCCGGCCACGCGGGTACCACCGGAAGGTCAGGCCCCGCTGAACATCCGCAGGAGCGTCATGACATTCACCATGGCGGTGGTGCCGTTGGCCGCCATGGCGGACCCGGTGTTGAGCAGGTCGAGCGTGCTGAGGAAATCCACGATGCCCTCCTTCATCCAGGCGCGATGCCCGATCGAGTTCGACGCACAGATGCCGCAACTTCGCAGCATGTCGGACGGTACCGGCCGCACAGGACCGACATCATCGAATTCGCAGTCTTGACATCATATTTCGAGGTCGAAGAGCCGAAATATCGGACATTACAGTCGATTTGCGCACGGATTGCGGGAGGGCTGTCAGCCGACCGCGGATCGGACGGTCTCGAGCAGATCGACCAGGCGGACCGTGTCCTCGTACCAGCCACGCAATTCGTCGACCGTGGGCGCGAGTTCGTAGTCGTGGTGATGGCCGGCCCGCGACAACACCGCCCACAGCGCCGAGATGCGGGCCGCGACCTCCGCACCGGTGTAGACGTCCAGGGCCAGCAGCTGCGCGCGCATACTGCAGCGCGCGAGCGGCGGCGCCACCCGCAGCCACAACTGGTCGATGGCCTGTTCCAGGGTGATGCGCAGAATCCACACCGTGGCCCGCGACCACAGCCCACCGGCATCGGTCACCGCGCCGCGCAGCAGGTCGTCGGCAGCGGCGAGCCGTTCCGGCACGGTCGGGGTCACCTGCTCAGCCATGCGATCAATTTCCTGGTGCCGGAGAGCAATTCGTTACCGCTGCGGCCGATGCGGATGTGCGCGCCGGCCGCGACGTCTCCGAGCACCGATTTCGCCCAGGGCGCGTCGTGGTCCAGCAGATCGTTGAGATCGTCGACCAGATTCGGTTCGCCGAACACCGCCAGCGACACCTTCTCCCGGGTGGTGCGGGCCGCGTCGACGCGGCGCTGTACCTCCCGATGGTCGACACCGTCGGCCAGCAGCTGCGCTCGCGCGCGGGCCAGCGCGGCCGCCTCGACGGCCGAGCGGCAGCAGGTGACGACCAGTTCCGTGGCGATCGCCTTCGGCAGTTGGCGGGTTCGCAGCAGCGCGTTCGCGTCGTCGAGATATCGGCGCACCGGATCCTGGCCCACCCGCACCTCGACCACCGACCGTTCGCGCCGCTGCACGTCGAGAACCGTTGCCCCCAAACGTAATCGGCGCACCGCCTCGGCCAGCCGCTCGTCGTGGGTGAACACCACCACCTGCCGGCCGCTGCGGGCGACCGCGGCCAGCACCTGGGCCAGGCCGTCCACCTTCGCCGGATCCATCGCCTGCACGGGATCATCGATGACCACGAAACCGAACGGGCTCTCCGGCACCGTGGCCCGCGGCAGGAACAGCGCCAGCCCCAGGGCGTGCAGTTCGCCCTGGCTCATCACGCCGAGCGCGCTGGCGCCGGTGTCGTCCACGGTGACGTCCAGCAGCACCTTGCGGGTCGCCCCCGCGGTGCCCTGCAGCCGGACCACCCCGAGGTCGACGTTGCTCTGCTGGCGCAGGCCGCGCCAGATCCGCCGGGCGTGGTCGGCCAGCGGCGCCATCCGCTCGTCACGCAGGCCCGCCGCGGCGGATTTCAGCCACTCCTCCGCGCGCTTGACCGTCCGCAGTTCCGGCTCCGCGGCCGCGGCGCCCGCCGCATCCTGCGCCCAGGCCGCGATCCGCGGCACCAGCGGGGTCCAGGCCGCGTCCAGGCGGTCGAGTTCCTTGCGGGCCGAACGTTGCAGCGCGGCCAGGCAGCGCGCCGCGTCGGCGTGCGCACCGCGCAGGCGGTCGCCGCGTGGGGTGCCGGCGCACGGCGTATCCGCCGGGCAGGCCTCGCCGACCGCGGCGGCCCAGACCGACCAGGTCCAGCGGGCCGGGCCGGTGTCCACCCCACTGCCGTCCAGCGTCGAGGGGTCCAGCTCGGCCGGAACCGGTTGGACCAGGGCCCGCACCCGGCGAAGAGCCGCGTCCAATGCGTCGTGCGCGGCGGTGAGCGCGGCCGCCCGCTCGGTGAGGCGAGCGATCTGCGCGTCGGCCTCGTGCTGCCACCGCTGATCGAGCGTGCCCTGTCCGCACAGCGGGCACGAGACCTCACCGCCGGCGTGGGCATGTACCCGGGCGCGTCGCAGGAGGTCCAGTACGCGCAGTTCGGCCTCGGTATCGCCGGTGCTGTGCGTGGCCAGCGCCGCGAGACCGTCGTCCAGGACAGTGGCGGCCGCGTCGACCTCGGCCGCCTCGGGCAGCCGCAGCCGCAGGATCGCCTGCAGCGCGGCCGCACCCGCCGGATCGTGCCGGGCGCCGGCCAGCTCGCGGCCGAGCTCCGACAGGTCCGGCTGGGCGTCGCGCAATAATCCGGCAACCCGCACGGCGCGCTCGTCCGCCACGGCCTCCAGGTCCGCCAGCAGGACCTGACGCTGGTCCTTGCACTGCCGCGCGGCCCGTTCCAGCTCCAGCCGCCGCGTCCGGGTCCGTTCCTGCGCGGCGGTCAGATCGTCGAGTCCGAGCAGCCGGTGCAGCGCGTCGAACAGGTCACTGGGACGGCCGTCGACCAGGGCGCCGAGTTCGCTGTAGGACAGGAACGGACGGTACAGCTCGAGGGCCCGCGCCCAGTCCCCGGCGGCGAACTCGGCGGGCGCGGATCCGTTGCGCTGCACGGTCCATCGGCCCTCGGCCAGATCGACGCCGCCGGGCCACGCCCGGGTGACGGTGAACATGCCGGTCGGGCTCGAGGCGGTCAGCTCCAGATCGATGCGGGACTCGTCCCCGTCGTGCAGATTCCGCCAGCCCTCCCGCCACACCGACGACCGGCCCGACCAGCGCCGATTGTGGCCGGTCAGTACGAGTTCGGCGGCCTCGGCGAAACTGGACTTACCGGATCCGTTGCGCCCCACCACAAGTGTGAGTCCCGGTCCGGGCGGTAATCGCAGCACCGCCTCCGGCCCGATTCCGCGGAAACCGCGAACCCGGATGGCGCGCAGAAAGATTCCCGTGCACTCCTGGACCGAACCCGTTCGATCCGGCGAGACGCCGAGTGCGTCGAGCACCGTACCGGCGACATCGTCGGTGACCGACGCGTCCGCCGCCAAGCGGCGCGAAACCAGATCGAACAGGCGCGGCGCAGCCCGCCCGGGATCGTCGGGGGCATCCCCCACCTGGCCACTCCCTCTGCCGTGCATGCCCTCTGCCGCGCATGTGAGCACGCCCGGCATGTCGTCACGCCTCCGAGCCGATTTCCCCACCGGCCGTCCGCGAACTCCTTCGTTCGCCGAAGGAGGCTGTGCGGGAACGGTACCCGATCGGCGCCGGTTCCGCGTCGTCCGAAGAACCGGCCCGGCGGGACGCTATGGCCATCGAGAACGTCCGTTCCGACCCGATGTCCACCCCTCGGTCGTCCCGGCCGGGGCAGTTCCAACGAATGCACCCGAAGTGGGTGGCCCGGGTTGAACCGAACAGAACAGAATGCCAGATGCCTTCTCATGCGGCAAGGGTTCTTGACGCCACCAAACCCGCACCGCGCCATGGCAATTGATCAGCAATCGATATCGCGCGCACCCTGCGGAGTCACCGGATCGGGCGGTGCCGGATTCTTGTCGGTGGCTTCCGATACAAATCCGGGCAAGCGAGCGGAGGGGGAGCGACGATGACCACAACTGCCACCGGAGTGGACACCATGAGCTGGACCGCGGATCGGATCGCCGCCCTGGCGCCGGACGCCGCCTCCCTCACCGCCGCCCGCAAGCTCCGCGGCCGATGGAGCGGCACCGGTCGGCACGGGGCGGCGCTGTGGGGCCTGTGCGGAGGTAGCGGATCGACGCCGTATCGCACGATCGTGGATCTGGACGGACCGGCCTACCGCTGCTCCTGCCCGAGCCGGAAATTCCCCTGCAAGCATGCCCTCGCCTTGCTGCTGGCCTGGTCCGACGGCATCGTGCCCGAGGCCGGCGCGCCCGCCGACTTCGCCGCCGAGTGGCTGGCCGCGCGGGCCACGCGCGCCGCGAAACCCGTTGCGGCCGTGGATCGGACACCCAAGCAGGCCACGGTCGAACAGCGCCGGGCCCGGGTCGCCGCGGGGCTCGCGGATCTGGACGTGTGGCTGTGCGATCAGATCCGCACCGGGCTGGCCCAGTCCGACCGTTCGTTCCGGGCCTTCGAGACCATGGCCGCGCGGATGGTCGACGCGCAGGCGCCCGGGGTCGCGGCGGCGCTGCGGCAACTACCGCACATCGTCGTCGTCCGGCCCGACTGGCCGGTGGTGCTGTTGCGCGAATTCGGCCGCCTGCATCTGCTGGCCACCGCGCACCGGCGGCTGGACGAACTGACGCCCGCACTCGCCGCGAGCGTGCGCACCCATGTCGGCTATCCGGCCGTCGCCGAGACCGTGCGGGCGCAGCCGCCGGTGCGCGATCGCTGGATGGTGCTGGGACAACGGCAATCCGAGGAGGATCGCCTGTACACGCGGCGAGTCTGGTTGCGCGGCCGGGAATCCGGCCGCTGGGCGACGATCGTCGACCACAGCTTCGGCAGTCCTGCCTTTCCGCCCGATATGCCGCTGCCCGGCACGATGCTCGACGCCGACCTGCACTTCCATCCGGCCGCCGCACCCCTGCGTGCCGTCTGGGGCGCCCGGCACGAGGTCGCCGAGCCGTTCACCACCGTGCCGGCGGCCCGTGCGGCCGGGATCGCCACGGCGCTACGCGAGCACGCCGCCGCGCTCGGCGCCGATCCGTGGCTGCGCGGATGGCCGGTGCTGCTGCCGGAGGTGGTGCCGGTGGTGACCGAAAACGACTGGTACGTCCGCGAATCCGACGGCCACGCGCTGCGGCTCGCGCGGTTCGCCGAGGCGCCCTGGTCGCTGCTGGGGGTGTCCGGCGGTCATCCGGTGGCGGTGATCGGTGAGTGGACCGCCGACGGGCTGGTGCCGATCTCGGTGTTCACCGCCGGCGACATCGTCGGCATCACCGCCGATCCGGTGTCCGGGGCGCCGGGCGACACCTCGGCCGATCCGATGTCGACGGCACTGCTGGGCACCGCCCGCCGCGGGGTCCGGACGGCGGAACTGCCGGCGCCTGTCGCGGCGGCGGCAGCGCGTTTCTCCGGCGATCCGGCCGCGGTCCTGCTCGACATCGCGGTCGTGCACGATCTCTTCGCCCGGGGCGCGATCCTGCCGGAATCCGTCCCCGCGCCCGAACCGGCCACCGACGACGAGCGCCTGGTGCTACCGCAGGCGGCCGCCGCCCGGCTGGCCGAACTGCTCACGAGCAACTCCCCGTTCCTGCCCGAATGGTTCGAGGCGGCCGAGCGCCCGGCGTTCCGGGCCCCGGACGCACTGGCCGGCCTGGTTCTGGACCAGGCACGCACCCGGACGGAGTTACGGGAGACGCTGTTACGGCTCGCGGGCACCCGCGGCACGTGGCTGGCCCGGCAGAATCCGGCCTGGCGCACCCTCGTCCGGACCACACCGGAGGGCGCCGACGTCTGGTCGCACGGCCGGGCCGCCGAGCGGCGCGTCTGGCTGAGCACGCTGCGCGCCCGCGATCCGGAACGTGCCCGGGAGACGCTGGCCGATTCGTGGCGGCGCGAACCGGGTCCGGTGCGTGCGGAGTTGCTCGCCGTACTGTCCGACGGGCTCACCCTCGCCGACGAACCACTGCTCGAGTCCGCCCTGGACGATACGCGCGCGGAGGTGCGGCTCGTGGCGGCGGAACTGCTTGCCCGCCTGCCCGATTCGGCCTTCGGCCGGCGCATGGAGTTACGGGCGGCGCAGTGGCTGCCGTTATCCTACGGGCAACTCTCGGTGCGCATACCGCCGGAACCGGATGCCGGCGCGCGGCGCGACGGGCTCGCGGCCCGGCCGAGCGGCGCCGGCTACCGTCTCGGCGGCCTGCCCGACGCCCGCGCCGAACGCTTGCACCGCCTCGTCGCCGCGACCCCGTTGCGGTATTGGCGGTCACTGTCGGTGACCCCGGCCACCGCGGGTGAGGTCGAACTCGACGACGGCATGCTCGCGCCTTGGTTCGCCGGACTGGCCGAGGCGGCCCTGGCCCAGCAGGACACGGCCTGGGCCACCGCCCTGTTCGACCTGTTCGGCAAGGCGCCGACGCTCGGTCCCACCGTGGAGGTGCGCCGGGAGTTGTTCGCGCTCCTGCCCGCCGACGATCGGCTGCGACGCCTGCGCGCACTGGACAGCAGCTGGCTGGCCGAACTGGAACTCCTGGTTCCCGCGATGCCGCGACCGTGGCCGGTGCCGCTCGCCGACCATGTGATCCGGCTGCTGCTGGATCGCGCCCACCTGGCCACGGCGCGGCCCGGCGCACCCGGCCTGTCCCCCGTCTCCTACCGCAGCCTGTTCCACGCGGCCGCGGTGAATTTCCCGACCGATACGGCCGACACCGTACTGGTCGCGGCTCGCCGCTGCGGAGATCCGCAGTGGGAGCGCGCCTTCGAACACCTCGCCGGCGACCTGACCCTACGCAAGACCATGCTCGAGGAGCTGCGATGACGACGACCGAAACCACTTCCGGCGACCTGCTGCGCCCGCACGCCGAACAGGCCTTCGCCGAGGAACTGCGCGCACTGGCCGCGGTCGACGACCGGCCCCGCCCGCCGTCGTGGCGGCTGTCGCCCTGGGCGGTGGTGACCTATCTCCTCGGCGGGGTGCTGTCCGACGGCACGACCGTCAGCCCCAAGTACGTGGGCCCGCGCCGATTGCTGGAGGTGGCGGTGGCCACCCTCGCCACCGACCGCGCCCTGTTGTTGCTCGGTGTGCCGGGTACGGCGAAAACCTGGGTCTCGGAACATCTTTCGGCCGCCGTCTGCGGCGCCTCGACGCTGCTGGTGCAGGGCACCTCCGGCACCGCCGAGGAGGCGATCCGTTACGGCTGGAACTATGCGCGGCTGCTGGCCGAGGGGCCCAGTACCGGCGCGCTGGTCCCGTCGCCGGTCATGACGGCGATGCGCCTGGGTTCCATCGCGCGGATCGAGGAGCTCACCCGCATCCCCTCCGATGTGCAGGACGCGCTGATCACGGTGCTGTCCGAGAAGACCCTCCCGGTACCCGAACTCGGCACCGAGGTGCAGGCGGCCAAGGGGTTCAACGTGATCGCCACCGCCAACGACCGCGACCGCGGGGTGAACGAACTGTCGTCGGCGCTGCGGCGGCGGTTCAACACGGTCGTGCTGCCGCTGCCCGCCACCGAGGACGAGGAGGTGGCGATCGTGACCCGGCGCGTCGAACAGCTCGGCGCCGCACTGGAACTGCCCGCGGTACCGGCGGCCGCCGAGGAGGTCCGGCGCGTGGTGCGGGTGTTCCGGGAACTGCGCTCCGGCATCACCGCCGACGGCCGCACCAAACTCAAATCGCCGTCGGCCACGCTGTCGACCGCGGAGGCGATCTCGGTGCTCACCAGCGGCCTCGCTCTCTCCGCGCATTTCGGCGACGGCGTGCTGCGGGCCGCCGATGTGGCGGGCGCGGTCCTGGGCGCGGTGATCAAGGATCCGGTCGCGGACGCGGTCGTGTGGACCGAATATCTGGAGGCCGTCGTCCGCGAGCGCGAGGGCTGGTCCGATTTCTACCGCGCCTGCCGCGAGGTACACGAATGAATGACGCCGACCCCTGCCCACCGGCCGAGGACCCACCCGAGACGAGGGTTTTCGGCATCCGGCACCACGGCCCCGGTTCGGCGCGTTCCGTGCGCTTGGCGCTGGAACGCTTCCGGCCCGACGCCATCCTCATCGAGGGTCCGGCGGACGCCGACCCGCTCATCGGCTATGTGGCCGCCGACGGGATGGCACCGCCGGTCGCACTGCTGGCCTATGCGCCCGACACCCCGGCCCACGCCGCCTTCTGGCCGTTCGCCGTCTTCTCCCCCGAATGGCAGGCGCTGCGCTACGCCGTCGACAACGGTGTCGCCGTGGGCTTCTGCGATCTGCCCGCCACCATGGTCCTCGCCGCCGACGCCGGGCCCGGCGACCGCACGGACCCGCTCGCCGAACTGGCGGCCGCCGCCGGCTACGACGATCCGGAACGCTGGTGGGACGCCGTCATCGAATCCACCGCGGACGCGGACATCTTCGACGCCCTCACCGAAGCGATGACGGCCCTGCGTGAACCCGTCCCCGAGGCCATGCTCGGCCCGACCGCGATCCCGGCCGATCCACTGCCACCACACGCCCCGGCGGACACGCCCCTCGATCCGAATCCGGGCGATCAGCGGTCCGAGGCGGCGGACGCTGCGCGGGAGCCGGTGCACGACAACGGTTCCCGGATCGACCTGCACACCCTGCGGCGTGAGGCGTACATGCGTCAGGTGATGCGGCAGGCGCTCAAGGGCGGGGCCCGGCGGCTGGCGGTGGTGTGCGGAGCGTGGCACGCCCCGGCACTGGCCGGGAAACTCGGCCCGGCGGTCGCGGATGCCCGGCTGCTGAAGGGACTGCCGAAGACGAAGGCCACGCTGACCTGGGTGCCCTGGTCGCATTCGCGGCTGGCCGACGCCTCCGGCTACGGGGCCGGCATCACCTCGCCGGGCTGGTATCACCACCTGTTCACCGAGACGGATCGACCGATCGCACGCTGGCTGACGAAGGTCGCCGGACGACTGCGGGCCCAGGACCTACCCGTGTCCAGCGCGCACATCATCGAATCCGTCCGGCTGGCGGACACTCTGGCGGTCCTGCGCGAACGTCCCCTGCCCGGCCTGTCGGAGGTGACCGACGCGACCCGCGCGGTGCTGTGCGACGGCGACGAGTCGCTGCTGCGCCTGATCGGCGCCGATCTGGTCGTCGGCGAGGCGCTCGGATCGGTCCCCGACGACGCGCCGACCGTACCCCTCGACGCGGACCTGCGGGCCCAGGCCCGGACGCTACGGCTGAAACAGCAGGCCCACGAACAACTTCTGGACCTGGATCTGCGCAAGGATCGCGAGGTCGCGCGATCACATCTGCTGCATCGCCTGCGGCTGCTCGGAATCGACTGGGGTACACCCACTTCCAGTGAGGTGCGCAGCACCGGCACCTTCCGGGAGACCTGGGCCCTGCGCTGGGAACCGCAACTGTCGATTGCCGTCGTCGAGGCCTCGCGCTGGGGTACCACCATCGCGGCGGCCGCCCGGGCCAAACTTCTCGACGTCGTCGCCGACGAGGGCGCGACGGTCGAAACGGTCGGCCGCGCGCTGGAATCGGCACTGCTGGCAGCCCTCGACGACGCGATCGAAGGTCTGGTCGCACGCCTGGAATCCGTTGCGGCACTGGATCACGACGTCACCCATCTGCTGGCGGCACTGCCCGGGGTGATCCGCACGCTGCGCTACGGCGATGTGCGGGGCACCGATGTCGGGGCGCTGGCGCGGGTCGCCGACGGTTTGTTGATCCGCATCTGCGCCGGCCTGGCCGGGGCGGTCACCGGCCTGGACACCGACGCCGCGATCGCCGTCCGCACCCTGCTCGACGCGGCCCACCTGGCCATCGCCACCCGCGACGACGCCCACGCCACCGGCACCTGGCTCGCGGCGCTGCGCGCCTCGGCCGATCGCACCGACGTGCACGGCGCACTCGTGGGCCGTATGGTCCGGTTGCTGTGCGACGCAGGCATTTTCGACGACGCCGAGGCGGCCCGCCGAGTGTCGGCCGCCCTCTCGATCGGCCACTCCCCCGCCGAGAAGGCCGCGTGGATCGACGGCTTCCTCGGCGGCCGCGGCCTGCTCCTGGTCCACGACGCCGAACTGCTCGGGCTGGTCGACACCTGGCTGCGCAGCCTCGACGACGATCAGTTCACCGCCACCCTGCCCCTGCTGCGCCGCACCTTCGGCAGCTTCGAAGCCGGTGAGCGCCGCGCGATCGCCCAGGCCCTTCGCGGCGGCGCACGGACGGCCGCCCACACCGCCACGGCATCGGCCGAGCACGATGCCGAACGGGGCGCCCTGGCCCTCACCGCCGCCTTGGACATCCTGGTGGTCGCCCGATGAACGAACCGGCCTTGCTCCTCCGCTCCGATCAGGCGGCCGACGGTGTCGCGAAGCCGTTGGGCCGCAAGGGAAAACACGCGGTTCCGGCGATCGGACCACGGTACTCGCCGACGCGACCCGCACGGACCGGCGCGACCGAACACCGAACTCGGCCACGGCATCACCGGCATCGGAGAAAGGAAGTCCAGCGATGAGCGACACCTCGGACAACCCCGTCGCAGCAGCTCCGCACCCGGATCCCGACGACGAAACACGTTCGCGCCGTTGGCGACTGGTACTCGGCGCCCCGGCCGAAGCCGGTCTGGGCGGCCTGGATTCGGCCGACGATGTGGCGATGGATCGAGCGCTGTCGGCCCTGTACAACTCCGACGAGCAGACGCCCGGCGAGAAACGCTCGGCGGGACTGGGCGGTTCGGCGCCCAAGGTGGCGCGCTGGCTCGGCGACATCCGCAACTATTTCCCGTCCACGGTGGTGGAGGTGATGCAGCGCGACGCGGTGGAACGCCTGCACCTGACCCAGTTGCTGCTGGAACCCGAACTGCTCGAGGCGGTCGAGCCGGACGTGCATCTGGTCGGCACGCTGCTGAGCCTGAACCGGGTGATGCCCGAGACCACCCGCGCCACCGCCCGCGTGGTGGTCGAGAAGGTGGTGCGGGAGATCGAGCGCCGGATCGCGGATCGCACCGTCGCGGCCGTGTCCGGCGCGCTGGATCGCGCCGCGCGGACCACCCGTCCCCGGTTACGAGATATCGACTGGGACCGCACCATTCGCCGCAACCTCGCGCACTACCTGCCCGAGCAGCGCACGGTGGTGCCGGAGCGCCTGGTCGGCCACGGCCGCAAGTCGAATGCGGTGCGCCGGGACGTGGTACTGGCGATCGACCAGTCGGGGTCGATGGCGTCGAGCGTCGTCTATGCCTCGGTGTTCGGGGCGGTACTGGCGTCGATGCGATCGTTGCGGACCTCGCTGGTGGTGTTCGACACGGCGGTCGTCGATCTCACCGAGGACCTGCACGATCCGGTGGACGTGCTGTTCGGCACCCAACTCGGCGGCGGCACCGATATCAATCGCGCGATCGCCTACTGCGGGCAACTGATCACCCGGCCGGCCGACACGCTGTTCGTCCTGATCTCCGACCTGTACGAGGGCGGCATCCGCGACGAGATGCTGCGCCGGGTGGCCGCCATGAAGGAGGCCGGTGTGCAGGTGCTGGTACTCCTGGCCCTGTCCGACGACGGCGCGCCCGCCTACGACCACGACAACGCCGCGGCGTTGGCGGCATTGGGGGTGCCGGCCTTCGCCTGTACCCCGGACGCCTTCCCGGAACTGCTCGCCGTCGCACTGGATCGCGGTGATGTGGCCGGCTGGGCCCGGACCGCGGCCCTGCGGCACGGGACGCACTGAACGAGTTCACAACGACACGAGGCGCCGTCCGCGCGGTTGCGTACCGCACCGACGACGCCTCGCACCGGGGTCAGCGGAGACCCGGCCTGCGGGCCGGGAATCCGTGGCCGGCAATCAGCCGCCGACCATCAGCGTCAGCAGCTGCCCGGCCGCACCCATACCCTTGGTCGCCAGGTCGAGAACTACGGTGAGAACCTCCATGACCGATCTCCTGTCCGAGCATCGTTGGAACAGACAAAAGAGACAGCAGGCGGAATGCTACCGCTGTGAACCGGTCGTTCTACCAGAACTGGGTCACCGGCGCGCCGCCCTACAGATCGGCGATCGCGGCCAGGGGTGGCGTGCGAGCGGCCCGGATCGCCGGCCACAACGCGGCCAGCACCCCGACCACGCCGGCGCCGACGAGCATCAGCACGACCTGACTCCACGGCACCGCGATCGTGCCCAGCCCCAGATCCCGCAGTGTGCGCAGGAATCCGACCCCGAGCCCCAGCCCGAGCACCACACCGACCACGGCGCCGAACACCGCGATCAGCATCGATTCCAGATAGATGGCCCGCCGCACCTGCCGTCGCATCGTGCCGACCGCGCGCAACATGCCGATCTCCCGGCGCCGCTCCACCACCGACAGCGCGAGGGTGTTGACGATGCCGAGGATCGCGATCACCACCGCCAGCGCGAGCAATCCGTAGAGGATCGCCAGCATGGTGTCGACCTGTTTACCCTGCGCGCCCTTGAACTCGTCGCGGTTCTCCACCTGCACGACCACATAGGGTGCAGTCGCCTTCTCCAGTCCGGTCCGCAGCGTGCCGAGGTCGGTGCCGGGCGCGGCGGTGATCAGCACCACCACATCGGTGCGGAACGCCACCGGCATCACCTGGTCGTACAGCGCGGGCGCGATCACCAGCGGACCGAGCAGCTGGGTGTCCTTGTAGATGCCGGACACGTTCAGCGTGAACTTCTTGTTGTCCACACTGGTCAGCACGACACTGTCGCCGGCATGCCAATTGCGGTCCGCGGCTTCGGTTTCCGAGACCAGGATATCGGTGTCGCCGAGAGTGCCGGTGCCGCGGCGGATGTCGTAGTTCAGCACCCGATTCATCGAGCCGTCGGGCGAGATACCGGTGATCTGATCGTCGCCGGCCTTCATCGCCACGCCCCGGAACGACACGACATCCTGTACGCCCGCAACGGATTTCGACGCCTGCGCGGCGCCGGGCGGCACGCCGATCAGCTGTGGCCCGGCCAGCAGGTAATCGGCCTTCACCCCCTTGTCGACCAGTTCGCCGACGCTGGCCTTGGCGGAGGATCCGAGCATCGCGATCGCGGTGACCAGCATCAGCCCGAGGGTGAGGGCGAATGCGGTGGCGGCGGTGCGGCGCGGATTGCGCACGGCGTTGTTGTGCGCCATCCGCCCGATCGCGCCGAACGGCCGCACCAGCACCCCGAGCGCGCCGATCATCGGCCGCGACAGCGCGGGCGAGGCCAGCAGCACCGCGAAGATCAGCGCCACCGCACCGATACCGACCACGATCGCGGCATTGCCGCCGGTGCCGCGCGAGGCCGGGATCACCAGCGCCACACCGAGTATCGCGAGTATCGCACCCGCGATCGTCCGCATCCGCAGCGAGTCGCCGACCGAGGCGAACTCCTCCCGCATCGCCTCGACCGGTGGGATCCGCGCCGCCCGGCGGGCCGGCGCGTAGGCACTGACCACCGTCACCACCAGGCCGACGCCCAGCGATACCAGCACGGTCCGCGGCAGCACCTGCATGGTGCCGGTCGGCAATCCCAGATGGAACGCGTTGAGCAGCGCGGACAACCCGAATGCGAGTCCGACGCCGCAGCCCAGGCCGATCGCGCTGCCCAGCAGTCCGATCACCGACGCCTCGGCCACCACCGATCCGCCGACCTGACCGCTGCTCGCGCCGATCGCCCGCAACAGCGCCAACTCCCGCAGCCGCTGCGCGACGATCATCGAGAAGGTGTTGTAGATGATGAACGTGCCGACCAGCAGCGCGATCGCGCCGAAGGCGAGCAGGAAGTAGTTCACGAACTTCAGCGCCTGCCCGACCTGTGCCTTCAGATCGGCCCGGACCTGCGCACCGTCGAGCACCTTGTAGTCGGGCAGCGTCTTCGCGATCCGGTCGCGCAGCGCGTCGGCGTTCACCCCGGGCGCCGCGGCCAGATCGACGAAGGCGACGTGCTGCCCGTCGGTGAACAGCTGCCGCGCCTGCGCGTCCTGGAACAGCAGTCCGATGTAACCCCCGGAGTCGGAGGGCAGTTCGTAGATCCCGCTGACGGTGACATCGACGATCCCGTGCGAGGGCACCAGCACCTTGGCCTTGTCACCGACCGCCAGCCCGGCCCGATTCGCACCCCCGACATTGATGGCGATCTGCCCCGCGGCGGGCGCGGCCCCGTCGACGAATTTCTGCGACGGCGAAACCGACTGCTCCGGCGGCAGATACGACTGCCCGAAGGTCGGCGCGCCGCCGGTCTGCACCGCGTGCCCGTCCTTCAGCAGCACGGTCGGGCCCTGCACCGCCGGCGCCACGGCCCGCACGCCGTCGGTCGCGGTGAGCTGGGTCACCACCTGTTGCGGAACGCCGAGCGACTGCCGCTCCTTCGGCGACACCCGCACATCCACACCCTTGGCCTGATCGCCGAAGATGCCGTCGAAAGTGTTCTGCAGGGTGTCGGTGAACACGAACGACCCGGCGATGAAGGCGGTGCCCAGCACCACCGACAACAGGGTCAGCGCCAGCCGCACCTTGTGCGCGGCGAGGTTGCGCAGGGTGACCCTGCGCATCGGGGAGGCGGCCATCGCTTACTTCTTCTCCATCGACTTCATCCGCTCCAGCACCGAATCGGCGGTCGGATCCCGCAGTTCGTCCACGAGGCGGCCGTCGGCGAGGAACACCACCCGGTCGGCGTAGGAGGCGGCGTGCGGCTCATGTGTGACGATCATCACGGTCTGACCGAATTCGTCCACCGCCGCGCGCAGGATCGACAGCACCTCGTTGGAGGAGCGCGAATCCAGATTGCCGGTGGGCTCGTCGCCGAAGATGATGTCGGGCCGGCCGGCGAGCGCCCGCGCGCAGGCCACCCGCTGCTGCTGTCCGCCCGACAGCTCACTGGGCCGATGGCTCAGGCGATCCCGCAGGCCCAGCCGCTCGATGACGGTGTCGAGCCACTGCGCATCGGGTTTGCGGCCCGCGATATCCAGCGGCAGGGTGATGTTCTCCAGCGCCGTCAGGGTCGGTACCAGGTTGAACGCCTGGAAGACGAAACCGATGCGGTCGCGCCGCATCCTGGTCATCTGCTTGTCCGAGAGGCCGGTGAGTTCGGTGTCACCGATGTGGACCGTGCCGGAGGTGGCGCTGTCCAGCCCGGCCAGGCAGTGCATGAGCGTCGACTTGCCGGAACCCGAGGGGCCCATGATCGCGGTGAACTCCCGCTGTGCGAATTCGGCTGATACTCCGTCCAATGCCCGGACCTGGGTGTCTCCCGATCCGTACAGCTTCACCAGGTCTGTCGCGCGTGCCGCGGCGGTGATTGCGCCAACGGCAGTTTCGGTGCCAAGAGCTTCGGCAGTCATGCCCACCAGTGTTGCGGCCCGTCGGCGTACGCGCCATCGGGGTTGTCCCCCAATCATGAGCGGGACCGGCCGCCGGCATCGTCGTTTGTATGCTGGCCGGCATGGTTCTGCTCGTCTTGGCACTGGGTATCGCCGTCGTGACCGTGGTGCTCGTCCGCCGCGGCGTGCTGCGCTGGGCGGGCGGCCTGGCGCTGGCCGTGATCGCGTTGCTGACCGCCGGCGTGGCGGAACTCACCGACAATGTGGTCGACCGCGACGGTGCCACCGGTATCGACGCGACCACCCTCGACTGGGTGATCCCGCACCGCACCGGATGGCTGACCGCGATCGCGAAGACGATCAGCGATCTGGGTGACACCACCACGATGGCCGCGGTGGCGATCGCCGCCTGCGCGTGGTTCGCCTATCGGCGGCGGTGGCCGCAGTTCCTGCTGACCGGCGTCGCGGCGGCCGGTGCGGGCATCATCGTCCTCGCGCTGAAGACGATCGTCGGCCGGCAGCGACCGCCGATGGTGGACCGCCTGGTCCTCGAGACCAATCAGTCCTACCCGTCCGGGCACACCCTCGGCTCGACCGTCGTGATCGGCGTGCTCACCGCGCTGGTGGTGCTGGCGATGCGGCGACGGTCCGCCGCGGTCGCGGCCGTGGCGGCGGCGACCGTATTCGTCCTGCTGGTCGGGGTGTCGCGGCTGTACCTGGGCGTGCACTGGCCGACCGATGTGCTGGCGGGCTGGGCGATCGGCGCGCTGTGGACGACGGTGTGCGTGGCCGGCTATCTGCGCCTGCGGCGGCCCGCCCCGGCCGCCACCGCACAACCGGCCTAGCTGCGGGGGCCCGGCTGCGGCTGGTGGGTCAGCGTCGGAGCCGGCCCGGCCGGGTGATGCAGCGACGAGGACGTGTTGTTGTTGTTCGACATCGCGCCGATGATCGCCAGCACGATCAACAGCAGCACCACGACCACCGCGATGATCCCGATGATCAGCCCGCCATTCGACTTCCGCCGCTGCGGCATCGGCCGCGGCGGCTGATAGTACGAACCGCCGGACTGGGGCTGCGGATAGCGCGGCGCCGACTGGTACACGGGCTGCGGCGCCGGAGTGGGCTGCCGCATCGGCTGCGGAATCGGATTGCCCGGCCCGGTCATCGGCCGCGGCGCGATCGGATTGGCGGGCCCGGTCGAGGGCCGCGGCGCCACCGGATGTCCGGGTCCGGTCGACGGCATACCGTGCGCGGGACCGGTCGACGGCATGCCGTGGCCGGGTCCGGTGGTGGGCATCCCGTGCGCGGGCATACCGATGGTCGGCATCGACGGGCCGGTGGACGGCCGCGGCGCCACCTGCTGATGCGGTGCGCTGGACTGCGCGAGCGCCCGGCGCGCGGCGGCGGCGAATTCCGCACAGGTGCCGAATCGCTCGTCGGGTCGCTTCGACATTGCCTTGACCAATATGCCGTCCAGCGCCAACGGCAGCCCGGACCGCACACTGCTCAAGGTCGGTGGCGGCGACTGGAGATGGCCGCGGATGACCGCGGCCGGATTCGGCGCGGAGAACGGACCGCTGCCGGTGAGCAGCCAGAACAGGCTGCACGCCAGCGAATACTGGTCGGCGCGGCCGTCCAGCGAGGCGCCGGTGAGCTGTTCCGGCGAGGCGTACGCCAGCGTCGCGGTGAAGGTTCCGGTCTGGGTGAGATGGCCGCCGTCGTCACGCAGTCGCGCGATACCGAAGTCGGTGAGGTAGACCCGCTCGCCCTTACCGCCGGTGGACCGCGCGAGCAGCATGTTGGCCGGTTTCACGTCACGGTGCAGCACCCCGTTGCGATGCGCGTAGTCCAGCGCCTCGGCGACCTCGGCGATGATCTGCACCGCGCGCTCCGGCGGCAACCGCTTCGGATCCACGCTGGCGGCATCGATACCGTCGATGAACTGCATGGAGATCCACAGCTGACCGTCCTCGAGCCCCCGGTCGTACACGGTGACGATATTCGGATGATCCAGCTGCGCGACCAGATCCGCCTCACGCTCGAAGCGCGCGCGAATCTCGTGGTCGGACACCATCTCCCGATTCAGCAGCTTCAGCGCCGTCATCCGGGGCAGGCGAGGGTGCTTGGCCAGATACACCTGACCCATACCGCCACGGCCGAGCAGCCGCTCGATGACATACCCAGCGAAAACGTCACCGTTGGTCTGCATCCCCGCTCCCAATTCCGGTGCCGCACATCCGCCGCCGATGCGCGGCAAGTACCGCATGAACAACCGGCCGTCGTCACTGCCGACCGCCGAACACGGCCCACCATACAACGCATCCGGTGTCGAGCGGGCGGTGGTCACCGTCGGCCGAGGCCGGAACCATCCGCCGCCGCCCGGAACGGGACTCCGACGAACCTTGGTACAAGCTGAAGACCGGCTGAGAACCGAGCGCACCGCAGCACTCTGGAATTCGCGCCGTTTTCGCATGTAGGACAGGGTTTTCCGGTGAACGGACCGGACCCGGCCGCCGATTACGCTCGGATCCGGTCGTATTCACGACCGACGTCCCCACCCCGCACAGGAAGTGTGAACATCATGCGGATCTCCAAGCTCCGGCTGGCCGTCGCCGGCGTCTGCGGTGCCCTGCTCTTCACCGGTATCGGCGCCGGTACCGCGGTCGCCCTGCAGCCGCACATGACCGCCGCCCGGGACGACCTGCAGGCGGCGCACGGCGAACTCGACGCGGCGATCCCCGACAAGGGCGGCCATCGCGTCAACGCCATGAACCTGATCGACCAGGCCATCGCCGAGGTGAACCTCGGTATCCAGGCCGGTTCCTGATTCCGGCCCCCGCTCCGGCCACCACCGGAGCGGGGGTGCCCCGGTTGTCGGTGGCACCCGTTACGCTCCACGGCATGATTGGTGCCCACGTACGGGAAGACAGTGATCCGATAGGTCTCGCTGAACAGCTCGGAGCCGAGGTCATCCAGCTTTTCGTGGTCGATCCGCAGAGCTGGGACAAACCCCGGCCGCACCCACGCGCCGAGGAGATCAAGGCCAGCCCCATCGAGGTGGTGGTCCACTCCTCGTATCAGATCAATGTGGCGAGTACGAACAACCGGCTGCGCATGCCCTCGCGCAGCGCGGTGGCGCAGCAGGCGCAGGCCGCAGCCGAACTCGGCGCCTTCGGCCTGGTCGTGCACGGCGGCCACGTCCGTTCCGATGCCGAGATCGAGGCCGGAATCGTCAACTGGCGCAAGCTGTTCGAACGCCAGGCGGAGAAGGGCGGGTTCGCCGTCCCGATCATCGTCGAGAACACCGCCGGCGGAAATCACGCCATGGCACGGCATTTCGACTCCATCGCGCGGCTG
Source organism: Nocardia sp. BMG111209 (assembly GCF_000381925.1). Taxonomy (NCBI): domain Bacteria; kingdom Bacillati; phylum Actinomycetota; class Actinomycetes; order Mycobacteriales; family Nocardiaceae; genus Nocardia; species Nocardia sp. BMG111209. The sequence goes on from NZ_KB907308.1 coordinate 1,667,551, forward strand.
TGGGAGGCCATCGGCGAGTTCGGCGCCGGCTTCTGCCTGGACACCTGCCACGCGTGGGCCGGCGGCGAGGAGCTGGTCGGCGTGGTCGACCGGATCAAGGGCATCACCGGCCGCATCGACCTGGTGCACCTGAACTCCTCCCGCGACGAGTTCAATTCCGGCGCGGACCGGCACGCCAACTTCTCCGAGGGCACCATCGATCCGCAGCTGCTGGCGGAGGTGTGCCGCACCGCCGGCGCACCCGTCGTCCTGGAGACGCCGAGCGAGGGGATGGCCGAGGATCTCGCCTACCTGCGCGAGCATCTCGGCTGAGGCAGGCGCCGCATCGGTGCGGACAGGCTCCGCGCGCACCGCGGCCGGTCCGTCAGGCCACGACCGCGCCGATCGCGGCGCGTAACACCTCCCGGGCCCGAGCGAGTTCCGGCTCGCCGGCCGGGCTGCGCGGAAAGCCTTGCGGCAGTTCGGTCAGCACCGCGCCGACGATCTCGGCGCGCCGGCGATACCGCTCCCGGGCCGGCAGGGTGAACAACGCGCTCACCAATGCGTCGGCACTGTCGAGATCGAATACCGATTCCCAGGCCACCCGCTCCGGCCCGAACCCGAATCCGGTACGCGCCGAACCTGTTCGAGCACGAGCGGTGGCCTCGGCATTTACCCGGTCACCGTCGAGCACCACGCCGTACGCGGCACTCGCGGCCGCGGCCGAGACCACCCCGCGCCGCACATCGCGCAGCACCGCCGCCGGGTCGCGGTCGAACGGATCGCCGTAACCACCGGCCCCCGAGGTGCACAGCGTGACGACGTCGCCGCGACGCAGCGGCAGCACATCCACCTTGGCCACCGCGACACCGTTGACCAGCAGCCGCGCCGGAGCCCCGGGACCGCCGCCGTGCACACCCCAGGGCCGGAAGCACTGCCGCTCCAGACCCCGCGCCAGCAGCCGCGCGCCGTCGTCGAGCACCCGGAAGCTCAGTTCCAGCCCGCAACCGCCGCGCCAGCGCCCGGCGCCGCCGGAATCCGGGATGAGGCCGTACCGCAGGATCTCCACGCCGATCTCGGTCTCGACGGTTTCCACCGGATTGTTGGACAGATTGGAGATGCCGCTGTCCCGGCCGTCCACCCCGTCGGCGCCGAATCGGGCGCCGGTGCCGCCGACCATCGGTTCCAGCACCTGCACGTTGTCCTGTTCGGCGACCACCACCGGCACCACCAGGCCGCTGGACGCCGCCGGCAGCACATCCGGCGCCGCGAGCCCGAGCGCCCCGCCGAGGGCGTCGTTGACCCGCGAGGCCGTGGCATGCCGCACCCCGACCGCGGCGGGCCGCACGGCGTTGACCACGCTGCCCTCCGGCGCGTGCACGCTGATCGGCCGCACCAGGCCCGCGTTCAGGTCGATGGCCGGATCGAGGGTGCAGATCAGGGCGAGTACCCGGGTGGTGATCCACGCGTGCGGGCGACCGAGACTGGCGATATTGAACGCCGCCGCGACCTGCGGATCGGTACCGGTGAAGTCCAGGTGCAGACGTCCCGCGGTGAGGGTCGCGGTGACCGAGATCCGGACCGGGATCGGCGACACCGCGTCGTCGTCGAGATAGTCGACGAACCGGAACTGCCCGTCGGCCAGCGTCGCCAGCGCGGCACGGGCCTTCGCCGCCGTGTACTCGACCACATCGACCTGCGCGGCGAGCACATCGCCGACGCCGTGCCGCGCGACGATCGCGCCCAGTCCGGCCCGCCCGGTGCGCAACGCCGCGAGCATGGCCTGCAGATCGCCCCGATTGGCCTCGGGCGTACGGGTATTCGCCGCCAGCAGTCGCTCCACGCTGACGTCCGGCACCCCCGCTCGCACGAGCTTCACCGGCGGGATCTGCAGTCCCTCCTGGAAGATCTCGTCGTTGGTCGGTGAGAGGCTGCTCGGCACCCGCCCGCCGATATCGGAGCAGTGGATGAACGCCCAGCCGTATCCGATCAGCGCACCGTCGTGGAAATACGGCTCGATGAGCTGGATGTCGGTGAGGTGCGTGGCCAGCCCGCCGGAGGTGAACGGATCGTTGGTGATGATCACGTCCCCCGGTTCCAGCGGCCCGACGGCCGCGGCGGCCGTGGCGACGTCGAGCCCGACGAACCCGGACACCCCGATCCCGCGCGGATAGGCGAAGAATCCGCCGTCGGGAGCGGCCAGCGCACAACAGAAGTCGGCGGTCTCCTTGACGTAGAGCGAGCGGCTGGTGCGCTGCAGGGTCAGGCACATCTCCTCGGCCAGCGCCGAGAACTTGTTGCCCACGATCTCCAGGGTGACCGGATCGAGTTTCATCGCCGCACCCGCAGATTGCCGAATGCGTCCACGGTCACCGTCCAGCCTCCCGGCACGACCACGGTGGTGTCCTCCTGTTCCACGATGGCGGGCCCGTCGAACCGATCCCCGGTTCCCAGACCCGCTCGCTGCACGACCCGCGCCGTCACCCATTCGCCGCCGAGGAACACCGGCCGCGTCGCGGTTCCCCACGGCACCTCCGAGCCGGAACGCCCATCCCCCAGCCGGGATGTCTCCACCGTCCGGTCCGCGCGCTGCCCGCTCACCCGATCGACCTCCGGCGCGATATCCGTCGTCTCCGCCGACCCGATCGCGGCCGTCTCGGCCGGGAGGGTTCCGACGGCCTCCGCCGCCTCGGCTGCCACATCATCACGCGGCGACCGCCCCGCCAGCGGTCCCACCACGGTCAACCGCGCCGTCCCCAGGCGGATCGCCGCGTCCGGATCCCGGAACCCGTACAGCCGTTCATGTTCCGTGTGCAGCGCCTCGGCGACGGCCGCCACGGTCAATTCGCCCAGTGGCACCCGCAATTCGAAGGCCTGCCCGTGATAGCTCAGATCCGCCGCGGCCGTCAGCCGCGGCTCGCCGGTCGAAACTCCTTGTTCCGTAAGCCAATTCCGGGCCTGCTGCGCCAGATCGGCGACGATCTCCCGCAACCGGGCGAGGCCGTCCTCGTCCAGCGGCCGCCGCAGGCTGCGCGCGAAGTCGCGGCGCAGATCGGCCGTCGCCGCACCCAGTGCGCAGAAGGTCGCGGCGGCCGGCGGCACCACGATCTCGGTGATCCCGACCTCCTCGGCCAGGGCCGCGGCATGCGTCGGCCCGGCCCCGCCGAACGGCACCAGCGTGAATTCGGCCGGATCGAAACCGCGCTGTACCAAGACTTTCTGGAGTTCCACGGCCATCCCCGCGGTGGCGATCCGCAAGGCGGCAGCGGCGGTCGCGAGTCCGTCGAGCCCGAGACCGGCACCCACCGCACCCAGGGCCCGATCGGCGGCCGCGGCGTCCAGCGTCATGCGACCACCGAGAAAGCCGGTGGGAGAGAGCATTCCGGTGCGCAGGTAGCAGTCGGTGACGGTCGGCCGGGTGCCGCCGCGCCCGTACGCGGCCGGTCCCGGATCCGCACCCGCGCTCTCCGGCCCGACCTTCAGCAATCCCTGATCATCGACGCGCACAACCGATCCGCCGCCCGCGCCGATGGCGTCCACCGCCACCACCGGCAGCACCAGCGGCAATCCGCCGATCGTGGTGCCGGTGGTGATCTCCGGGACACCGGCCACCGCGACGGAGATATCGCTACTGGTACCGCCCATATCGAAGGTGACCAGCCGATCGATTCCGGCCTCGGCGGCGAGCGCGGCGGCGGCGGTCACCCCGGACGCGGGCCCGGACAGCACCGTCTCCAGGGGCCGATCACCGGCGGCCCGCAGGCTCAGCGCACCCCCGTTGGATCCGGTGATCGTCACCGGCGCCGTGATCCCGAGTTCGGCCAGCCGCTGCTCGAGCCGCGCGAAATAGTCGTGCATCAACGGCTGGATGTAGGCGTTGAGGCAGGTGACCAGCGTGCGTTCGTATTCGCGCACCTCCGGCCACACCGTCGCCGAGGCCGCGACCTCGATACCGGGCAGCAAGGCCGCCAGCCGCGCCGCGACCCCGGCCTCGAACGCCGGATCGGTATGCGCGTGCAGCACCACGACGGCCACCGCGTCGGCGTCGATACCGGCTGCGGCCGTGGCCAATTCGGCGTCCGTGGGAATCCGGGACGGGCTGCCGTCGGGCCGCAGCCGAGCCGGCAGTTCCACCACCGATTCCCGCGGCACCAACGGCTCCTCCTTGGCCGCGTGCAGGTCGAACGACGACGGCATCCGGCTGCGCCCGATCTCCAGGATGTCCCGGTACCCCTCGGTCACCACCAGGGCCAGCCGCGCCCCGCGACGCTGGATGATCGTGTTGAGCCCGATCGTCGTCCCGTGCGCCACGGCCGCGAATTCGCTCGGCGCGATCCCGGCCTGTGCGGCGATCGCGGCCAGCCCGCGCGCCACGGCGACGGTCGGATCCGCCGGGGTACTGGGCTCCTTGTGGTGCAGCACCCGGCTCTCCCCGGGCAGCACCAGCACGAAATCGGTGAACGTCCCCCCGACATCGATACCCGCACGCGCGCCGTTCGAGACGATCGGTGATCGAGAGGTCACAACAACTCCGACAGACGTACGAACCGTTCCAGCACCAGCATCACGACGACGCTGACGAGCAACAGCAGGGTGGACACCGCCGCGACCGACGGATCCAGTTCGAACTGGACCGCGGAGTAGATCCGCAACGGCACGGTGGTGGTATTGGCGCCCGCGACCAGGGCGGTGATCGCCACCTCCCCCAGCGAGGTCACCGCGGCGAAGACGGCCCCGGCGATGATGCCCGGCCGCAGCAGCGGCAGCGTCACGGTCCGGAACACCCGGGCCCGCCCCGCACCCAGGCTCGCCGCGGCCCGCTCCAGCGTCGGATCCAGCCCGGCCGCGCTGACCAGCGTCGCCCGCACCACATACGGCAGCGCGATCAGCGAATGCGCCAGCCACAGACCGGTGATCGTATTGGTCAGGTGCAGGCCCTGCAGGTAGTACAGCAGCCCGAGCGCGACGATGATCTCCGGAACCAGCAACGGGCTCAACGCGATACCGGACAGCACCCCGCGCCCGGGAAATGTGCCGCGCGCCAGCCCGTAGGCGGCGGCGGTCCCCAGCACCACGGTGGTCAGCACCACCGATACCAGCAGCAATCCGGACAGCTGGAACGACACCAGCCAATCCCGCGACGACAGCACCGACGAGTACCACCGCAGCGAGAAGCCCGACGGCGGGAACGCCACCGAATCCGCGGCGTTGAACGAGGCCACCACCAGCACCACCAACGGCGCCAGCAGGAAGACGAACACCAGCGCGACCGCGATCCGGCCGCACCACACCCCGATCCGGCCCACGACGGACGCGGCCGGCCACCGGCTAGCCATGCAACCTCCGCGCCCACAGCCGCAACCCGCCACCGAACAGCGCGGTGCAGATCCCGGTCAGGACCAGCAGCACGAAACTCAGCGCCGCCGCCATCGGATAGTCGTACACACTCGACACCTGGTCGTAGATCCGGATCCCGGCCAGCGCCTGATTGGTCCCGCCGATCAGCCGCGGCGTGATGTAGATGCCCATCGACAGCGCGAACACGATCAGCACCCCGGCCGCGATACCCGGCAGGCTCAACGGCACGGTGACCCGCCAGAACGTGCGGACCGGACCGGCGCCGAGCGACAGCGACGCCCGGGTCAGATTCGGTTCGATACCGCGCAGCGCGGTGGTGAGCGGGATGATCGCGAACGGCAACAGCACATGGGTCACCGAGATCACCACCGCGAGCGTGCTGCCGAGCAGATGCGCCGGCTGCGACCGCAGCCCCGACCCGACCAGGATCCGATTCACCAGCCCGTTGCCGGACAACAGGATCGACCAGCCGTAGCTGCGCACCACCACACTGGTCAGCAACGGTGACACCACCACCAGCAACAGCAGCGTCCGCAGCACACCCGGCCGCCGATGCGCCAGCACGTAGGCGGCGGGATAGCCGAGCACCAGGCACAACGCCGTCACCACCAGCGCGACCAGCACGCTGTGCACCAGCGCCTGCGAGAAGAAGGACTCGGCGAACACCCGCCGGTACTGCCCGGCGGTGAAACCCGGTTCGGCCTGCCCGTATTCGTCCACGGGCCGGAAGCTCATGATCAGCATCCGGATCATCGGCAGCACGAGCATGAGCAGCAGGAAGATCAGCAGCGGCAGTACCAGCCCGGCGCCGCGCCACCGGCTCGGGGCCCAGGCCGGGCGCGCGTCCGTCACCGCATCACCCGAGGACGATGACATCGTCGTCCTCCCAGCTCACCGTCACCGAACTGCCCACTGCCGGAGCATGTTCCGCGCGTACCGACAGCGACAGCCCACCGGCCAGTTCGAGTTCGAGTTGCCAGCCGTCGCCGAGAAAGGATCGCAGCCGCACGATCGCGGCCGGCCACGGCCCGGTCGCCGCGCCGAGCCGCACTCGTTCGGGCCGCACGGCGACGGTCACCGGACCGATCCGATCCCGCTGCCAGGGAATACGTACCGCGCCGACGGTCAGCACCCCGTCGGCGGCGTGGCCGTCGAGCACATTCGCCGCACCCAGGAATTCGGCCACGAACCGGGTCGCCGGCCGCCGGTACACCGTCTCCGGGGTGCCGACCTGTTCCACCCGGCCCGCGTTCATCACCGCGATCCGGTCGGACAGCGACAGCGCCTCCTCCTGGTCGTGGGTCACGAACACCATCGTGATGCCCAGCCGCTGCTGCAATGCCCGCAGTTCGACCCGCATCTCCCGGCGCAGTTTCGCGTCCAGATTGGACAGCGGCTCGTCGAGCAGGACCAGTTCCGGCCGGATCGCCAGCGCCCGCGCGACCGCCACCCGCTGCTGCTGCCCGCCGGACAGCTGCCGCGGCCGGCGATTCGCGTACCCGGCGAGGTCGACCAGCTTCAGGGCCTCCTCGACCCGTTGCGCGCGTTCGGCTTTCGCAATCCGGCGGGCCTTCAGCCCGTAGGCGATGTTGTCGGCGACGCTGAGATGCGGGAACAGCGCGTAGTTCTGGAACACCAGCCCGAGCCCGCGCCGATGCGGCGGCACCTCGGTCAGATCCGCACCCGCCAGCCGGATCGTGCCGGAATCCGGCCGGACGAAGCCGGCCAGGGTGTTGAGCAGTGTGGTCTTACCGCAACCGCTGGGCCCGAGGACGGACAGGAACTCACCGCGGGCCACGGTCAGCCGGTCCACATCCAGCACGCCGTGCCCGTCGTATCCGGCCGTCAGGCCGGCGATCTCGAGATGATCGCCGGCCTGCGGTGCTTCGTGGTGCTCGCTCACCCGAAGATCTGGTTCCATCGCTGCTGCCAGCGGTTCAGGTTCGGCGTCGCGGTGTTGTAGTCGACCCAGGTGAAGGTCTTGTACACGTCTTCGCCGTGCTTGATCTTGGCCTCGAAGTCGGGGCTGTAGGCGATCGTGTTGTTGCCCGCGCCGTAGAAGGTGGCCTCCGCGAACGGCTTCTGATGCGCCGCGGCGGTCAGGTAGTTCAGGAACTTGTACACCTGATCGCTGTGCGTGGTCCCGGCCGGGACGTAGTACGAGGTCAGCGCGCCGACGGCGCCCGAGGTCGGATAGGTGAACCCGATCGGCTGCCCGGCCTTCGACATGGCCAGCGCGCGGCCGTCCCAGTACGGCACCAGCCAGGCGTCGCCGTTCTGTACGGCGGTGGCGACGCTGCCGGCGTCGGCCGGGAAGGAGGACACGCAGCCCTTCAGCTTCGCCAGCTCGGTGAATGCCCGGTCGACGGCGGCCGGATCGGCCAGCGTCCCGCCCTCGCTGTGCACCAGCGCGGAGAAGAACTGCATCCCGGCGTTGTAGGTGAGCGGCGCCAGCGCGATATGCCCGCAGTAGGCCGGATCGAAGACGGCCTTCCAGTCCGCGGGCGCGGTGGTGATCTTGTCGGTGCGGTACAGCCAGCCCAGGGATCCGGTGGTCAGCGGGGCGCCGTACACCTTACCGTCGACCACGGACTGCTGAACCAGTGTGTCGGACAACTGATTCCACGTCTGGATCTTGCCGGTGTCCAGCGGCTGCAGCAGATTGCCGCCGACGGCCGCGCGGACCGATTCCGAGGTGAAGGCGACGAGGTCGAACGGCGGATTCTTCCCGCCCGCGGCCCGCAGCTTGGTCAGCCAGTCCGCGTCCGCGCCGAGCACCAGGTTGACCTTGATGCCGGTGTCCTTCTCGAACGGTTCGACGAAGGCGGACTTGAAGGCCTCGCTCCAGGCGCCGGCGAACGCGGTCACCGTGATGGACCCACCGGAATCGCCACTACCGCCGGTACTGCCGGTATTCACCGAGCAGGCCGCGGCGAACAGAGCTGTCGTCGCGGCCAGAATCGCGCCTACGCGCTTGAACATCATGCGTCGTCCTCAGGCCGAAAGAGATCCGGGCGGGCCGGACCCGTGGTTGCCGCTGACGAAAATAACACCGATCGGTCTGATCGAAATTCGCCGCGTCACCCCTTGGACTATCAGACGGCCACCGGGCCACGCGCGGCGAGGCGGATTTCCGCTGGTGAGGGCCGTGCGGACCGATTCCGGCCGTTCTCCTGCCGGGTTTTCGATCCGGCTGACGGTAATCCTGGCCCGCGGCCGCCACCCGATGGTGTGCTCGACGGCAGCATCACCCGTCGAGGAAAGGACGCCCATGTCCGTCGAATCCGCAACCGAACCGTTCGCCGTCGTCAAACTCGGCCGGCACATCGGCGCTCGTATCGAGGGAGTACGGCTCGGGGGCGATCTGGCGCCGGAGACGGTCGAGCGCATCCGCGCCGCGCTCAACGAGCACAAGGTGATCTTCTTCCGCGGTCAGCAGCACCTCACCGAGGACGGCCAGTACGAGTTCGCCGAACTGCTCGGCACCCCCACGACGCCGCACCCCACGGTGAAGTCACACGGCGTGAAGACCCTGGCGATCGACTCGCACCACGGCCGCGCCAACAGCTGGCACGCCGACGTCACCTTCGTGGACCGTCCGCCGAAGGCCTCGATCCTGCGGGCGGTGGAACTGCCCAGCTACGGCGGCTCGACCACCTGGGCCTCGACCGTGGCCGCCTACGAGGCCCTGCCGGAACCGCTGAAGCGGCTGGCGGAATCGCTGCGCGCCCGGCACACCAACCAGTACGACTACGCGGCCCGGCACGCGGTCGAACAGCGGCTGCAGGCCGTCTCGGACGAGGTGGCCGAGAACGTGAAGGCTTACCGGGACGAGTTCGTCTCCACCAACTACGAGACCGAACATCCCGTGGTCCGGGTGCATCCGGAGACCGGTGAGCGCGCCCTGCTGCTCGGACATTTCGTGGCCGATTTCGTCGGGCTGTCCAGTAACGAATCCCAGACCCTGTACAAGCTGTTCCAGGACCGGGTGATCCGCCTCGAGCACACCACCCGCTGGAACTGGGAACCGGGCGATGTCGCCATCTGGGACAACCGCTCCACCCAGCACTACGCCATCGACGACTACGACGCGAGCGAGCACCGCAAGCTGACCCGGATCACGCTGGCCGGCGATATCCCGGTCGGCATCGACGGGGTGCCCAGCAGGATTCTCGCCGGCGACGCGACCGACTACTCGATCGTCGAGGAAGCCGGTTCCGCGGCGGCCTGAGCGCCGTCGCGACCACCGACCGCGGGCCGTCTCGCGGCAGTGGCGGGGAACCCGGGAGACGGCGCCGATACCCGTCCTCTTCTTCGGCCTGTCCCGGGTTCCCCGCCGGTCCGCGCCGGTCAGGCGGCGGCCGTCTGCCCGATCTTGAACAGCTGCAACATATTTCCGCCCATGATCTTGGCCTGGTCCTCGTCGGACAGCCCGGCCAGTTCGTCGACGAAGCTGATCGGATCGCCCATACCCTCCGGATGCGGCCAGTCCGAACCGAATACGACCCGATCGGTGCCCATCTGCTTCGCGATGTCGACGAAGTTGTCCTCCCAGAACGGCGTGATGTAGGTGCAGCGCTTGAAGGCGTCGACCGGATGCTCGGAGAACTCCTGCGGCATCTTCTTGTAGACGCTCTCGAACCCGTGGATCAGGTTCGGCACCCAGTCCGCGCCGTTCTCGATGGACAGCACCCGCAGATCGGGATTACGGGAGAACGCGCCGTGGCAGACCATCGCGGACAACGTGTCCTCGATCGGCCGATGCCCGATGGCCATCATCCGGAACGCGCTGGGCCGGAACGGCAGATATTCGGTGCCGCCCTCCCAGGGCTTGAGCTGTTCGGCGTATCCACTGTCCGAGGCGTGCATCGAGACCGGGATACCCGCGTCCACGCAGGCCTGCCAGAACGGATCGAATTCCGGCAGTCCGGGTGACCGGCTGCCGCGATACCCGGGCACCGGCGCCGGCCGCACCAGCACCGTGCGCGCACCGCGTGCCAGGCACCACTCGAGTTCCTCGAGCGCGCGATCCACGATCGGCAGCGTGATCACCGGAGTGGCGAAGATCCGGTTCTCGTAGTTGAAGGTCCACGTCTCGTGCATCCACCGGTTGAGCGCGTGGATCACGTCGTGGACGAGGTCCGGATCGTCCTTCATCCGTTCCTCGATCAGGCTGGCCAGCGTCGGGAACATCAGCGCATGGTCGAGCCCGAGTTCGTTCATCACCTCGAGCCGCGCACCGGGCTCCCGGAAGGCGGCGATCGACTTCATCGGCTCGCCCATCACCTCGCGGAAACTCTTGCCGCCGCTGCCGTTTCGGAAGTACTCCTCCTGCGCGCCGGGCCGGGCCACGACCTCGAAGGTCGGATTGGGAATGTATTCGCTGATCTGCCCGCGCACCACGATCTTGGTGCGGTTGCGCACCTGCACGTAGTCGATGACGTGCTTGCGGTTGTCGGGCAGGAACTTGGTCAGCGCCTCCTGTGTCTCGTACATGTGGTTGTCGGCGTCGAACACCGGGAACGGGAGCTGGCGGGACGGCATGGTCGACCTCCGGGAAATGCCGATATCGATTCTCACGGCGGGGCAGACGGGGCGCCGCGGTCACATCCGCTCGCTCACTATCTACCGACCGTCGGTAGATAACATAGAATGGCCGTGCGCGACCTGTCAACGCCGCACCGGATCCCCTGATCACGGCTGCCCTAGGATCGGCCGCGACACGAGAACGGAGAACAGACGTGGCCGATCAGCGAAGCCGCAACCGGCTCCCCGCGCAATCGCGCCGGGCACAGATCATGCAGGTGGCAACCGATCTGTTCGCCGTCGGCGCGTACGAGGACACCTCGATGGAGGCCATCGCGGAGAAGGTCGGCATCCGCAAGGCCTCGCTGTACTACTACTTCACCAGCAAGGACGACCTGCTGGCCCAGATGCACAGCGAGCGGGTCGAATCCATCGTCACCGCCCACCGCGACCTGGTGACCGCCGGCGCACTGGACCCCCCGGCCCTACTCCTCACGATGATGACCGACCTGGTCTCCCTGGTCGCCAACCACCCCCGCCACCTACGCCTGTTCTTCGAACGCGTCCGCGAACTCCCGGAGGAGGGCCGCGAACGAATCTCCGAGCAGAGCAACCAATACCGCCGCATGCTCGCCGAGGTCCTCGACCGCGGCGTCGCCGACGGCGCCTTCGCGATCACCGACACCAACCTCACCGCGCTGGCCATCCTCGGCATGTGCGATTCCGTCTACTACTGGTACCGCCCCGGCGGCCCCCGCACCGCCGAGGAGATCGCGCAATACTTCTACGACACCGTCGTCCAGGGCCTCGCAACCCCCTGACCCCTCACTCCCCCTCCCCCTCCTCGACCAGCGGCCGCGGCGCCGCCTGCCGCCACGAATCCAGCACGATATCGCGCAACTCGCCCCGATCCTCCAACGCCGCCAACCGAACCCGAACCCACGCATTCCACGCCTCGTGCGCCGCGATCCAGAACTTCTCCGGCTCGGCCACCACCAACTCGTCCCGATCGACGATCGGACACCGTACCGCCATCGACGTCTCCCCCTCCGGCAACGTCAGGAACAACTTCCCCGCCACCCGGAACACCGGCATCCCCCACGCGAACTCCTCCACCGTCTCCGGCAACTCCGACACCAACCGCCGGACATCGTCCCCGCTCAGGCTCATACCTGGATCCTGCCAGGAGGGACCGACAGACTACGAGCTCCGGGATTGCAGATGGCTGGGCAGCACACAGACCGCGTCCAGCCCGAAGACCCGGTTGAGCCGGCCGAACCCGAGCCACGAGCCCAGGCACATGGTGAGCTCCACCGCCTCCCGCTGCGAGTAGTCCGCCAGGAACCGGTCCCAGAATTCGTCATTGATGCCGTGATGGTCCAGCGCGTACCGCTCGGCGTACTCGGCGGCCAGCCGGGTCCGGTCGTCGAAGAGATCCGTTGTGCGCCAATCGCTCACCGCCTCGGCGAATTCCGGCTCGACCTTCACCCCGTCCCGCTCGGTCCGCCAGTCCTGGCAGAACAGGCACCCGTTGATCTGCGCGATCCGCAGCCGGGCGGCCTCGAACTCGCGCAGCCCCAGTGTGCTGTGCGTGTACACCGCCATCGCGAATTTCCCTGCGGCGGGCCCGATTCCGGGGACCATCTCACCCCAGACGTATTCGATCGGATCGCGGCCCTCCGGCACATCGATGATCATGTCGTGCTCCTTCCGAACAGCCCCGCCGGTGGTCGCACCGGAACGTCCAGGGCGTCGTAGAGGCCGGGCTCGGCCTCGACCAGCCAGTCGATCGCCCCCACGAGACGTCCCACCGCCGTGGCGTTTCCGCCTGCCGACCGGTTGCCGTCCTCGTCGGTGGCGGTCACGGTCACCTCGATGCGCGGTCGCCCCTCGATGATCACCCGATGCGCGCCGTCACCGTCCGGCGGCGAGGGCCAGTCCGGCGCGCACGCCGGATCGATCCGGGTGACGTGCTCGATCACCAGCCGAGGCACCCCGCCGATGATCCCCTGCACCTCGAACCGCACGGCTCCCTGTGTGCCGGAAACGAATTCGCCCATCCGCGCGGTGACGACGGTGCGCTCCAACGCACGTCGCTCCAACGTCTCCCGGATCCCGTCCAGCGGCGCCCCCAGCGCGCGGGCCAGCAGCCGAATCTGCCCGCCCCACACCATGGTCGGCACTCCCGCCGCCAGCATCGGCGGCTCGTACGTCAGCGGCTGCCCCATCCCGACCAGATACCGCACGGAATCCGGCTGATCGTAGGTGGTGTAGTCGAAGATCTCCTGGCAGCGAACGATATCGATCGCCCCGCCCAGCCCGCTCATCAGCAGCGGCAGCACATCGTTACCCCACCCCGGATCCACCCCCGACACGAACAACGACCCACCCCCGGCCGCGATCGCCGCCAGCACCCGCTCGCGATCCGCCTCCGGAGCGCTGCGCTGATCGTAGAAGGCGTACAAGGCCGGCGTCACGACCACGACCCCCGCCCGGATCGCCGCGATCACATCGTCCAACGCCGCATCGGGCCGGATATCGCCGGAGGCCGCGTACACCACCGCGACAGGTTCCGACCGCAGCACCGCCTCGACATCATCGGTCGCGGCCACACCCAATTCGATTCCGGCACCGGACAATTCACCTGCATCACGGCCGACCTTGGCCGGATCGTGGACGAGGACGGCGGCCAGCGACAACGCCGGATGCGCCGCCACCGCCCGGATGGCGGCCCGGCCGACATTGCCGGTGCCCCAGACGACCGTGGGGATCATCTGCCGAATGTAGCAAGCGCTTGGTAGAGCATCGGCGGGAACGACGAAACCGTTCCGGTCAGCGAGACACCGGCCGCACGAGCACCTCCTGCGCCGTAGTGGCCACGAGATGCCCCGCGAGATCGTGCAGGGTCCCGTGCACGAGCGCCCGATGCCCCGACACGGCCCCGATCCGCTGCGTGTACCGATGCCACTCGTCGAACCGCACGGCCCGGTGCACCCAGATCGAGTGATCCAGACTCAGCCCCACGAACCCCCGATGATCCACTTGCTCGGGATGATTCCGGAAAGCCATGTCCAGCAACAGATAATCACTGGCGTAAGCGAGCATCGCGATATGCGCCGCCGGCCGATCCCCGATCTCGCGCGGCAACCGCATCCAGTGCTCCCGCTCATCCGAATCCCGCCCCGGCACAACGAATGTGGGCGCCTCCCCGATCCGCATCTCCACCGGCGGCGGCAACTCGATCCACTTCCGCGCGGTCGGCCGCATCTCCTCCGGCGCGAAGTCCACCCACTGTTGCAGCAACGGCAACTCCTCCGGCCGGACTCCCCCCGAAGACCCCTGGAACAGTTCGGGTTCCGCCGGATTCGTATGGAAAGACACGATCGCGGTGAGTATCTCGCGCCCCGATTGCCGCACGGTCACCTGCCGAGTCGACATCGACCGACCGTCCCGAGTGCGCTCGACCGAGATGTCCAGCGGCACATCCGAATCCCCACTCCGCACGAAATACGCATGCAGAGAGTGCGGCAGCTGACCGTCGACGGTGGCCGCCGCCGCGAGCATCGCCTGCGCCAGCAACTGCCCACCGAACGCCCGCCCGAACCGGCTCCGCTCGTTCCGAACCCGAAACTCGTTCTCCCCCATCACTTCCAGCCGCAACGCCCCCTCCAGATCGTCCAGCGAGTCCAGCATGGCCCGCTCCAGAGCGACACCCGACCCCCGCAACGGCTCCGCCGGTTCGAGACGAGTCGCGGTCATGCCTGCTCCGGAACCCGATAGCCGTCACGGGTCAGCAACCGCACCGGATCGCTACCGTCCCACCCCGCACAGGTCTCGGATATCGCCCGCACCTGCCCGAGAAATTTCGGCGTGCTCTCCACGATCTCGGTATAGAAGCCGAACTCCGCCGCGGTATCCACATAGGCCACCCGGAAGCTCCCCGCCAGACTCTCGGCAACCACCGGATACCCGAGCCCCCGCAACCCGGCCACCTTACCGTCGTAATCGCTTGTCACAGTAGCGATCTGATGAAACGCGGAAGTCCCGCCCCGACTCCACTCGAGAAAAATACTCGGCGTCTCGCAATGCTGCTGAATCAACTCGATCTGCACCGGCCCCGCCTGCGCCACCGCCACCTGCAACCGAACCACCCGCTCCTCGTCCCCGTACACGGCCCGCTGCTCCACCACCGGCAACACATGAAACGGCCCCACCCCGAACGCCGCCACCCACCGCCGCGCCGCCGCAACCACATGCCCGAGCTGAAAGAACCGGAACTCCCCCTCCGGCCACGACTGCTCGAACAACGGCGGAACCGGCACATCCGGCTCGAAACCCATGACGGACCTCACTGTCTACGAACACCGGTGATCGGAATCACCTACCGGTAACGTACCCGACCGCGAAAGGCGCGGATTCCGGCCCGAAGAAGACCCATCGCGGAGCGACGTAGCGAGGCGAACCATGGCCCGATCCGGCGTACAACGACGAGCCTGTGCACAGGTATAGCCCCCGCACCCGACACCGGGCGAATCACACCGTCGGCAGGGACCCGTCCTCGGCTCCGATCAGCGCCGCCGGGGTGAGTCGACCACGAGCGGCGACAGGTCGGTCTGCAGGGATGACAGCGGCGTGCGGAAGGGGCCGCTTCCAGCGGCGGGCGGAGTCCTGCCTTCGTCCCGGTACGCCTGGATCTCTTTCGGCGAGGGACGGCTTGCCATTCCGGATTCCTGGTCGTCGAGCCGACGCAGAGCAGTCAGCTTCTCCGCGCGGCTCAGCTTGTCGAACTCGTCAATCGACA
Organism: Nocardia sp. BMG111209; assembly: GCF_000381925.1. Taxonomy (NCBI): domain Bacteria; kingdom Bacillati; phylum Actinomycetota; class Actinomycetes; order Mycobacteriales; family Nocardiaceae; genus Nocardia; species Nocardia sp. BMG111209. The sequence goes on from NZ_KB907308.1 coordinate 1,683,215, forward strand.
ACATATCCTCGTAGCCTCCACACCCGTCTGGCCTGGTCGAATGATACCCCCAAGATGCGAAGGCGACGAGCATCGATCACGAGCAACTCGCGTTCCGCAGGGAACTCGGCAAGCTCACCGACCGCGAGCGCCTGCGTGCCGGCGGGTACCACCAGATCCAGGATCGCTGGATTGCCGCGAGACGGGTTGCGTGGTGGGTCGACCGACATGCTGGTGGACAAGAACCCTGGTTCGACAATGTCCTTACCGACCATTGCCCGAGCACCGGCCTCCCCGGTGATGCCGTACACATTGCCATCGATCTCGCGGGTCACACGACTGTGTCAGGCACAGAATATTTGGTGAGCGCCGATCGGATGCGGTCGATCGACCGCTGGATCAACGGGGTCGCCTCTCGCTGACCACGCAGAGCGCCGTTGATGCGGTCCGGAGACAACAGGTAGGTATCCAACGCATCACGCTCGCCTTCGGCCAATCTGGACAGGTCGTGGCGAATATTTGCGATCGGGATGCGGTCGAAATCGTCCTCGCCGCCATCCCAGAGGTTGTCCCGGCCATCCCCGACATTCCCCACCACCACACGGCCCCCACCCCGACAAACCGACATGTGTAACGGCCTACGCCCCGCCGGAACTGTACATGCCCAATTGCGCACTGCGGCATCGCCCACCTCATCGCGATCGACCGCACGGATGGCGACTCCGTCTCGAACCATCAGGGAATCAATGCGATTCGGTTGCCCGCAACGGCCACAACGGGGTTGTCGGCGACAGCATATACCGATCACCTCCGGCGTTAAGCCTGAATCCACTGACGGGGGTTTCGTGCTGGTCCGCGCGCCTGCGGCGCGCGGACCAGCGGGTTTCGGGCGTGGAGTAGCCGCTGGCCTGGCCAGCTTTTCCACGTGAGTCCTCGGTTCGGGCCCGTCGGGCGGGGATGGTCAGATGCTGTCGGGTTGTGGTGGTGTGTAACCGATTGTGTTGTGCCACAACGTGAGCCATGCGTCCGCCCAGGGCCAGCAGCGGGGCAGGTGCAGGATGGGACGCCGTTGAGGGCGAGCGAGCCGGGCGGGGATGGTGATGATTTTGCGGCGCAGGGTCGATCCGCGGGCCCGGCCGAGTCGGCCACCGGCCAGTATTCCGGCGGTGCGCAGCAGGTTGTGGGCGATCGCGGCGCACAGGACCCAGGCGAAGTTGGCGCCGAATTTCCCGGACGGAATGTGAGCCAGTGGCCCGTCGATCAGGTCGGCGAACACGGTTTCGATGATGGCGTGTTTGCGGTGGGTGATGTCGGCATCGGCGACGGGCTCGGTGGAGTTGGTGAAGAACGGGTGATACCGCCAGACCGGGAACAGGGCATCGGGGTATCGGGCGTCTTTCACCCGGCGCACGATCAGCCTCGCGGTGGTCCGGTCTTTCGTGGAAGCGAAAGCGGTATAAGAGATTTCGGCGACCTCGGCGTCGGAGATCCACTCACCGGTATCGGGATCACGCACGGCACCGGGATACCGCACCGGAGTCCATTGGTCTTCGCCGATCGCGGTGATCGCGGCGTTGACCGCCGAATTCTTGGTCAGTACCAGCGAGAACTGTGCCCCGGCGCGCAACGCGGCGCACACGACTTTGCGGGTGCCGTATGCGGAGTCCCCACGCACCAGCACGATGCCGGTGGCGCGGGCGGCACGAGCGGTGCCGATCGCGGCGGTAACCATCGATGCGGCACCTTTGCCCGAGCCGGTCTTACCTGCGCGTAGCCGTATCCCGGCGATCACCGGTGCCGCCAGGTCGGTGCTGATCGTGGTTGCCAGGGGTGAAAGTCCTTTGCGGAGAACCTTTTTCCCAGCAATCTTCGTGTGCCCGTACGACGCGCCCTGCTTCTGGTGGCCATAGACCGGGCGCAGCAGCGAATCGATATCGACGAAGGTCCGCACAGCCGCACCGGGCAACAGATCCGCGCGCGCGGTCAAGGCCAGCAGATGCTCGCGCATCACCGACTCCAACTGCTTGGCGTGACCGAATGTGAACTCCCGCAACAGAGTCCCGACCGTCGAGGGCGCATACACGCCACTGAACAGCGTCTTGCACCCGCCGCTGCGCAGCAGACCGATATCGTCGATGCTGTCCGCACCCGCACACATCCCGGCGATCAACGTGGCCAGTTTCGGTGCCGGGTTCACCGACCCGGACTTGACTCGTGGCGCGTCGATGGCAATTTTCTCGGTCAACAGCCTGGTCAGACCCGTCTGCTCGGCCAGGGTCATCACCGGAACCAACCCCGCCACCGACACGAGGCCATCATCATCGAACCTCGCCGAGGACTCGGCGAACCTGTGGAACAATCGCACTGAAAGTGTCTTTCGGAACTTGTCTTGGTTGTTGTGTGGTAACTCCAATCATCCCAGGTCAGAAGGCACTTTCTTCATTTCGACACACCCAAATACACCGAATTCATCGGTGGATTCAGGTTAAGCCCCGCTTAACGACTCCGTTAAAACTCCTGAGGAGAGCAAACATTGTCGCGTCCTCGTGGCGCCGATAACTTCGGTGCCTGTCCGGAATACGCTCCGGCCCCGCTGGGCCCGGTCCGCCGGCATCGTCGACCGAAGCGAGATTGATGTGACACTTGTTCTCGGAGTGCAGATTCCGGACGAACAGCTGGTCCGTGCGGCCGGTACGGGATTCGATCGGATTCCCGAGCTGCTCGATCGGGCCGGGGTGGGTTACGTGGTGCTGGGTGGCGATCGGGCCGCGCCACTCACCCGATCGCTGAATCCGGCGCTGCTGGGTGTGGTGTTCGCGCGGCGCACGCAGGGACTCGGCATCGTCACGGCGGCCGCCGCGCAGCGCGACCATCCGTACAACCTGGCGCGGCGCGTGGCGTCGCTGGATCACATCTCGGGTGGTCGGGCCGGATGGCTGGCCTTGCGGGCCGATCAGGGCATCGCACTCGGCGCCACGGAACAGGGCAGTTGGGCAGCCGCGGACGCACCGGCGGGGCCCGCGCTACCGGCCGAGGCTGTCGCCGCGGCCCGCGCGCTCTGGCGGACCTGGCCGATCGAATCGCTCACCACCGCCGACCCGGCGAGCCGGCCGGCCGAGGCCGAGGTCCGATATGCCGATCACACCGGCGTTTTCGCGACCATCGGACCACTGAACGTGCCGACGACACCGCAGGGTGAGCCGATCGTGCTGTGGGACTACCGCCCCGGCGACGGGGACCATGCCGCGGCAGCCGATGTCGCCTTGGTGGCGCACGATGATCGCGCCGCGGCAGCCGAATTGCCGCCAACAGTGGCCGTCCATCTGCGCGCCGACGGCCGGGATCCCGAATTGCCCGCACGCCTGCGTGATTGGGCACGCGAGCCGGAACCCGTTGCAGGCGTGCTGATTCGACTCGACCTCGGCGACATCCCCACCTTCCTGGACAACACCGCCCCCGTGCTGGCCGACCAAGGTGTGCTCCGATTGCGTTCCAGCGCAACCACTCTGCGCGATCACCTCGGCATCACCCGCCGAACCGAACCCGATCCGTTGCACCTGCGCCCCGTCTACGTCTCTGCCTGAAGGAGTTCGGCGTGAGCCGCGACCATGTGATCCTCAACATCAACGTCCTGGACCTGGGCATCAGCCCCGTCGCCTGGCAACTGTCCGGGCTGCCGAAGACGGCGACGACCACCGGCGACTATTTCGCCGAGATCGGCCGCATCGCCGAACGAGGCACCCTCGACGCGTTCTTCCTCGCCGACAATCCCGCGATCCGGGAGGACCCGCTGGTGCGGCCCGGTGGCCGGGCCCTGGAACCCACGACGATCCTCGCCACCGTGGCCGCCGCGACCAGCCATCTCGGCCTGATCGGCACCCTGTCCACGACCTTCAACGATCCCGTCGAGCTGGCCGAGCGCTTCCTGTCCCTCGACCACCTCAGCGGCGGCCGCGCCGCCTGGAATGCGGTGACCACCTACAACCCCGCGGCCGGCGGCAATTTCGGACTCACCGCGAACCCCGATCGCGCGACCCGATACCGCCGCGCCGACAGCTTCGTGGACCTCGTCCTCGCGTTGTGGCGCGCGGCGATCGACGGCCACGACATCGCCCACCGCGACGAATTCTTCGACGCCCGTGGCCTTTTGCCGCTGGACGGCTCACCGCAGGGCCATCCGCTGATCGTGCAGGCCGGCGGCTCGCCGCAGGGCCGGGATCTGGCCGGCCGCACCGCGAATGCCGTGTTCACCGCCGAATGGACGCTGCCCGCCGGGCTGGAACACTACGAACAGGTGAAACAGGTTGCCGCCCGGCACGGCCGGCCGCGCAGCGATGTCGCGATCCTGCCCGGCCTGATCACCGTCATCGGCAGCACCGAAGCGGAGGCCGCCGAAAGGTACCGCACCGCAAGGGAACTCCAGGGCCTCGACCAGGAACTGGCCATCCTCGGCACCCAACTGGCGCGCGATCTGCACACCTACCCCGTCGACGCCCCCTTCCCGCAGGAGGTGCTCGCCGACCTCGACGACCCGAACGCCTTCACCGCCTCGCTCGGCTTCCGCGAATCCTTGGTCCGCGCGATCGGCGACCGCCTCGCCGACAATCCCGGATACACCCTGCGCGACGCCGTACTCGAATTCGGCGCGGGCGGCCACCGCCGCATCATCGGCACGCCCGAGCAGGTGGCGGACACGATCGAGCAGTGGTTCCGGGCCGGCGCCGCGGACGGATTCAACCTCATGCCGGACGCATTCCCGTCCGGCCTGGAGATCTTCGTCGACGAGGTCGTACCGATCCTGCGCCGCCGCGGCCTGTTCCGGCACGAATACGCCGAGGTCACCCTGCGCGAACGCTTCGGGATCAGCGCGGCACGAGCGCGCGACGCGGCCTGACCGTCCCGCAGTGCGGTCCCGGACGCACGTTCGCTGCCGGAGCACCCCCACCGCGGCTCGCCCGGCGAACCTGCGCTTCCGCCGGGAGGCCCACCCGCACGCCTACGCTGTGCCCTCGTGTCGGTGGGTCGGATCGGCAGCCGGATCGCGGTGGCGGGGCTCACGGGAGCGCTCGTCCTGACCGCGGGATGCGGGGTGCGAACAGATCGCCCGGAGTCTCGGTTCGCGGTCCGAGAAGGGTTGAATCTCAACTACTTCCTGCGCGACGGTGTGACAGCCGGACATCTGGTGCTGCGATCGGGCCTCGATCCGCGGCTGCTCGTGGCGTTTCCGGCGGGCAACAGCGGGACCGGCGTATGGTTCGACCGACTGCCGAGCCCCGCCGAGTGGGTGCTCGACGAGGCACCGAAAAGTCACCGGGACAACGACTCTCACGGCAGACCCCGGCACGGCATGGCATTCGTGGCATCGATCACGGCCGCGGAACTACACCCGCGAGAAGGGGTCCTGTCCAGCGTCCGCGTATTGCGCGACTACGAACAGGATGCCCGCCTACCCGCCGGAGTTGCCGCGGCACCGTCGATTTCGGACGACTCGATCACCTGGGAGCGCGATCGTCTCGACGGAGCACCGGGCTACCGGCTCGATATGCGAGTACTCGACGGACGGGTGTCCCGCGCAGGAGTGATCACCGCCGGAACGGACGGCCGCATCAAGGTGCGCGTCGAGGCGTCGAGCGGCGAACCACCCCTGTCGTCGCTGGCGGGCGAACTGTTGAACGGCCGGGAACGCAAGCTGGACAGTGCGATCGACACGCTCGGCTTCCTCGGCTACCGGGAGAAGTTCCTGGCCGGCTCCTGGCGATTCGACACGTATTTCGGCCGGGACACCTTGATCTCGCTGAAGCTGTTGTCGCCGGTGCTGACCGGCGACGCGATCGAGGCCGGATTGCGGTCGGTGCTCACCCGGCTGGCCCCGGACGGCACCGTCGCCCACGAGGAGAGCATCGGCGAATACGCGATCCTCGCTCACCGTGAGCAGACCGGAACACTTACCGACGCACCGATTTTCGACTACAGCATGGTGGACGAGAGCTACCTGCTGGCCCCCACGCTCGCCGCATACCTCCTCGACGAGCCCGCCGCCGCCAACCGTGCCGCGGCATTCCTGCGATCGACTGCCGGGACCCCCGAGGGCACCGCACCCTCGATCGGCGCCGCCCTGGTACGCAACCTGCGGCTCGCCGTCACCAGCGCCGAACCGTTCGCGAACCGGCCCGGACGCGAGACGCTGATCGCCCTGCAACCCGGCCGCGATGCCGGTGAATGGCGGGACAGCACAACAGGTTTGGGCGGCGGCCGGTACCCCTACGACGTCGACGTCGTCCTGGTCCCCGCGGCACTGGAGGCGACCGCCCACCTGCTCGCCAGCGGCCTGCTCGATCCGTATCTGACACAGGACGATCGAGCCCTGCTGACCCACGCGGCCGGCGACGCGACGGTCTGGCGTGCCGAAGCGCCGAAACTGTTCACGGTCACGATCGACCCGGAGCGCGCCCGCGCCGCACTCACCACCTACGCCGAGCACATCGGCGTACCCGTGCCCGACGCGACCGCGGCGCTCGGCCCGGACCCGATCTCGTTCCCGGCCCTCGCGCTCACCGCGGACGGCGCCCCGATACCCGTACTGCATTCCGACGCGGTACTCGACCTGCTCTACGGCACACCACCGCCCGCGAACCTGGACGCCGAAGTGACGACGATGATCCGGCCGTTCCCCCTGGGCTTGATGACCGGTGTCGGACCGGTCGTGGCCGATCCGGTGTTCGCGACACCCGAACTCCGGGACCGGTTCACCGCTCATCACTATCACGGCACCGTCGTATGGTCCTGGGTGCAGGCGGCTTTCGCGGCCGGGCTGGACCGGCAGTTGCACCGTCCGGATCTACCGAACCCGGTACGCGAACACCTCGAGGCCGCCCGCCGGACCCTCTGGCAGTCGATCGACGCGGTCCGCGATATGCAGAATTCCGAACTCTGGAGCTGGCGCTACGCCGAAAACCGTTACCAGCCGGTCCCGTTCGGCGCTCACGCCGACGACATCACGGAATCCGATGCGGCCCAACTGTGGAGCACCGCCTACCTCGCGCTGACCCCGCCGTCGTGACCTGTCACGGAACGGCTCGGATTCCGGCAGCGCCTGACCATCGGCACGCACAACGGCTCCGGCGCGGTCGGCAACTAGGGTGTCACCCGTGACCGAGAGCCAGCACGCCACCGCATCCCAGTCCGATTCCACCGCATTGCCGCTGGCAGGCGTGCGGGTACTGGAGCTCGGCAACTACATCGCCGCCCCCACCGCCGGCCGCATCCTCGGCGATTTCGGGGCCGAGGTGATCAAGGTGGAGCGGCCGAAAACCGGGGACGAGTTGCGGAATTGGCGGCTCTACGGCGGCGACACCTCGATGCTGTACCGGACGGTCAACCGCAACAAGAAGTCGATCGTGCTGGATCTGCGGACGGACGCCGGGCGCAAGGTCGTGCTGGATCTGGTCCGGCGCTGCGATGTGCTGCTCGAGAACTTCCGGCCGGGGATGCTGGAGAAGTGGGGGCTCGGGCCGGAGGTGCTCGGCGCCGCGAATCCGGAGCTCGTGATCACCCGGATCTCCGCGTACGGGCAGACCGGGCCGCTGGCGCAGCGGGCCGGGTTCGCGGCGGTGGCGGAGGCGGTCGGCGGATTGCGGGAACTGGTCGGCGATCCCGATCGGCCGCCGGTGCGGGTCGGGGTGTCGATCGGGGATTCGATCGCCGGAATCTACGCCGCGTTCGGCACCGTGATGGCGTTGTTCCAGCGCGGACGCACCGAGGCGCCGATTCCGTTGCCGCAGCGCATCATCGACGTCGCGCTCAACGAATCCATTCTCTCCGTGATGGAGTCGCTGGTGCCGGACTATCTCGCCTACGGGATCCGGCGCGAGCGGGTGGGTGGACGGATGGAGGGTATCGCGCCGAGCAATGCCTATCCGTGCAGCGACGGGCTCAGCGTGATCATCGGCGGCAACGGCGATGCCATCTTCCAGCGCTACATGCAGGTGATCGAACGGCCGGATCTGGCCGCGGATCCGGAGCTGGCCGACAACGCGGGGCGGTGGCGCAACCGCGAACGGCTCGACGCGGCCATCGCCGAGTGGACCCGCCTGCACACCCGCGACGAGGCGCTGCGCGTCCTGGAGGCGGCGAGCATCCCCTGCGGTCCGATCTACACCGCCGCGGATATCGTCGAGGACGAGCAGTACAAGGCGCGCAACATGATTCAGAACTTCACCGTGGATGTGGGTGCGGCGGAACCGAAGTCGGTCGGGTTCCCGGGCATCGTCCCGGTGATCGGTGCGCAGTCGCTGCCGATCCGCAACGTCGGGCCCGACCTCGGCGAGCACACCGACGAGGTGCTGTCGCAGCTGCTGGGCATGTCCGACACCGAGATCGACGCGCTCGGCACGAACTGAGCGAGGCCGGCGCGGGGATCGGCGGGCCCCCGACGAGCCCGCCGATCCCCGCGCCGGCCTCGCCGGTACCTCAGCGTTCCGCCGCCGGGGTACCCGCCCGCGCCTTCTCGGAATCCTTCGCGGCGGTGTCCGGCTTGCCGCGTCCGCCGGCAGTGTCCGGCTTATCCCGCGCGCCGAGCCCGTCGCCGCGGCCCCGGCCGGGCACCGCGGCCACCGATTGCTGCCGTCCGCTCTTCGGTGACACCGCGCTGACCAGCAGCCCGGAATCGTCGGCATCCACCCGCAGGGTGTCACCGTCGCCGATCTCGCCGCCGAGCACCAGCCGCGAAACCCGGTTCTCCAGTTCCTTCTGCACGGTGCGCTTCAACGGTCGCGCGCCGAATTCGGGCTGATATCCGTTGTCCGCCAGCCAGTCCCGGGCCTGATCGGTGACGTCCATCCCGATGTCCTGCGCGTGCAGCCGTCGCCGCGGCCCGTCGAGCACCAGGTCCACGATGTGGCGCAACTCGTCGCGATCGAGCCGATGGAACACGATGGTCTCGTCGATACGGTTGAGGAATTCGGGCCGGAAGTGGCCGCGCAGCCGGTCCATCAGCTTCGGCATCAGCGCGTCCAGATTGCCCGCGGGCGCGTTCAGGATCATGTCCGAGCCGATATTGCTGGTCATGATGACGATGGTGTTCTTGAAATCGACGGTGCGGCCCTTCGCATCGGTGACCCGGCCATCGTCGAGCAGCTGCAGCAGCACGTTGAACACGTCCGGATGCGCCTTCTCCACCTCGTCGAACAGGATCACCGAATACGGCCGGCGGCGAACCCGATCGGTGAGCTGCGCGGCATCGTCGTAACCGATGTATCCGGGCGGGGCGCCGACGAGCCGCGACACCGTGTGCTTCTCCTGGAATTCGCTCATGTCGAACCGGATCATCCGATCCTCGTCACCGAATACGGCCTCCGCCAAGGCTTTCGCGAGTTCGGTCTTGCCGACGCCGGTGGGCCCGAGGAACAGGAACGAGCCGATCGGCCGGTTCGGATCCTTCATCCCGGAGCGAGCGCGCCGCACCGCCTCGGCGACGGCCACGATCGCCTCGTCCTGCCCGATCACCCTGCGGTGCAACACATCTTCCAGCCGAAGCAGCCGTTCCCGTTCCTCCACTGTGAGTTCCGCGACCGGGATACCGGTCTGCCGCGAGATCACCTCTGCCACATCCTCGACCGTCACCGTCGGCGATGCCGAATTCTCGATGTGGTCGACCCGATCCTCGGCAGCGACGATCTCGGCCTTCAATGTGTCCGCGTGCGTGTAGTCCTCGTCGGCGACCGCCGCGTCCTTCTCCCGCCGCAGCCGGGCCAGCTCCTCCTCGGCCTCGCGCAGATCGGGTTCGGGCATCCGGGTGCGCAGCCGCACCCGCGCGCCGGCCTGGTCGACCAGATCGATCGCCTTGTCGGGCATGAACCTGTCGGTGATGTAGCGGTCGGACAGTTCGGCCGCGGCGATCAACGCCTCGTCCTCGTAACGGACCTGATGATGTTCCTCGTAGACGTCGACCAGCCCGCGCAGGATCTCGATGGTGTCGGGCACCGACGGCTCCGACACCATCACCGGCTGGAAACGGCGTTCCAGTGCGGCGTCCTTCTCGATGTACTTGCGGTACTCGTCGATGGTGGTGGCGCCGATGGCGTGCAGCTCGCCACGGGCCAGGGCGGGCTTGAGCAAATTACCGGCATCCATCGAGCCCTCGCCGCCGGATCCGGCGCCGACGATGGTGTGCAACTCGTCGATGAAGATCACCAGCTCGTCGGAGTGCTCCCGCACCTCGTCCAGGACCTTGGTGAGCCGCTCCTCGAACTCGCCGCGATATTTGCTGCCCGCGACCAGCGAGCCGACGTCGAGGGCGACGACGCGCCGGTCGGCGAGCGTACTCGGCACATCCCCGTTGACGATGCGCTGCGCGAGTCCCTCGACGATCGCGGTCTTGCCGACGCCCGGATCGCCGATCAGCACCGGATTGTTCTTGCGTCGCCGGGAGAGGATCTCCACGGTCTGCTCGATCTCCTGGGCGCGCCCGACCACGGGGTCGACCTTGCCCGCGCGGGCCTCGGCGGTCAGATCGCGGCCGTATTCGTCGAGGGTGGGTGTGTCGCTGGGCCGCCGATTGCCTTCGGCCACCGGCAGTTTCGCGCCGCCGAGCGCCTGCGCGGCCGGGCTCTCCGGATTGTCGGCGATGCCGACCAGCAGATGTTCCGGGCCGATGTAGCTGCTGCCCGCCTCGGCGGCGGTGCGCTGCGCGTTGCGGAGGGCCAGTTTGGCCGCCGGGCTCAGGACCACGCCGCCGCCGGTCGTGGTGGCGGTGGCCTGCCCGCTGCCGGCCGCGCCGCGCATCTGCGCGCCGATCTTGTCGGGATCGAGATCGAGCCGGGAGATGACGCTGCGCGAGGGCTGGACCTGCGCGGCCGCATAGAGCAGATGTTCGGGGGTGATCTCCGCGTTGCCCCACTCCTCGGCCGCGTCGCGGGCCTTGGCGACGACCGTCTTGGCGTTGTCGCTGAGCAGCCGGCCGACGTCGATGCGCTGCACCGGGGGCTGCGCGGAGGATCCCGGCCCGAAGAACCGGTTGAAGATCTCGTCGATCGATCCGAAGGATCCGGGCCATGCTGCGGTCATGTCCACCTCGTCAGGTCGTCGGCGTCGCGGGCCGTGGGCCCTGCCCGGCCCGGCACGCGGAAAATCTGCCGGCACGACGGGAAGGTATGGCGAATCTCCAGCTATCGCCAACACCGTACTCTCGACCCGCATCCCCCGCCCGGGGTCGTGATCCAACTGCGACCCGGGCCAATCGGCGGCGACCTCGCGGCCCGCGGCATTCCGACCACTTGATCTTCCTCCGGTGCCACACTCGAAAGTCGTTGGACACGAACCACAATGCGGCGAACCGGGAGCGGATCCGTGACCACAGCACCACCGCAGGGGCCGGCACTCGAATCCACCAGACCGTATCCACCCCGGGGCAGGCCGAAGGGCGCCTACATCTGGGATGTGGTCACCACCACCGATCCGAAGCTGCTCGGGGTGATGTACATCGTCACCTCGATCGCGTTCTTCCTGATCGGCGGGCTGATGGCCCTGCTGATGCGCACCGAGCTGGCCCGCCCCGGCCTGCAGTTCCTCTCCCCGGAGCAGTTCAACCAGCTGTTCACCATGCACGGCACGATCATGCTGCTGTTCTATGCCACCCCGATCGTGTTCGGCTTCGCCAATTGCATTCTGCCGCTGCAGATCGGCGCCCCCGATGTGGCGTTCCCGCGGCTGAACGCGTTCAGCTACTGGCTGTACCTGTTCGGCGCGACGATCGCGACGGCGGGCTTCATCTCCCCCGGTGGCGCAGCCGATTTCGGCTGGACGGCCTACACCCCGCTCAGTGAGGCCGTGCACTCCCCCGGAGTCGGCGGCGATCTGTGGATCATGGGCGTCGTGGTGTCCGGCGTCGGCACCATCCTGGGCGGCGTCAACATGCTCACCACCGTGGTGTGCCTGCGCTGTCCCGGTATGACGATGTTCCGGATGCCGATCTTCACCTGGAACATCGCCGTCACCAGTGTGCTTGTGCTGCTGGCCTTCCCGATCCTCACCGCGGCGCTGATGGCCCTGGCCGTCGATCGGCACCTGGGTGGTCACATCTACGATCCGGCCACCGGCGGCACGATCCTGTTCCAGCACCTCTTCTGGTATTTCGGCCATCCCGAGGTGTACATCGTCGCGCTGCCGTTCTTCGGCATCATCACCGAGATCCTCCCGGTGTTCAGCCGCAAACCGCTGTTCGGTTACACCACACTGGTGTACGCGACCCTCGCCATCGCGGCGCTGTCGATCGCGGTCTGGGCCCACCACATGTACGCGACGGGATCGGTTCTGCTGCCGTACTTCTCGTTCATGACGTTCCTGATCGCGGTACCCACCGGCGTGAAGTTCTTCAACTGGATCGGCACGATGTGGCGCGGCACCCTGACCTTCGAGACACCCATGCTCTGGTCACTGGGCTTCATCGTGACCTTCCTCTTCGGCGGCCTGTCCGGCGTCATCCTCGCCAGCCCGCCGCTGGACTTCCACGTCTCCGACAGCTATTTCGTGGTCGCCCACTTCCACTACGTGCTGTTCGGCACCATCGTCTTCGCCACCTTCGGCGGAATCTATTTCTGGTTCCCCAAGATGACGGGCCGCTATCTCGACGAGCGGATGGGCCGCATCCACTTCTGGACCACCTTCATCGGCTTCCACACCACCTTCCTGGTCCAGCACTGGCTGGGCGCCGAGGGCATGCCCCGCCGCTACGCCGACTACCTCCCCACCGACGGATTCACCACGCTCAACACGATTTCCACGATCGGCTCCTTCATCCTCGGCCTGTCGATGATCACCTTCGTCTGGAACGTCTTCAAGAGCTACCGCTACGGCGAGATGGCCACCGCCGACGACCCCTGGGGCTACGGCAACTCCCTCGAATGGGCCACCACCAGCCCCCCACCCCGCCACAACTTCCACGAACTCCCCCGAATCCGCTCCGAACGCCCCGCTTTCGAACTCCACTACCCACACATGGTCGACCGGATGCGTGCCGAGGCGCACGCGGGCTGGGGTTCACCACCCGTGCAATCCGACCCCCCGACAGTTCTGGCAGAAGATCATGAGTCCTGACAGGTCGGGTCGGCGATTTCGCACCCCGGTCCGCATCACTCACTTCGGCCGATGCTTCGTTTTCCGATACTCCTCGACCGCCTTACGAGAACTGCGCCAGATTCCGTCCCCACCCTGAACAGCATCCAGCCGGCCGCGCTGCGCGGCTTGACGCAACGCAGCAAGCGAAAATTCGGTGTCGGCGAGTGAGGGCAACGGAACAAGTCGGGCCGGGCCCGCAACATTCGGCACGATGAAGCGAACGAGATTGTCGTACATCGCCCGTGCGATCAATTCGCCCAGCGCACCGAAATCGGCGACGTCGGCCCTCTGCAGTGCAGACAAATAAGCGTTGCGTTGCCGTTTGAATATCACGACCGGTGGATATCCGAGGCGAACGAGCGAGAGGTTCAGCACGAGACGACCCGTTCGGCCGTTGCCGTCGAGAAACGGATGGATGCACTCGAACCGGTTGTGTAACCGTGCCAATTCTTCGGGTAACGGCGAAGACAACGTGGCACCGGATTCGATCAGACTGCCCAATCGGCAAACATCCTCGGTCCATTGCTGCATCTGTTCCGGCACCAACGGCCAGCTCGGCGGTTTCATACCTGCCGAAAACGGATGGATATCGTGCTCCCTGAAGCTGCCGGGCCGTTCCCGATCGGTTGCCTCGGGATGTGCTGCGACATCCCACACCGGAGTCATGGCCATGTGGTGAATCCGCCGAACCTCGGTGATGGTGAGCAGATGGCCGTCGTGCCACTCATCCGGTTCCAACGCTTGGCGATACACCCACTTCGCGGCGTCGGCATAACCTTGCACCTCGTTGTACTCCGCAAGCGGCTTCGCTCCGACAGCGCGTCCTTCGTCCAACAGCGCCTGGACCTCGCGCAAGACGAGGGTGTTACCTTCGAGAGCAGTCGAATGGTGGGCTTCGAGATGCCAGATGTCATCCCAGATCGACTGCGCCTCTTTCGGATTCGGCAGCCCACCGAAACGCTCGTTCAGCTCGGACAAGGCGTGATCGAGTCGGCGGTACACCGTCGCCCTGGTCGGCCGTCCCCTACCCGTCAAGCTCCCTCCCGGATGTCGACATCAGCCGGCGCGAGCAAGTTACCCGCGATCAAGTTTGATACGTTCATTTGAGTCTTGGACAAGGTTATCAAACCGGCTTTTAACAGGCCGAACTATGAAGGTTTGATAAGTTCCATTGCCTGGCGTAGAGGTATATCAAACCTGACGACCAGAGGCAAATCGATCGGTGACCGAAGCCCCCGAGGCTGCAGTGGAACGAGCACTGTCCATCTTCGGATCAGAGCGACTCGGGCATGCCGCCGAGTCATACCCGACCGTTGACGGCAAAGCCGTTGGTTCACTATCGCTTTCGCTCAGCCGCGGCCGAGCAGGGTTCCACCGTTGATCTGGAGGATCTGGCCGGTGGTCCATCCGGCCTCCGCCGAGACGAGATGAGCTGTGCCAGCGGCGATTTCGTCCGGTGTGCCCGCACGTCCGGCCGGAATCTGCGCGACGCGGTCCGCTTCGAGTTCCGGGGTGAGGCGATCGGCCCAGAATTCGGTGTCGGGGACGAAGCCGGGGGCGACGACGTTCACGGTGATGCCCTCGGGGGCGAGTTGTTGCGCCAGGCCCAGGGACCAGCCGTGCAGCGCCGCCTTCGCGGCCCCGTAGGCGCCCGCGCCACGGAGCGCGGCGATCGAACTGATCGAGACGATCCGACCGCCGGGGCGGGTGAAATGCGGGAGCAGTGCTTCGGTCACCAGCACCGCGGTGACGACGTTCAAGCGGTAGCTCTCCAGATAGGCGTCCGCGACCGCCGCCAGATCGCCTTGCCCCGCTGCCGGATTGCCGCCGGCGTTGTTCACCAGAACATCGATCCCCTTGCCGGCGGCCGTGATTCGAACGGCAAGCGCTCGGACCTGCTCGGGCACGGTGAGATCGGCGACCGCGATGGTGACACGATCGGCGCCGAGGCCGGAATTGATCTCTGCCGCAGTCGCTTCCAGCACCGTGGCGCGGCGGCCGACGATGACGACCTCGTCCCCGTCGGTTGCCAGACGGCGCGCCACCGCCTTGCCGATACCGGTGCCGCCACCGGTGACCACCGCGAGTCGTGTCATCGTCGCTCCCATCTCTGCCGATCGTGAACCGACCGAACCTACGTCACGGCACTGCGGCGTGGCGACGGTAAAACTCGCCGGTATCGCAACGCCGAGGTCGCCGAACGGCTCCCGCGCCGGGCCGACGTAGGCTCACCGCATGGCGAGTATCGCGGCGGCCGAACGGGCCGAGGTGGCGGCGACCTGCCGGGCCCTGGCCGCGGCGGGATTGCTGATCGGGACCGCCGGCAATGTGAGTGTGCGAGCCGGGGACCTGATCGCGGTGACCGCCACCGGAACGGTGCTCGCCGAGCTGACCGCGGACGAGGTCACCGTGGTCGACCCGGACGGGACCGTGGTGTCCGGCCGATTGGCGCCCACCTCGGAATTGGCGCTGCACCTGGGGATCTACCGCGAATTCCCGGTCGGCGCGGTGGTGCACACCCATGCACCGCGATCCACCGCGGTGGGCCTGGTGTGCGACGAACTCCCGGTGATCCACTACCAGCAGCTACCGCTGGGCGGAGCGACCCCGGTGGTCCCGTTCTTCCCGTTCGGAACTCCGGAACTGGCTGCGGCCGTGCGTGATGCACTGACCGGCCGGCAGGCGGCACTCCTGGCGAACCACGGCGCGGTCAGCATCGGCGCCACCCTGCGCCGAGCGGTCGAGCACACCGAACTCCTGGAATGGGCCTGCGGGATCTACCTCGACGCCCACACGATCGGCACGCCGCGTGCGTTGTCGGCCGAACAACAGGACGCCGTCCGCGCGGTGATCGCGCGAACCGGCTACGGCACAACGAAGTCCGTCTAGAACGTCCGCCACGCACCCGCCGCCCCTCACCTGCGCCGATCCCACCCCACCGAACTTGTCGGACCCCTCTGGCACACTCATGAGCATCGGACGCCGATCAGGTTGCACCACAAAGTAATCAGCAACCACACGAAAGGCGTGTCCAACATGTCCGAGCTGTACTCGACGTCCGATGCCGATGACCGGATGGCCGCTGTGGCCGACCGGCACCGGGAGCTGTTGCGTGGCCCCGTCGCGGAATATCGGGAACGGGTTGCGCAGCGGGCTCGGTACTTCGGCCAGGCCGGGCCGATTCTGATCGAGCAGGCAGAGCGGCACATCACTGCTCTGATGATCGATCCGGAGCGGGATCGCGACCTGGACGTGGACGCCTACCGAGCCATGCGCGACGGGCTGGCCGTGCGCTACGACACGCGGCAACGCGTCTTCGTCGCGCAACGTGGCAAGCGCGAGGTATCGATCCGGCCTGACGGCCCGGAGCGGCGACTGGGCATCATCGCCCGGCTGGCCGCCGCGGGCGTAGACCTGGACCAGATCCTCACCGTCGCGGCGGTGGTCGCCACCCACCCCGGCGACCCGGGCGCGCCGATCGGCGAGCACGCCCGGACAGGCAGCGGTGAACACCTCGCCGCGGGCTGCACCCGAGCGGTCGCACCCCGCTGAACGCCGATCCCCACACCGAGCGGCCGGTAGCACCACACCGGCCGCTCGGCCGCTCTCCCGCTGCGATCTCGCCTTCCAGCTCAGCACCGGACAGCCTGGATAAAGCCGACATCTCGGGCGACATCCGAAGTGTCCCATCATGTTTTGCGCGTATTGCCGTTGTCGGAGCCCGGCGAAAGAACTATTGTTCGTTCGGCGTCACTCGAAGAGTGCGCTGAGGGGGAGTTGGTTTTTGACCCCTTTTTCTGTTTTCAGTGGATAGACGGGGATCGATCCATGACCATATTGCAGAAGCTGACGATAGGCGTGATCGCGGCAATGGGAGTCGCGGGTGTGGCGGCCGGCTCCGTACAAGCGGCTCCACCGCCGGTGCAGGTGGTAGAGGCGAACTGGGTAGGCCCGGGATGTGTGCCGATCGCGGTGCAGAAGTACTCCGATGGTTCGGTTTGGGGTATCGAGAACTGCGGCGGGCTCGAACAGCGAGTGCTGCTCGGCCATTCCTGACCGGAGATGAGTAGCCTGTGTGTCCGTGGAGCGCACGGGCATACAGGCATTCGGGGAGATCGGGGCGGTAGTCGCCCGCCTGCCGCGATGCGAAGGAACACAGCGTTGATCAGCAAAATTCGGATCGTCGCCGAGGTGAGCGATCCCGATTCCAACAGCCACTTTCTGCGGCTGACCGAGGATGCGCCGGCACCGCCGACCTTGGCCAATCTCACCCGCAAGTTCGGTGTCAGCGGCAGCGCTGATATGGAGATCGAGTTGTTCGACGGCTTCGGAATCAAGCAACGGTTCTCGTTGTCGCCCTTCGCCGGGCTGGATCCGGATACTTACATCAAAATCACGTTCCTCAGCGCTCCCGCCGACAAGGAATTTCCGGAGCTCGGCCCCGGTGCGGTGCTGCTCAAGGAGTATCTGGTCGCCGGGCCCGCCACTGAGGCGTGAACGAACGCACGGTTCTCCGGATGCGCCGGCCGGCGTAGTTCAGTCCTCCTGTGGCTCCACCACCGGGACCGCGGTCGGGATCGGGCCCAGTCGACGGTGTACCCAGTGTTGCTGGGCGAAGGTCCAGGTGTTGCTGGTGGCGAAGTAGACCAGGATGCCGATCGGCATGACCAGGCCGGCGACGATGGTGCCGAGGGGGAACAACCACATCGTCATCCAGGTGATCAGGCGGGTCTGGGGGGTGGTGGTGGTTTGGCGGGTGGCGGCGGCGCGGGCGGTGGAGTGGGTGGCGAGGGCGGCGATCGCGATCAGGGGGAGGGCTACCGCGGCTACGGCGCCGAATGCGCCGCCGGAGGTGGCCAGGGTTGCGGTGAGGGGGGCGGACAGGATTTTCGCGTGCAGGAACGATTGGACCTGGTCGGGGGCGAAGACGTAGTTGGCGGTGATCGGGCCGGGTGTGCGGGTGACGGGGTGGCCGAAGAGGAGATTCGCGGCGGGGCCGGTGCGGTCGAAGGAGCGCAGGACGTGGTAGAGGCCCAGGAAGATCAGGAGTTGGACGATCATGGGGGCGAAGGCGCGCAGGATGTTGAAATCGTGCTGCTGCTGGAGTTTTCGCACCTCGGCGGTGAGACGTTCACGGTCGTCGGCGAATTCGGCCTGCAGGCGGCGGACCTGGGGTTGCAGCACCGCCATGGTGCGGGAGAACTTCACCTGGGCCAGGAACGGGCGGTAGAGGGCCGCGCGCAGCGTGAGCACCAGGAAGACGATCGCCAGGATCCAGGCCGCGCCGCCGGCGGCGCCGAGCACGGTGGCGAAACCGGTGTGCCACAACCACAGCAGGGCGGACACGGGATAGTAGACGAAATCGAGCATGGGACGACACCTCGTCGAGAGGCACCCGGGATTCGGGTGAGGTGAACAGGGGCAGCGGATTCGCCGACCACGTCACTGCGCGTGGTCAGCCCGCGTGACCCGGCGCCCTCGGGCGGGCTCTGCCCGCCGTGTCCGGATTGCTCTGCCGGAGAAAGGATCCGCGTCGTCTGCGCTGGGCCGATACCGGCGGGCCGGTGCAGGTGGCCACGGATGGTAGCGCGGCGCGACCCGGTTGGGTGGTGACCACCGCCAGGGCCAGCAGGGCCGCGGCGCTCATCGCCAGTAGCGAATTGGGCTCACTGGCGGGCAGCAGAACCGCCGCCCAGCCGGACACGATCAGGGCGCACAGCATCAGCGCCGACGATCGGATCCGGATCACCATGGGTTCGAGCGTACCCGCAGAGCGGATTCCACCGGCGCTGCGAACCGCCCGACACGCCAACGGCAATCGGCGGTGCCGGTTTCGTCCGGTAACCGCCTGTGCACCAGGCGAACTCGGGCGATCACTGCTTCGGCAGCGCTCCCGTCATGCCGCCGACGTCGGTCACCTTCCAGCCGCTGCCCGGGTCGACGTTCACGGTGTAGGTGACGGTGGTCTGCGCGCCGTCGGGGGTCTGAGCGCTGGTGGAGGTGACGTTGAGGAATACGTCCACCTTGTAGACGCCGTTGTCCCGGCCGAGCACGGTGGACGCGATCGGCGTCGCGCTGGAGGTCCATTGCAGCGGGACGAGGATCTGCTGCAATTTCGGTCCGGTGGCGTCGAATTTGGTGGACAGCTGCGGGCTGGTGTTGGCCTTCAACTTGGTCAGCCAGGAGTTGACGTCCTGATAGTTGATGGTGGACGCGCCGACGGCGTAGTCGGTGGCGACCTGCTGAGCGTGCTGCCCGGCCGCCTGTGCGGTGTCGTGGTCGTGCAACTGCCCCCGCGCGGACAGCCACAGCGCGCCGAAGGTCACCGACAGGGCCAGCAGCGCCACCACGACGACGGTGGTCAGCACCGTCGACAACCGCAGCGACACGGTGCGCGGCGCCGGGGCAGCGGGTGCGGGGGCCACCGCGGAGGACTCGACGGTCCCCGCCGCGTCGACTGCCCGCTTCGGTTCGGTTCCCATGTCGTCGGACATCGGGTCCTCCAGTTCTATTTGACGGTGACCCGCAGCCGCACGGCGCCGTCGGGGGTGACGTCGTCGAGGGCCTGCGTGATCAGGGTGGAAATGTCCAGATTCGGTGCCGCGCCGGCCGCGGCGTCGGCCAGCGGTTGCAGGGCGGGGCCCAGCGATCGCAGTTCGGGGCCGAGCCGGTGCAGCGCGTCGGTGAGCTTGCCGAGGAACGGCACCAGCCCGTTGCCGTCGGTGTAGCTCTGCGGTGGTTGCGCGTCGACCAGCCGGCCGACGGCGGCGACCAGGTCGTCCAGGGTCTGCGTGAAGCGCACGAAGGCCGGCGCCGCCGCGCTGGTCGCCGGTCCGGCCCAGTCCATATCGGCCGCCGCGGCCTGGAAACTGTTGAGCAGGTCGGCGATTCGCGGACTTCGGCTCATGATGGCGGCGGCCAGCAGGTCACCGGAGCGGGCCAGGTTGGGGATGGCGCCGTCGGTGCCGGTGAGGGCCTGGCTCGCGGTGCCGACCAGCGAGGTCATCACCGCGGGATCGAGCTGGTCGATGGTCTTCGCGACCAGTCGCGCGACATCCGGGATCGACAGCGGCATGCGCACATTCGCGGTCTCGAGCCGTTGCCCGTCGCGCAGATACGGTCCGGCGCCGGTGCGGGGACGGAACTCCACGTACGGCTCGCCGAGCGCCGACAGATGTTCGATGGTGACGGTGCTGTCGGTGGGTACCCGGCGGTCGGCGTCGATCCGCAGACCGACCTCCACACCTCCCGCGCCGGCGCGGACGGCGCTGACCCGGCCGACCTCGATCCCGGTCAGCAGGATCGGCGAATTCACCCCCAGCCCACCGGAATTGGTGAGGACCATGGTGGCGTTCGTGTAGTCGGCGAACGGGCCGGCGCGGACCACGCCGAAGGTCAGGTAGCTCGCGCCCACGATCGTGATCGCGGCGATGCCGCCGAGCGAGGTGAGGGTGCCGAATTTCATCGCACGACGCCGATCATGCGCAGTGTCGCGACCATGGAGTCGGTCTGGTCCCGGGTGGAGATTCCGCTCGCGTCCTCGGTGTGCACGCCGGTGACGTTCACCTTCGGCCCGTGCGCCACGAACGGAATGACCTTGTCGCGCAACAGCTCCAGCAACGCCTGCAGATTCGAGGGGCGGCTCAGATCCAGTGGGCGGCCGCCGGCCACCAGCGGTACGAACGCCCGGACGGCGCCGTCCGCACTGCCGAGCAGCGGCGCCAGCCAGGTCAGCGACGTACCGACCGGCCCGAGGGCGCCGAAGATCCCGGAGACCCCGATGACCGAGGCGGCGATACCGTTCAGCTCGTCCACCGACCGCTGGCTGAGGATGTCGTCGAGTTCCGGCTGGATCCCGTGCAGCACTTCGGCATTCGCGCCGATTCCGTTCAGCAGCAGGTCCACCCGATCGAGATGGGCCGCCAGATCGGCGGCGTCGCCACCCAGGGTCGCGGAGATGCGCGCGGTGTCGGCCGGATCGCGCGGCAGCACGGCGTTCAGTTTGCCGATGATGTCCTGCAACTGGGACACCGCGCCGCCCTGGGTGAAGGTCGCGATGGCCGCCATCGTGTCCTCCAGTTGCACCGGCGGTTTGGTGTGCGCGAGGGTGATGGTGCCGCCCGCGCCGAGCAGCGCGCCGAATCCGTTCGTCGGCGTGGTGAGCCCGACGTGGATATCGCCGAGTACGGTGTCCTGCCGCAGTTCCGCGACCGTGTTCACCGGCAGCCGTACGGATTTCGAGATATCGGCGTCGACCACGACGTAACCGGCGGCGCCCGCGCTCGGCTGCACCACCGACACCGCCGACACCGTGCCGACCTGTGCGCCGTTGGCCATGATCTTCGCCCGCGCGGGCAGGTTCAGCGCACTGCTGAACTGGATGTGCAGGCGGTAGGTCGGGCCCGGCACCGTGGTGCCCGGCATCGGCACGGAGGACGGGTCGAAGGCACAGCCCGCCGCCGGCAGTACGACGGCCAACCCCAGCGCGGTGGCAGCCGCCCAGCGACGGCCCCGAATCCTCATCGCACACCCGCCGTTCCGAGCACCAGCGGCACCAGATCGACCTTCGCCAGCCCACCGGCCGCATCGCAATGCCCGGGGTCGAGGGTGTTCACGACCGCGCACACCTGATCGGCATTCGCCTGCGGCACCGCCACTTTCGGTGGCGCGTAACCGATGCCGGAGCCGCTCACGGTCCGGAACGCCTGGGCCAGAACCGGTGTCATCGAGATGATCTGCGCCAGCGAGCCCACATTCGCGCGCAGGAACTTCACCAGCGGCACGGTATCGTCGAGCGCCTTCATGATCGGGTCGCCGAACGCGGTGGTCAGATCGTTCAGCATCGGCAGCACCTGCCGCAGCCCGTCCATGATCTGCGCACCGGGCGCGAGCAGGTCGTCACCGGCCTGGTCCAGGACGGGCGCCAGGCGGGTCAGCATGGTGGTCAGATCACCCCAGTGCAGTTCGACCTGTTTCGCCACCGCGGCGAACGCGTCGAAAGTGCCTGCCAGATGGGCGATGTCGGCGTCCGGCGCGGACAGCGCGCCGCTGAGCTTCTGCACGATCGCGTTGATCTGCGGCCCGGTACCGGAGGTGGCGTCGTTCAGCGAGGACAGTCCGCGGGCCAGGGCATCCGGATGGTCCCGATCGGGTCCGTCGAGCTGAGCCGACAACTGCGCCAGCGCGTTCAGGGTTTCGGTGATGCTCTTGGGGGTCAGCGTCTTCGTGATGCACTGCGAGCGGTTCCACCGGTCGGTGTTCAGTCCACCGGCCACCACCGCGAGTTGCCGCGAGGCGACGACACTGTCCGACAGTGTGGTCGCGCCCGCATCGGCGTAGACGGGTTTGTCTGCGGCGACGGCGAATTCGACCCGCACCGCACCGTTCTGCGGGGTGATCGAGGTGACCGAGCCGACCGGGAGGCCGCGCATCGTCACCTGATTGCCGACGTACAGCCCGATGCTGTCGGGCATGATCGCGCAGTACGAGTCGGTCCGCTTCGCCGGCTGGAAGATCACGAGGTAGCCGACGCCGACCAGCAGGACGAGCGCGATCGCGCCGACCAGGGACATGAAGGCCCGGGAGCCGAGCATCCGGTGCAGTGCGCTCATCAGCAGTCCCTCCCCGGCACCGGGACGCAGACGCCGGGCAGCGCGGCCGGCAGATCGGTACCGGCGGGCGCGGTGACGGTTTCGCCGGACCGGTCGACGGTCAGGCCGTCCGGCGTAGTCCACTGCCGCACCTTGTCCTGCAGGCCCGCGACCGTGCCGATGACCGGTTCCAGTTGCCCGCCCAGCTGTTCCAGCCGCGGCAGGGCGTCGGTGAGCTCCTGCAGTTTCGGCTTCAGCGTGGCATTCCAGGTCGGCGCGAGGGCGGCCAGCCGGTCGATCACGGCCCGCAGCAACCGAATTCCCTCGCGCAGTTCGGCGCGCTTGTCGACGAGCACGTTCTCCAGCAGGTTGACGCTGTCCATCAACCGGCCGAGGTCGGTCTTCGCGCCGTCGTACATGGTGACGTACTCGTCGGCCACCGCCAGGGCGTTCGACACCTGGGTGCGCTGCCGGTTCAGCGCCTCGACATATGTGTCGACGGTGTCCAGGGTGGTCCGTAGTGCGTCCGGCGCCCGCTCGATCGAGGAGTCCAGCGCGGACAGGTTGCGCCGCAGGGTATCCCCGTCGACGGTCTGCAACGGCCGGATCGCGTCCTGGAAGGTCTGGGTCAGGCTGTACGGCAGCCGGACCCGCTCCGGCGGAATCGCCTTGCCGCCCAGCGGTGCGCTGCCCGAGGGGAACAGCGCCACGTAGTGACCGCCGATGACGGTGAGCATCCGTACGTCCAGCGATGATTCGTCGCCGACGAACACCCCCGAGTCGACGGTGAACCGCATGACCACCCGATCCGGTTTCAGTCGCAGCGATTTCACGCTGCCGACGATGATCCCGGCGACGCGCACATCGTCACCGGCCCGAACCGATTGCGCCTCGGACAGTTCCGCGGTGTAGGTCTTCTTGCCGAACGGCACCACGTACAGCAGGCCCGCCGCCACCGCGCACACCAGCACCAGCGCCGCGCCGATCAGGCCCAGCCGCAACTGCCTGCGCGCCGTACGGGCGGTCGTGGGCGGCGCGGCGGTCGTGCGCCGGTGCCGCGGGTTTCCGTCGGCGGCGTTGCGCCGCAATGTCATCCGTTGCATATCGCCACCTGCTGTCCGGAGATCAGCACCCGCAGTACCGGCGGTACCTCGGCCGCGCCCTTGCTGCACTGCGCCTTCCAGCCCGCCGGTCCGTGTGGTGTCGCCGCGTCGACACCGGCGAGCAGGCCGGGCAGCTTGCCGAGGACGTCCACCGCCTCCTGCGGATCGGGAAACAGGTTGCGGATCAACGCGTCCACATCGCTGCCGGTGTCCAGGCCCAGCGCGGTGAACAGGCTGTCCAGCGGCCCCAGCACCGACGGTGCGGCCATCGCGAATTGCGCCAGCCCGCCGATGTTCTGCTGCAACCCCTGGAACACGTCGGTGAGCCGCGCCAGCAACGGCACCAGATAGTGCACCCGGCCACCGACCTTGTCCGAGAGGTCGGACATGTTGTGGATCAGGGTGCCGATCACCTGCTGCCGGTCCTCGACGTAGGAGGCGAGCTTCTCGATGGCGTCCAGCGCGGGCCCGACGCCGCTGCCGTCCCCCTCGATCAAAGCGACCATGCCGGCGCTGAATTGGTTGATCTCCTCCGGAGAGATGGTGGCCAGCACCGGTTTCAGCCCGTTGAACATGCTGGTCACATCGAAGGACGGCACGGTGTGGTCGGTGCCGACGGTGGCGCCGGCGGCCAGCCGCGCACCGGGTTGCGCCTGCTGTTGCAGGTCGACATAGCGCTGCCCGGTGAGGTTCTGGTAGCGGATGGCGAGCTTCGAATTGTCGTAGACCGGGGTATTCGTCTTCAGCGACAGGCGAACCCGCGCGAGCGTGCCGTCCAGCCGGAGGCCGCCGACCTTGCCGACCTGCACGCCGTACAGCCGGACGTCGTCACCCACCTTCAGCCCGTTGGCATCGGTGAACAGCGCGTCGTGCGCCTCGGTGGGGCCGGACACCGGCCGCTTGATCGCGGTGCACACCACGGTCAGCACCAGGACCATCACCACCGCGAACAGGCCCAGCCGCCACAGCGCCGCACCGGTCTTCATCGGGCACCTCCCAGCAGCGGCGCCAGTACCGGAACCCCGCGCACATCGATCTCGGTGTTCAGCACCGGACCGTCCGGGGTGTCGGGCAGCGCCGCGTTCAGCCGCCGCAGCAACTCGGCGAGGTCGGCGCCGGACTGCTGCGGCCGCGGCACCGTCCGGGCCAGCAGCGTGAGGAGCGGCGCCAGCGCGTCTGTGGCGCCGGACAACTGCGGTCCGGCTTCGCCGGCGAAGGTCGCCAGTCCGGGCAGCAGTTGCCCGGTCAGCGTCGACACCCCGGCGTCGTAGGACGCCCGATCCTGTTGCAGCCGTGGGATATTGCGCAGCAGATCCAGCACTTGGATGGTGGCGCCCGCGAACTGCCCGCCACCGGCGAAGGCGGGCCCCAGCCGGCCCACCAGATCCGAGGCGGCCATCCGCTGGTTGTCGGTGACGGTCTGGGCGACGGAGATGATCGCCTGCACCAGTGGCGTGAACGCCTGCACATCCCCGGCGAGTTGCGCGATGACGGTGGCGAGTTGCGGAGTCAGCAGCGCGTCCCCGGTCCGCGACAGGTTGCGCAGCAGGGCGCCCATGGTGGCGTCGAAGACGGCCGCGGAGCGATCACCGGTCAGGTCCACGACGCCGCCGGCGCGCAACGGCGATCCGCCGGATCCGCGGCGCAGCTCGATCTCGCTGATACCGAACAGATTCGCGGGCGCGTAGTCGACGTGCATACTGTCGTCGATGCCGTGCAGCTGGGATCGGTCCAGCCGCAAGCCGATTCGCTGGGTGCCCCCGTCGGCGGGGGTGATGTCGGTGACGGTGCCGACCTGCACGCCGTCCACCCGCACCGCCGTCCCGGCGAGCACCCCGTCGCCGATCTGCTCGGTGTGCAGCGAGACCCGCAGCGAATCGTCGCCGCGCACTTCGTGATACAGCGTCACCGCGGCGAAGACCGCCACCACGACGGCGATCGCGACGGTCCCCACGACCATCGACCGCCGCTTGTCGACCGCCACTCCCGGCATTCCGTAACCCGGCATCGCGCTACCCCGTGAACGTCACGGTCGAGTCGACACCCCAGAACAGCAGGGTGAGCACCATATCCAGCGCGATGATCGCCACCGACGACGCACGCACCGCACGCCCGGACGCGATCCCCACGCCTTCGGGCCCGCCGGTGGCGAAAAAGCCGTAATAGCTGTGGATCAGGATCACGACGGTGGCGAACACGGCCACCTTGAGCACCGCGGCGATCACGTCGAAGCCGGAGACGAACTGGAAGAAGTAGTGGTCGTAGACCCCGGCGGACTGCCCGTGCACCACGGTGATCAGTCCACGGCACGCGAAATACGAGAGGATCAGCCCGATCAGGAAGGTCGGCACGATGGCGATCGCCCCGGAGATCACCCGGGTGGTGACGACGAACGGCACCGAGCGCAGGCCGAGCGACTCGATCGCGTCTATCTCCTCGGAGATCCGCATCGAGCCGATCTCCGCGGTGATGCGGCAACCCGCCTGTGCGGCAAAGCCGATGGCCGCGATGATCGGGGCCAGTTCCCGGGTGGTGGCGTAGGCGGACACGATGCCGGTCACCGGGCCCATGCCCAGCATGTTCAGCAGCGTGAACGACTCCACGGCCACCGAGGCGCCCATGACCAGGCCCAGCACGACCATCATCGGCACGGTGCCGCCGCCGACGATGACCGAGCCGCGACCCCAGGTCATATCGGAGATGATGCGCAGCGTCTCGTTGCGATATCGCTCGAGCGTCACCGGAATCGACGACAACACCTGCCACACGAACGAGAGCACGAAGCCCAGCGATTCGACCCGGGTGAGGATCAGGCCCCGGCGCCGGTACACGCGCCCGGCCCAGGCCAGTCCCTTCGGGCGATAGGCGGAGA
Organism: Nocardia sp. BMG111209; assembly: GCF_000381925.1. Lineage (NCBI taxonomy): Bacteria > Bacillati > Actinomycetota > Actinomycetes > Mycobacteriales > Nocardiaceae > Nocardia > Nocardia sp. BMG111209. Next base: position 1,709,872 of record NZ_KB907308.1, read on the forward strand.
CGGTCACCTCACACCAGCCTCGTGGGCAGGAACATCTCGGTCACCTGGGTGATGCCGAGATTCACCACGACGATCGACACCACCGACAGCACCACAGCCGCGTTTACCGCGTCCGCGACGCCGCGCGGCCCGCCCTTGGCCTCCAGCCCGCGCTGACAGGCCACGACCACCACGATGAAACCGAACAGCACCGCCTTCAGCAGCGACACCCACACGTCGGCGGTGGTGGTGAACGAGCCGAAGGTGGCCCAGTAGCTGCCCGGTGTGACGTTCTGCCCGCCGACGGCGACGGCGTATCCGGCCACGATGCCGACGAAGATGATCAGGATGTTGAGCAGCGGCGCGACGAACAGCATCGCCGCCAGCCGCGGGATCACCAGGCGGTGAATCGGGCTGATACCCATGGTGTTCAGCGCGTCGATCTCCTCGCGGATGGTGCGCGCGCCGAGATCGGCGGCGATCGCGGCCGCTCCCGCGCCGCCGAGCAGGAAGCCGGTGGCCAGCGGCGCGCCCTGTTTGATCACGCCCAGGCCGCCGGTCGCGCCGAGCAGCGAATCCGCGCCGAGAGTGTGGATGAGGTTGCCGACCTGCACGGAGACGATGACGCCGAACGGAATGGCGATGAGCACGGCCGGAATCGCCGTCACCGTGACCAGCCGCCACGCCTGCAGCACCGCTTCCCGCCACTGGAATCGTCCGCGCGCGATATCGCCGAGCGCGCCGAAGACCGATTCACGGGCGATATCGACCGCCCGGCCGAAGGTACGCAGCGACGACAGCACGGTTGCGGAGAAATTTCTGCGAACGATGCGGACCGCCGATGCGCTCGAGCGTTCCCGAGTTACCGGCGTCATACGCAACTCCGGCGTGCGGGGTGGGTCTCGGGCATCAAGGCGGAACTCTTTCGTGATCGGCGACACTGCCACATCGAAGCTATCGGTGACCGATGGTAACAGTAAAGCCGATCATGGTGTGAGGTGCGCCTCACGGACGGGAGCTGAGAGCTTCCTGAACTCGCTGGTAACTTACCGAGAGTCTGATTATCTATCAGCCGATATGCCGAAAGACTATGCGATATCGGCTATCAATATGATCTGCGTCACCGAATCCGAGAGACCTGTACGGACCTCCGGACGAGCCTCGAACAAGATTTCTTCCCAGCGAAATCGCCGCGATCGGCAAACCTTTTCCGCACCCGAGCCTCACCGTATCGACCGACCCGAAGCCTCTGCCCGGACAGTGCCCAGCGCACGATCAGGCATCCATCCAGATGCATTCACCAGAAGTTTGCAGAATATCCGTGCCGCGCCGATTCGCACGCTGCCGACCGCAACGCCGGTGTCGGTCACGCCATGCAGCTGCCGTGGGCAGGCCCGATCGGGCAGAATCGCACCGACCATACGAAGCGCGACAATTGTGACACCCATCTCCCGAGGAGTTACGTGATGGCCGTTCTCGGCACCCTGCTGCGGAACCGGCACGCCGGAGAAGACCGCATGGCCTGGAATCTGCCGAATCTGGCCTGCGACACCGTATTCGAGCTCACCAGCCCGGACTTCACCCACGAGCAGCCGCTGCCGCCCGTGCACGCGTCCAAGCGGGCCGGCGGCGCCGATCTGTCCCCCGCGCTGATCTGGGCGCCGCCGCCGGGCCGCGCATCCCAGTTGCTGCTGGTCGTCGAGGATCCCGACGCCCCGACCGGCCGCCCGTTCGTGCACTGTGTCGCCCTGCTGGAACCGACCCTCACCACGCTGCCGCAGGACGCGCTGCGCGCGGGCACCACGATCCCGGGTGTGCGGGTACTCCGCTCCGGTATGGGCCGCGGCTATCTCGGCCCGGCGCCGATCAAGGGTCACGGCCCGCACCGCTACGCCTTCCAGCTGTTCGCCCTCGCCGAGCCGATCACCTCGGCGGGCGGCCGGATGCCCGAGGCCGCCAAGCCGCGCGACATCCTCACCGCCGCAACGACTCCGCTGGGCCGCGGCCGCATCGACGGCTTCTACGAACGCACCTGAACGAATCCCCTCCGTCGCCGGCGAGCGGCGGATCCGGTGACGCGGGCAGCACCGCGGCAAATCCGGGAAAGGCGGACCGGGCGGGCATAGTGTCGGTACGTGAACGAGATCCGGCACCGGACCCATCCGCGGGAACCGCACGGCGAGAGCGTCAATGCCCGGCTGAACTGGTTGCGGGCGGGCGTGCTCGGCGCGAACGACGGGATCGTGTCCACCGCGGGCCTGGTCGTCGGTGTCGCGGCGGTATCGGCCGATGTCACGCCGATCCTCACCGCCGGGCTCGCGGGGCTGGTGTCGGGCGCGATCTCCATGGCCGCGGGCGAATACGTCTCGGTGAGCACCCAGCGCGACACCGAACGGGCGGTGCTGTCGAAGGAGAGACGCGAACTGGCCGAAGAACCCGACTACGAATTACGGGAACTGGCCGCGATCTACGTGGGCAAGGGATTGTCCGCCGCCACCGCACGGCAGGTCGCCCGGGAACTCACCGCACACGACGCGTTCGCCGCGCACGCCGACGCCGAATTGGGTTTGAACCCCGAGGATCTCACCGATCCGTGGCAGGCGGCGGCATCCTCGGCGGTGGCGTTCACCCTCGGCGCGCTGCTGCCGCTGCTGGCGATCACGCTGCCGCCCGCGACCTGGCGGGTACCGGTCACCATCGTCGCCGTGCTGATCGCACTGGCGATCACCGGCACGGTCAGCGCACGGCTCGGCGGCAGCCGGCCCCGGCGCGCGGTGCTGCGCGTGGTGGTCGGGGGCGCATTGGCGATGGCGATCACCTACGGCATCGGTCAGCTGCTGGGAGTGTCCGGGCTGTGACCGCGCGCCAGCAACGCCAGGCGCACCCGGTTGACGGCGCCGGTCTTCGACAGCAGGCCCGCGACATGGGTTTTCACCGTGGTGATCCCGAGATGCAGGGCCGCGGCGATCTCGGCATTGGACATGCCGAGCGAAACGAGGTGCAGGACTTCGGTTTCCCGTCGCGTGAGCGCAGGTAGCGGCACCGGGGGCGGCGTCGCCGTCCGCGCGGTGACCGCCGAATCCACCACGCGGCCCAGCACATCCGGCGAGAACGGCCGCTGACCCGCTGCCGCGCGGCGGATCCCGTCGAGCAGTTCCGCGGGTGAGGCGTCCTTGACCAGGAACCCACAGGCCCCGGCGGCCAACGCGGGGTACAGATGTTCGTCGTCGTCGAAGGTGGTGAGCACCAGTACCCGGGCGGCGGGATTCGCGGCGAGAATCGTTTCGGTACAGCGGATTCCGTCCATGCCCGGCATCCGCAGATCCATCAGGACGACATCCGGGCGCAGCCGGTCCGCCAGCCGGACCCCGCCGGCGCCGTTACCGGCCTCACCCACCACCTCCAGATCATCGGCGCTGTCGCACAGCATCCGCAGGCCCGCCCGTACCAACTGCTGATCGTCGACCAGCAGCACCCGGACGGTCATCTCGCGCGTCCCGGCAGGCAGGCGTGCAACCGCCACCCGGTCGCCACCGGACCGGCCGTCATACTGCCGCCGAGCAGTTCCACCCGCTCGGCCAGCCCGATCAGTCCCAACCCGGCCGGGCCGGGTCCGGCCGGCGCCGGCTCGGCACCGGAACCGTTGTCGGACAACGAGAAATCGATCCCGTCGCCGACCGTGACGGTCAGCCGGGCGGTCGCGCCGAGGCCGGCGTGCCGCACCACGTTCGCCAGTCCCTCCTGGGTGAGCCGGAGCAGGGTGTGCGCGGTGACCGGGTCCACCGTGGCCACGTCACCGATCTCCGTCGTCACCACCGGTCCCAGCCGGCAGGTGCGGCGCACCACCGCCTCGATCGCCTCGGGCAGTTCGGCGGCCGTGATCAGCGTGGTGTCGGTCTGCCTCGGATCACGCAGCACGGCAACGAGTTTGCGCAGATCCGCAAGGGTTTCCCGGCCACTGGAGTGGATATCGTCGAGCACCTCCAGCACGGCAGCCGGCGCCTGCGGCAGCGCGTGCCGCGCCACCCCGACCCGCAGCACCGTCGACGACACGTGATGGGCGATCAGATCGTGCAGTTCCCGGGCGATCGCGGAACGCTCGGCGGTCCGCGCCGCCGCGACCTCGGCCCGCCGCCGCGCGGCGATCTCGTCCGCGATCCGATGCGCGCGGGCAGCGCTGTCGAGCGCGTTGCGCAGCAGCGCACCGATCACCAACGGCAACCCGGCCATCACCACGGCCCGGTAACCGATCGCCGCGGCGCCACCGGCCGGATGCAGCAGATAGGCGGCGGCCAGCGCGCCCGCACCCAGCCACGGCCGCCATCCGCCCCGGCGCAGCGCCAGTTCGGTCAACGCCACCGCCGCGGCCGCCTTACCGACCAGCGGGCCGGTGTGCCCCAACTCGAAACCGAGGACCAGCAGTCCCGTGGTCAGCAGCGAGGTGGTCAGCGGCCGACGGGCGCCACCCACGGTCGCCGCCACCGCGAGCAGTCCGAGTGCCCAATCCACGATGGTCGGCGAATTGCCCAGCCACAGCAGGCATCCCGTGGCCAGCAACAGCAACGCGGGCAGCCGCACCGGCAGCGACCGCTCGTGGAACAACCATTCGATCCCGCGCGCGACCCCGGCCGGCTCCGGCCTCCGGGACCACGCCGCCGACACATCCACCACCCCATGATGCCGCCCACCGGCGGCGGGCGACTCCTCCCGAAGGAGGAGATCCGCTCCCCCGCCCGGCGTCGATCCCGGCCATCGGGCCGATCCGCGCGCCGCCGACCGAGACGACAGTGAACCCATGTCCGACAACGACAATTCCGACCACACCGGCCCCGATCACTCCGATCGCGACGACCACACCGACCGCACTGACCAGGACGACCACAATGACCGCACTGACCGCACCAGCACTAGGGGCAGGGGAGCTGGGGGCGTTGGGAGCGCTGACCGGGAAAACCACACTGACCACACTGACCGCACCGATCACTCCGATCACTCCGATCACGCTGATAGCACTGATCGCACTGATCGCACTGGCGGCGCTGACCGGGACGACCGCACTGACCACTCCGACCAGGACGGGACCACACTCTCCGGCGGCGCACCATCGAGCCGGGGGGACGCCCGAGAGCACAGTGCCGCAGAACAATTCACCGGCCGCCGATCGAACCGCCGCAGACTGCTGGGCGCCTTGGCGGCGACCGGGGTGGTCGCGGGTGCGGCCGGACTGGCCGGCGGTGTGGCGCTCGGCACCGATGCCACCCCGCCGCGGCTGCCCGCCACCGGATTGCGCCGGTTCGACGGCAAGGTGGTCCTGATCACCGGCGCCACCTCCGGCATCGGTGCGGCGGCGGCGAAGTTGTTCGCCGCCGAGGGTGCCCGAGTCGCGTTCTGCGGCAGGCGAACCGACCGCGGCGCCGCGGTGGAGCGGGACATCCGCGCCGCCGGTGGCGAGGCCACCTACATCCGGGCCGATGTCCTGATCGAGGACGAGGTCCGGCGGTTCGTCGACACCGCCGCCGACCGGTACGGCGGACTGCACGTCGCCTTCAACAATGCGGGCATCACCGTACAGAAGAAGCTGCACGAGTACAGCGCCGAGGAGTTCGACCGGGTCGTGCACACCAATCTGCGCGGCACCTTCCTCGCTCTCAAATACGAAGTGCCCCACCTGCTCCGCGCGGGCGGCGGCACCGTCGTCGTCACTGCGTCCTCGAATGCCATTGCCACGCAGGCCGGTCGCGCCGCCTACACCGCGAGCAAACGCGGCCTGATCGGGCTGGTGCAGGCCGCGGCGCTGGACTACGCCGACGCCGGGATCCGGGTGAACGCGCTGGTCCCTGGAACCACCGATACCGAATTGGTCCGTCGCGCAGCGGGAATGGAACATATTCCCGACGACGCGTGGGAGGTGTTCATCCGGCAGTGGGCGCGAAGCAATGTGCCGGGGATGGGGCGTCTGGCGACCGCCGAGGAGATCGCCACCTTCGCGCTCACCCTGGCCGCACCCGATTATCCGTATCTCACCGGCGCGCAACTGGTCATCGACGGCGGGAAAACCGCGCACGCCTGAGCCCGGTCAGTCGTCGCTGACCACGATCCCGGCGGCGCGCGCGAATGCCGGTGCCAGGTCGAACAATTGACCGCTGCTGATGATCGCGCCCTTCAGCGCCGCGATCCCGCCGGTGAGATCGAGGGTGCGGGCGCCGCGCAGGTCGACCTCGGTGAAGGTGGTGCGGTGCACCGTGACACCCTCGAGCCGGGAGCCGGGGAACGACACCCGGGCCAGCGTCGCCTCGTTGAAATCGGTACCGCGCAGCAGGCAATCGGTGAAGGTGACGTCGCGCAGCCGGGAGGCCCGGAAGTTCACCGCCTCGAATTTGCAGCCGGTGAAGCGGATCCGGTCCAGCCGGGCGCCGACGAGGTCGACACCGGTCAGCGCGTTGTCGACGAGTTCGGTGTCCAGCCAGCCGGATTCGCCCAGGTCGCCGCCGATCCAGCGGACCGCGCGCAGCAGCACCTCGTCGAACCGCGCCTGCCGGAACTCGCCACCGGTGAACTCGACGCCGGTGAAGGCCGAGCGGGAGAACCGGATACCGCGGGCATCCAGATCGGTGAAGGCGCGCTCGTCGAGATGTACGTATTCGTAATCGGTGTCGTATTCCGGCTCGCCGTGGAACACCTCGAGGCGGCCGGTGTAGGGCAGATCGGCGAGGTCACGTGGCACGCCTGCACCCTACGCGATCCGGGGGACACGGCCGCGGCAGCCTCAGTGCCAGAGGAACGGGATGAGCCACGGCGGCGGCGCGGGCGCCGGGAACGCGTCCGGCCGGCCGGGTTCGAGGTTCGGGGCCTGGGGTTCGGGCAGGATCGGCGGTTCGGGCGTGACGGGCTGTTCGGGGACCTGCGGGGCCAGGGTGCCCGGCACCGCGGACGGCGCTCCCAGTTGCTCGGGCGCGCCTGGTACCGGCGAGATCGGGGCGCCCGGCGTGGCGGTACCCGAAGGCGTGCCCTGTACCCGCTGCAGTGTCCGCGGGGCTCCCGGCACACATTCCCAGCCGTGGCCGACCGGCCGTTCCCAGTGCGAAGTGATGCCGTTGTGCGAGCAGTCGGCGCCGTCGCGCTGGGTGCCGCCGCTGTCCACCTGCGAGACGCACTCCCAGCCGCGTCCGACCACCAGCCCCCACTGCGCGACCAGACCGTCGTGACTGCAATCCTCGCCGAGCCGGTGTTCCTCCATGCGGACCAGCGGCAGGCATTCCCAGTGCCCGTTGCGCACGGCCCACTGGCCGGTCACCTCGTCCTCGGCACAGTCGTCGCCGTTGTGGCGGCCGTCGCCGGCCGGGCCGTTCCCGATCTCACCGGTGGCCGCGACGGATTGCGGGTCGACATCCTTACCGGAACGGTCGAACAACACCCCGATCAGCGCGGCGACGGCGACGATCGCGACGGCGACCGCGACTATTGCCACAGTGCGTGTGGTGGTGCTGTTTCCGTTCGCCGAACGGGTCGGCTGCGAATCCTCCGGTGACTCCATTGTCGGAACCTTTCGTCGACCAGTGTGCGACCACCGATACGAAAGCCCATCACTTCGGCACAGTACCAAGAAGACTATATTGCAGTGTTTGTGACGCGCGATCAGTTCAGATCGACGCGGACCGTGAGCAAATCGGTACCGACCGCACGCACCGCGGCACTGTTCGCACGCGGCAGTTCCTTCAGCCTCGATTTGGCATCGTCGCCGTTCAGGACATGTGCGATACCGGAATGCCAATGTCCGTGCAGCCGCAGCCGAACGCGATTGTCCGCCCGGATATTACGAATATATTGCGACCGCTCCCCGAATTCGGAGACGAACCAGAACGAATCGCCGACCCGACGCCCGCCCAGTGGTGTGACGCGCGGCCGGCCACTCACCCGGCCGGTGGTTTCGAGAAGTGTCTGAGTGCCCAGCCGCCGCGAAATCGGATTGGCCACGTGTCGTTGAAAAGTCGTTATCAACCGGTGTTGCAGATCGCGTCTGTCTACCATGTACCGACCGTAATACAGTGGTGCCGTGGTTTTCGACCCGAGCGCACGGCCCGTGATCTCCGACGGTGGTCTCGCGACCGAATTGGAGGCCCGCGGACACGACCTGACGGATGCGTTGTGGTCGGCCCGGTTGCTGCTCGATTCCCCCGACGAGATCCGGGCGGTGCACGCGGCCTACTTCCGGGCCGGCGCCCGCATCGCGATCACCGCGAGCTATCAGGCGTCGTTCGAGGGCTTCGCCGCCCGCGGACTGGATCACGCGGCCACCACCCGGCTGCTGCGCCGCAGCGTGACGCTGGCCCGGGAGGCCCGCGACGAGGTCGCCGGGGACGGCCGGCCGCGCTGGATCGCGGCCTCGGTCGGACCGTATGGGGCGATGCTCGCGGACGGTTCCGAATATCGCGGCCGATACGGGCTCGGCGTCGCCGCCCTGCGCGACCGGCATCGTCCCCGGTTCGAGGCGCTGCTCGCGGCGGATCCCGATCTGCTTGCGCTGGAGACGATTCCGGATATCGACGAGGCGGTGGCACTGGCCGATCTGGTGGCCGAGGCCGGCTTCCCGGCGTGGCTGAGCTACACCGTCGACGGTGACCGCACCCGGGCCGGGCAGCCGCTGACCGAGGCGTTCGCGGTGGCGGCGAGCACCCCGTATCTGGTGGCGGTCGGCGTGAACTGTTGCCGCCCCGCCGATGTCGCCCCCGCGATCACCGCCGCCCGCGCCGTCACCGGCAAGCCGATCGTGGTGTATCCGAACAGCGGTGAGGGCTGGGATCCGGCGCGGCGGCGTTGGACCGGCGCCTCCGAGTTCACCGAAACGGCCGTGCGCGAATGGCTTTCCCTCGGCGCCGACATCATCGGGGGCTGCTGCCGGGTCGGCCCGGCCGATATCGCGCGGCTGGTGCGGATTTCGGCCGAGTACCCGTGACTCAGCCGCGCTCGATCACCACCTTCCCGAACGGATCGCCCTCGCGGAAACAGCGATAGGCGTCGACGGCGGCCTCGAAGGGGAACACCCGGTCCACGACCGGACGCAGCCGGTGCGCGGTGATCGCGCGGTTCATATCCTCGAAATCGGCCCGGCTGCCGACCGCGATCCGGCGGATCGACAGATATCTGCCGAGGAACGGATCCCCCGCCGGACCGTCGGCCGGGAATGCTCCGATCAGGGTGATCCGGGCGTTGAAGGCCGACGCCGCAACGGATTTCGCGAGCGTGGGTGGCCCGACCGCCTCCACCACGTGGTCGGCCCCGGCGCCGTCGGTGCGGTCCAGGACCGCCTGTTCCCAGTCCGGGAGTTCGGTGCGGTCGATCACCTCGTCGGCGCCGATCTCGCGCAACCGCTTCGCCTTCTCGGCGCTCGAGGTGATCGACAGCACCCGCGCCCCGCGCAATCGCGCGAACCGCACCGCGAACAGCGCGACGCTGCCGGTGCCGACGGTCAGTACGGTCTCGCCGGGCAGCACCGGCGCGGGATCCGCCAGCGTCTTCCACGCCACCACCCCGGCGCAGGTCAGGCTCGCCGCCTCCGCATCGGTGAGGTGATCCGGCACGATGACGACCGAATCCTCCTCCAGCACAATATGTTCGGCGAGCCACCCGTCGTGATTCGCACCGTACTGGTCGAGGACGTGCGCGAGCCGCTGCGGGCCGCGCAGCCAGTGCAGGTAGTAGGTGGCGGTGACCCGGTCACCGACCGCGACCCGGGTGACGCCGTCGCCCACGGCGATCACCTCACCGACCCCGTCGGACAACGGGACGACACCGGGTGTCGCGGGCAGCGGATAGGTACCGTCCATCAACATCAGATCGCGGCGGTTGAACGACGCGGCCCGCACCCGCACCACGAGCTGGGTCGGCCCCGGCCGCGGCACCGGCCTGGGCGCGGCCCGCAGGCCCTCCGGTCCTTGCCCGGGAAAGAGTTGATAGGCAACAGAATTCATGATCCACTCCGGAAATCGACGGGGATGAAGAGAGCTTCGAACGGCGGCGCGCCGACGGCGACGGTGCTGTGGCCCGTCCCGTCGGTATCGGCGGCCAGCACCAGATCGCCGGGGCCGAAGCGCCGGCGCACACCGTCGGTGGTGGTCACCTCGATCACGCCCCGCACCATCACGACCCACTGCCGGGCCGGCGCCGGATGCGGTGTGCTGTCGAAGAATTCGCTGCGCACATAGGCCACGCCGGCCGCCGACGGCAGGCCGCCGATCCGCATCGGCGGTACTCCCGCCGCGATCTCACGGGCGGCGAGCGGGATGTCGGCATCGGTGAATCGCGAACCGCCGTCCGCGCCGGTCACGATGGCGGTGTAGCGCAGGGTGCCGTCCGCGGTCATGCCACGAACTGGTGATCGCTGCGGACCCGGCCGTCGGCGGCGAAGGTGAGTACCTCCAGCCCGGAGCCGGCGACGGAATCGTCTGCGCGCGAACGCATCACCCAGGTCACCGCGACCGCCGCACCCGCGTGCCGGACCGGCTCGCCCTGCTGCGCGAAGACGAATTCACCGGTGCCGACGAACATCTCGTAGGCGCGGCCGACCCGCTCGGCGAGTGCGTCGTGTCCCCGGATCTCCAGGGCGGGGAACGGGACGGACAGCCGGGCCGCGGCCGCGCGCATCTCCTCCGGCGGATGCACCATGAGCTGGTAGCCGTCCTCGGCCCACAATTCGCGGATCAGCTCCCGGCGTCGCACCGGATCGGGTTCGTTCCACTGGGCGACCCAGCGATCGGTCAGCTGCTTCAGTTCGATATCGGTCATGCCGCCGAGTCTGGGCCGGGCGGTGGTGGTCGCGCGATTCCCCGCAGGGTATGGCACGGTGTCGGCGCGAGGGGTCAGGATGGTGCGGTGACCACTGTGGCCGAGACCGGACTGTTCGCCCGTGAGCTGCGCCGATGGCGCGGTGTGCGGCGGTTGAGCCAGCTGGATCTGGCGATCCGCGCCGGCACCACCCAGCGCTATCTGAGTTTCCTGGAGCAGGGCCGATCCCAGCCCGGCCGGGCGGTGGTGGTCCGGCTGGCCGAATCGCTGCGGCTGTCGCTGCGCGAGCGCAACGCACTGCTCATCTCGGCCGGTTACGCGCCGGCATTCACCGAATCCGATTTCGGCGCACCGGGTTTGGCGCCGGTGCGGGCGGCGCTGCGCACCGTGCTCGCGGGCCACCTGCCGTATCCGGCGATCATCGTGGATCGCTACGGCACCCTGTTGGAGGCCAATGCGGGCTTCACGTTGTTCACCGAGGACAGCGCGCCGGAACTGCTGCGGCCGCCGATCAACGTGCGCCGCCTGGCCCTGCACCCGGACGGCCTGGCGAAACGGGTCCGCAACCTGCCGGAATGGGGCCGGCACGTGACCGAGGCGCTGCGCCACCGCGCCCGCACGAGCCCGGATCCCGAACTCGACGCCATGATCGAGGAACTGGAGTCGTACCTGCCGCCCGCCGACCTCGGCCCCGGCTATCTCGGCTTCGCCGTACCGCTGCGGCTGCGCACCGGCGGAACCGAATTGCGCCTGATCACCACCTTGACCTCGTTCGCCACCGCCACCGATGTGGCGCTGGCGGAGGTGCATCTGGAGGCCTTCCTCCCGGCCGACGAGGCCACCGCCGACCATCTCCGCAACCGGTTCCGGCCCCGCGACGCCCCCTGATCCGGAATATCCGCCGCCGAGCACTTGCCGACGAATACTCGTAGACGTATATTCGTAGACGAGTAAGGAGGTGAGCCCGGATGGCGCAGAAGCGCAAGGTCGGCAATCTGCTGGCCCTGGCCGTATTGGCCGTGCTGATCGAGCGGCCCATGCATCGCTACGAGATCGCGGCGGTCCTGAAGGATCGCGGCAAGGACCGCGACATGGACATCAAGTGGGGCTCGCTCTACACCGTCGTCCAGAATCTGGAGAAGCACGGCTTTCTCGAGGTGGTCGGCAGCGAACGCGAGGGCGCCCGCCCGGAGCGGGTCATCTACCGGCTCACCGAGGCCGGACACGCCGAGGCGGTCGACTGGACCCGCGAGCTCATCTCCACTCCCGAGCCGGAGCACCACCGCTTCGTCGCCGGCCTGTCCATCGTGGCGATGATCCCGCCGGACGATCTGATCACGCTGCTGAGCGTGCGACTGGACCGGCTGGCCGAGCAGATCGCCGACGTCCGGCAGGAGATCGCCGAACAGCGGGACCTGATCCCGCGGCTGTTCATGATCGAGGCCGAATTCGGCGCCGCGATGCTCGAGGCCGAGGCCGAATGGGTCCGCGGCTTCCGCGCGGAACTGACCTCCGGCACCTTCCCCGGTGTCGAGTTCTGGCAGCGACTGCACACCGAGAACGTTCTCACCCCCGGCGAGATCGGCACGATCGATTTCCCCGAGGGCATGAGCCCGATCGAGAGGGGGGATTCCGACCCACCGGCGGGTCACTGATCCGCCACCGGCAACCGGGCCCGGCGAGGTGCGGCAACACCTGCGCCGAGCCCGATCGAAATACCGTCTCGAACCACATTCGTGCAGGCGAATCCGGCCCAAGGCTGGCAAACCAAGGATAACCGCGCTCCCTGCACGCCCCGGTTCGGGCGTAGAAACACGCAACCGCAGGGAGAACTCAGTCATGTCCATTCGTTCCGCACTCGTCATCGGCGGCGGCGTCGCCGGGCCGGTGACCGCCACCGCACTGCAGATGGCCGGTATCGAGGCCCGCGTCTTCGAGGCGTACTCCGGCCCGGCCGTCAACATCGGCTCCAGCCTCGGCTTCGCCCCCAACGGCCTGGCCGCCCTCGACGTCATCGGCGCCGGTGACGCGATCCGCCGACTCGCACTGCCGATCCGGCACAGCGCGATGTCCTTCGGCCACAAGACGATCGAGATGCCCACCGCCGCCGACCTGGAACCACAGCAGTTGGTCGACCGCAGCGATCTGCACACCGCGCTGCACGATCACGCTGTCGCCGCGGGCATCCCGTTCGAATACGACAAGCGCCTGGTGCGCGTGGACGAGCGCGCCGACCACATCACCGCGCATTTCGCCGACGGCACCAGCGCCACCGCCGACATCCTGATCGGTTGCGACGGAGTGAAATCCACCGTCCGCGACCTCATCGATCCGAATGCTCCCGGCGCGAACTACACGGGCATGCTCGGCTTCGGCGCACTCTCCGATCACACGCTGGACACCCCCGCCCACACCATGATCTTCGCCTTCGGCAAGAACGCCTACTACCTGTACTGGGTCGGCGCCGACGGCCGCGTCGGGTGGGGCGCCAACCTGCCCAGCAAGCGCTACATGTCGATCAGCGAGGCCCGCGCGATCTCCAACGAGCAGTGGCTGCGCACCATGCGCGACACCTACGGCGAGGACGTCCCCGGCGCCGACCTGGTCCGCCACACCCGCCCCGAGAATCTGGTCGTCTCCGGCGCCCTGCACATCATGCCGCCGGTCCCGCACTGGCACCGCGGCCGCATGGTCCTGGTCGGCGACAGCGTGCACGCCCCCAGCAACAGCACCGGTCAGGGTGCCTCGCAGGCCATCGAGAGCGCCATCCAGCTGGCTCGCTGCCTGCGCGACTTCGACGATCCGGCAACGGCTTTCACCGCCTACGAACGATTCCGCCGCCCCCGCGTCGAAGCCATCGCCGCCCGTGGCGCGCGGATCAACCACGCCAAAACCCCAGGGCCCGTGATGCGTAAGGTCATGCCCGCCCTGATGCCCCTGATGTTCGGCTCGTCCAAACTCCAGCAGATCATGCGCCGCGAACAGAGCTACCGCATCGACTGGGCCGCCCCGGTGGACGAGCAGGCCGAACTCGCCTGGGCCTGAGGGTAATTGCGCGCGGGCCCGGAATCGTCATCCGATTCCGGGCCCGCTTCGCCACCGTTCGGACCGATACGCCACGGAATTGCCCGGATACGCCGCTCGAACGCGACGGAATCGCTACAGTATCGATCGGCGCAGAGCCGGAGGTACACCAGCAACATTCCGGCCGGTCGGAGGGGACAGTGCTGGATCCAGGGAATCATCAGGGGAAATTCGGTGCGGACTACATTCGCGTACTGGCCTCGGCGGCCGGGCTGATCTGGTCACAGGACGATGTGGACCTCGACACCGTCGACCTGTGCCTGAAACTGCCCGGCCGTACGCCGCGCGGTTTCTCGCCACGAATCGACGTGCAGGTCAAGACCGTTTCCACGCTCGACACCACCAACGGTGTGGTCAATTACGACGGCCTGAGCCACGCCCAGTTCAACAACCTGGCGGGCCCGGACTTCACGGTGCCGAGATACCTTTTCGTAGTTCATGTTCCGCGTAGTTCCACCAATTACGCCGACCTCAGCACATTCGGTCTGTTGTTACGTCATATCGGGTATTACGTATCGCTCAGCGACCTTTCGCCGCTACCGTCGTCCCGGCGCGATCGGCACATCCGGGTGAAACTCCCGATGAGCAATGTGCTGACCGCGGAAAGCCTGCGCGGACTCGTTCTCGGCAATATCGTCACTCCGATCGGGTGACCGGCGATGACACAGCCGCCGCGGATCGAGGATGTGACCACCTATCTCCGGACGCACGGATGGATCGTCAGCGGACGCTGGCGCGGTGCGGAGGTCTGGAGCAGGGACGACTACGACGTACTGCTACCGCCGTCGGACACCGTGATCGACGCGCAGCTGCGGCTGCGTGAGCTGATCCGGTGCGTCGCGGCCGCCGAGGACCGCGCGGCCGCCGACGTCCGGTCCGACATAATCACTCCCGCAACCGATCTCGTGTCGTACCGAGCGGGCGGGAATACCGCCCTCACCCTGACCACCGGCGCCGGTGCGGTGAGCGGCGTGCGTGACCTCCTCTCGATCTGCGCACGAGAGTCGTTGGACGAGAACCGTTCCGGTCTGCCGGGCCGGCCGCCGGATGTGGTGCGCTCCCTGCTGGAACGATCACTGCTGACGGTGTCCACCGAGACGTTCGGGATCGATGTCCGGGTCCCGATCGACGGCGCCGATCCCGAGCCGCTCGGCCGCCGGACGACCCTGCGCCTGCTGGACAGCTCGGCCCGGTTGCTGTCGGCAGTGCAGTCGGAAACCGATGCCGTGGAACGGATCTCGCAAGCGGACGTGCCCGAGGTGATCTGCGGCGCGCTGGCCGAGCTGGCGGGCAGCGAGCACAATGCCCCGTTCGAACTCGGTTTCCGCTGGTCACAACTCATTCCGCGGGACAACGTGGCGCTGCGGTTTCCGGCCGGTGCGGGCGAGCACCTGCGTGCCGCGAGCCGGCCCACCGCGCAGGTGATCGAGACCGCCACGGTGGCGGGGCTGGTGACCGAGCTGTCCGACGACGAGGAGGGGGACCGCTGGCGAATCAAGGTGCGCGGCACGCTCATCGCCGGGGACACCGAACCCGCACGGCAACCGCAACTGGTCGCGGTGCGGCTGGCCGATGCCACGCAATACGCCGCGGCGCTGGCCGCGCATCGGGACGGCCGGCTCGTGCGCGCGTCCGGATCCCTCGCCCGGACCCGGCGGACCCGCGAGATCACCACCGCGGAAACAGGTTTCATCATCCACCCCCGACCGTGAAAGAAGAGGCGATATGCCCGAAGATCAGCTCACCCTCACCGAACGCTGTGTCCTGCTCGTGCTGATGGCGGAGGCCCGTGAGCTCACCAACGCCGAGTTGCTCGCACTGGCCGGTGTCAAACTCGACGGCCGGTACCGTCAGCGACTCAACGATCTGGGGCTGGTCGGCAGTGTCAAGGTGAACCGGGCCTATGTCCACGAGCTCACCGATCGCGGCACGAAGTGGTGTGCCTTGGAGCTGACCCGTTCCCGCCCTGCGCGTTCCGGCTGCGCGGGTGGTGCGCTGTACACCGTGCTCGCCGGGGTGGGCCGCCATCTGACCGACAGCGGGCACACCCTGTCCGACGTCTTCCGGCCCGATGTGGCGCGACGGGTGGAGACCGCGTACGCGGAATTGACCCGTGGCAGTGGCACTCCCGTGCGGCTGGCGGTGCTGCGGACCAAGCTGACCGGCCTGCCCCGGGACGATGTCGACCGCGCGCTGGAACAACTGGCTCGCCGCCACGATGTGCACGTGCGGGCCGAGGCCGATCAGAAACTGCTCACCGAAGAGGATCGGGCGGCCGCGGTCCGGCTGGGCGGCACGCCCCGACATCTGCTCACCATCGAGGCGCCGAAATGAACGAAGACCAGCGCCGGGCACTCTCCGCGATCCAATTCGGCAGTGTGCTCGGCACGGAAGGGATCTGGAGCCCCCTACGCTACCACGTCGACGGTCTGCATCCGCTGGCCACCGCGAGGATCCGGCGCGCCGTGGAGGCGGCCGCGAGCAGACCGCGCAGCCAGCCGACCGGTCTGATACTCAGCGGTGAGCGCGGTGTCGGCAAGACGCACATGCTCGGCTGGCTGCGCGCATACGTTCAGGAGCAGGGCGGATCGTTCTTCATGCCGAAACTGCTCGACGGCGCCTCGTTCTGGGCCGGCGCGGTGCACGGCATCGTCAACCAGTTGCGCGGGGCCGACGGCGGGCAGCTCGGCCGGATCATCGACGCGCTGAGCCAGATCGCCGGGTGCGACCGCGAATTACGGGTCCGGTTGCACGGCACACTCACGGTCGGCCGGGACCACCTCGACGAGTTCATCGCCCAGGTGGACGATTTCGACAGTCAGTCGATGCGCGACTATCAGGACACGCTGCGCGCGCTCGTGCTCTATCAGGCCAACCAGCGCGATGTGCGCGATGTCGGACTCAGTTTCCTGCTGCTCGAGGACGGCATCGACGAAACCGACCGTGCGGCATGGGGTTTCCGCAGCCGACGACGGACCTCCCAGCAGATCTTCAACGACCTGTCCTGGTTGTTCGCGCTCACCGGCCCGGTGGTCCTGGCGGTCGATCAGATCGATTCCGTGATCGCGCAATCGGGCCACGGTGGCGAGAACCGGCTGGCCCAGGACCTCGCCGACGGCCTCATGCGGATGCGGGAAGAAACCGTGCGCACGATCATCGTGGCCGCCTGCATTCCCAAATCGTGGGAGCTCCTGGCGGACCGCGCGGTCAACTCCGCCGCCGATCGCTTCACCGTGCTCGAGTTGTCGACCAACATGCCCAGCACCGATATGGCACGAACGATCGTCGTACGACATCTGGCGGCGCAGTACGGCGAGATCGGCTTCGAACCCCCGTTTCCGAGCTGGCCGGTCTCGCCACTGGCCTTCGAGGATCGCGCGGTGGCCAACTACACGCCGCGCCGCTTGTTGCAACAGGTCGACGAGCACGTCCAGCGGTGCCTGAACCTCGGCACGATCACCGAACTCGAACATTTCGAAGCGCCGGAGGACAGGCCCGTACCGCTGCCCACACCGCCCGCTCCCGACGAGATGGCGGTGTTCGACGCCCAGTTCGAGCGCCTGTGCCGATCCGCGGATGTGGTTGCGCCACTGGATCCCCGGCACGAGGACGAGCGAATGTTCGCGCTGCTCAACGCCGCATTGCGGTCCTTCGCGCTGGAACAACGCGGCAGCGGGAAGGGGCTGACCGTCGATCAGGCGGCCACCTTGCAGTCCGCGCTGCATGCCCGGCTGCGCCGCACACTCGACGAGGCGACCGAGGACGAGGAGCACTGGAGCTTCCGATCGATCGGCCACACCCATGCGCGTGCCGTGCAGACCCGGTTGCGCTCGGCGTCGCTCGAGGCGGGAATCCAACCCGGCACGGACAAACGGCATCTCGTCGTGGTGCGCAACATGCCGTTCTCGCCCGGCCGGGTCACCTCCGAGATGCTCAGCGAATTCCAGGCGGCCGGCGGCGTCGCGGTCCCCATCTCCGAAGAGGATCTCCGGGTCTTCGCCGCGCTGGATGCGATGCTCCTCGACTCCGCGGCGGGCTTCGCCGACTGGCTCGTGGTCCGGAAACCGGCGAGCCGGTCGCAATTGCTCAGCAGGGTGATCCCGGCCGTGCCGATCGATGCGGCGGCCGTGCCGATCGACCCGGCGGCCGTGCCGACTGATCCGGCGGCCGGAACGAGGAAATCGACCTTCGACGGATTCGCCGAGCCGGAGCCTGCGCCGGCGCACCCGATCGAAACCGACACCGCGACAACGAAACCCGGCAGCACACCACCGCCACACACCGAGCCCGGCCCGGCCGGGACGAAACCGGCGGTTCCGCTGGGTCGGACCATGGACGGCCGGAACGAATTCCGCGTCCCCCTCGTTCTGTTGCGCAAGCACACTGCCGTTTTCGCCGGTAGCGGTTCGGGCAAGACGGTGCTGCTCCGGCGTCTGGTGGAAGAAGCCGCGCTGCAGGGTGTTTCGGCGATCCTGATCGACAGCAACAACGACCTGGCGAGATTGGGCGACCCCTGGCCGGAACCGCCGATCGGCTGGGGTCCCCGCGATGCGGACCGTGCCGCGGAATACCTCGAGAACACCGATGTGGTCGTGTGGACTCCCCGGCGCGAAGCGGGCCGCCCCCTCGCGCTGAATCCGCTGCCCGACTTCCGTGATGTGCTGGACGATCCCGACGAATTGCTCACCTCCATCGATGCCTCCGTCGCCGGACTGCTGCCGAGAGCCGGGCTGACCAGCCGTGAAACCCCGAAGGGTGCGGCCGTGCTGCGCGAGGCCCTCACCCACTTCGCCACCCAGGGTGGCAGCGAACTGCGCGATTTCGTGGCCCTGCTCGCGAACCTGCCCGAGGGCGTCAGCATCATCGCGAACGCATCGCGCCGGGCCGCGGAGATGGCCGACAGTCTCACCGCGGCGATGATCAACGATCCGGTGTTCGGCGGCGCGGGCGAGCGATTGGATCCCGGCGCACTGCTGACCCCGGCCGCGGGCAAACGCGCTCGCGTATCCGTCGTCAATTTCATCGGGCTGCCGACCGACGAGCAGCGCCAGACGTTCGTCAACCAATTGCAGTTGGCGTTGTTCGCGTGGATCAAGCGCAACCCGGCACGAGATCGCCCCCTGGGCAGTCTCTTCGTCCTCGACGAGGCACAGACGTTCGTACCGTCATTGCGCTCCAACGCATCCAAGGAGAGCACCCTGAAGCTGGCCACCCAGGCCCGCAAGTACGGACTCGGCATGGTGTACGCAACCCAGGCGCCGAAGGCGTTGGACAACATGGTGACCGGCAACGCCGCGACCCAATTCTTCGGACTGCTCAACGCATCGGTGCAGATCCAGGCCGCCACCGAACTGGCGCGCGCCAAAGGTGGCCGGATAGACGACATTTCGCACCTGAAGGCCGGCCGCTTCTACGGGGCCACGGAGGGTTCGGGTTTCGAGAAGATCGACGTACCGATGTGCCTGAGCCACCACCCGTCCAGCGCGCTCACCGAAGAGGAGGTCATCGAGCGTGCCCGGCGCCGGAACGAATGAGACCACGCCACACCGGTTCTCCGGTTGGATTAATCAGCGAGGTGCCGGGACCAGCGGCTCGAGAACCCGCTCCACCAGCGCCGTATCGCAATGTTCGATCACCTCCACGATGCGGCCGTCGGTGATGCGGAAGATGAAGCAGTAGGTCTGGTGGTACCGCTCGCCGCGGGTGGTGGTGGCGTAGCCGCGCGCCTGGACGACGACCCGGTCTCCTTCCGCGACGATCAGATCGGGCTCGTTGCGGTAACCGTCGGCGAATTGGCGGCCCAACGGGCGCAACAGACCGTCGAGAACCGCCGACTTGGGCTCCCACACGCCGGACCACGACCAGTTCCCGGGAAACACCCAGCGGCAGTCGTCGGCCATCGCCGCACCCAGCGCTTGCGAATTCCCCTGTGCCAGTTGGCTGAACAGTTCTTCGATGAAGGCTTTGTTGCTCACGAAGCCGAATCTACGGCCGTCCCGGCTGTGCGACCAGCGAGGATCTCGCACAGCTGGTATCAGTAATTCGCATGGGTGAGTTCACGGTGACAGGTCTGCGCGTGGTCCGGGAGGCGGCGCGCACGGGGTCGTTCTCGGGTGCGGCGGAGCGACTGGGCTATACCCAGTCCGCCGTATCGCGCCAGGTCACATTGATGGAACAGGCCGCCGGACGGCCACTGTTCGAGCGGTGGGCCCGCGGAGTGCGGCCCACCGAGGCCGGTCGGGTGGTGTTGCGCCACGCCGATTCGGTACTGGACACACTCGATACCGCCCGTGGGGAACTGCGCGACCTGGGCAGCAGGTCACCGGCCCTGCTGCGCTTGGGCGCATTCTCCACGGCCACAGCGTATCTCGTACCGCACGCGATATCCGTTGCCGTGCAGCGCTTTCCGGAATTACGGCAGCGACTACGGGAAGGAACGAGCCCGGCGCTGCTGAGCGCGCTGGGCCGCGGCCGCATCGATCTGGCAGTGATCTCCGGTCGACTGGAATTGCCGGAAGGGGTGGAAACGTCGATCCTGCTGGAGGATTGGCTCTACGTGGCCGTGCCGCGAGGACATCCGCTGAGTGGATCGGTGAGCGTGCCACCCGCTCGGCTGCACAGCGAGCGGTGGATCACCGGCAGCGAGGACCCCGCCACCACCCTGCTCGGGACATGGACCGATCCGGCGCGACGGCCCACCGTCGCCTACGTGGCTCGCGATTGGGTCGCCAAACTGGGCCTGGTCGCAGCGGGCCTGGGCGTCACCGTCGTCCCCGGACTGATGGTGCCCGCACTACCGCACACGGTGTCGGTGATCCGCATCGACCACCCCGACGCCACCCGGCCCACCTTCCTGGCTGCGCGCACCGATTCCGCCGCACTGCGGCATCCGATGGCCGAGTCACTCCGTGATGCGGCCGCCCACCTGGCCCACGAGATCCGAGGCTCCCTGCGCGACAACCATTCATGAATCGCGAACACGCATTTCACGGCACAGCGGCACAGCGGCACAGCGGCACAGCGGCACAGCGGCACAGCGGCACAGCGGCACAGCG
Organism: Nocardia sp. BMG111209; assembly: GCF_000381925.1. Taxonomy (NCBI): domain Bacteria; kingdom Bacillati; phylum Actinomycetota; class Actinomycetes; order Mycobacteriales; family Nocardiaceae; genus Nocardia; species Nocardia sp. BMG111209. The sequence continues at coordinate 1,730,772 of NZ_KB907308.1, forward strand.
GCACAGCGGCACAGCGGCACAGCGGCACAGCGGCACAGCGGCACAGCGGCACAGCGGCACAGCGGCACAGCGGCACAGCGGCACAGCGGCACAGCGGCACAGCGGCACAGACAAGGTTACTGCTCGTTACCAGCGTTCTTGGGCGCGTTGGCGTTTCAGGGTGTGGTCGATCCACGTGGTGAACAGGGTGGTGAGGTCGGGGATGGCGGCCGGGCGGAGGGTGAGGTGGTCGCGGGTCAGTTGTTGCAGGTAGCGGCCGTCGCCGGGGATGTCGAGCCATTGGGTGGTGAACGACGGGGTCGGCTCCGCGTAGAGGGGGCCGGTGGTCAGGGCGGCTACACCGCCGCCGTCTGCTCGGCGGATTCGCTGGCGTAGGCGGCGGCGTGGATCCGGCCGATGGTCTTCGGGTGCGGTGTCTGCGGTGAGGTCGGCCCGGTGGAAGGTTTCCGGTTGTTCGGTGCCGGCCGGGTGGCGGGGCAGGATGCGGGCCAGACGGGACGGCAGTTCGGCGGGGGTGAAGAGACGGCAACGGATGCGACCGTGCACGGTGGCGGTGGCGGTCTGGGTGAGCAGGACCGCGTGGTGGGTGGTTCGGGCACCCAGGACTCGGTACTGACGTGGGTCGCCGTTTCCGAGAGTTGTGGAATCGCCGAGGATTTCGATGCGCAGGTCGGCCGCGTCCAGCGTGTGGAATGCCAGGTGGATGAGGTCGGTTTCGTCGCGGTCGTAGCGGGCGCGCACTGCGGTGCGGTGTTGGGCTACCTGGTTCGTGGTCGGGAACCTGCTCGTGTAGGACAATGGCCGGGGGAATCGGTCGTGTGCGTCGCTGTTCCAGAGGACCGCGAAATCATCCGGGTCCCAATCCCATTCGGTTGTCATCGGTCAGGGTGTCTCGGGGGTGGGTGCGGGTTCCTCGGCGCCGATCACGCCGCCGGGCAGCGTGTGCGGCGGTGTACCCAGCAGGTCCTCGGCGTTCTGCTTGTTCTTCAGCCAGTCCGGCGACTTGTGGGTGCGGTCGTCGTCCTCGGATTTCCCCTTGCCCGGCGGAGCCATGCCCGGCATGCCCATACCGGGGACACCTGGGGCGCCCGCCCGTGCAGCCAATGGACGTCCGGAAGTTCCTGTCGCAGTTGGATTTCCGGGGACGCTGCGACCGGGGGTTGCACCGACAGGACCACCGGCGTCGCCGAGCCCGCCGGTTCCGTAGCCGCCGCCCGGTTGGCTCTGTGGGCCCAGGCCGGTCGGCCTGGTCGTCGTGTCGCCGGGAGTTGTTCCGGCCGAACGAGTTTCATCCGGGTTCGAGCTGCTGGACCGTGTCGGTTGGTCCGCAGCGCGATCCGGGCCGGTCGAGTCCGCCGATGGGCCGCTCGCGCCGGCGGGCTGGTCCGGGGTGCCCTGCTCGGTGTGGCCGTCGGCGGCTGGGCCGCCATCCGGGCCGCCGGTGCCGTTGGGACCGCTGTAGCCGTTGCCGCTGGTCCCGCCCGGTCCGGGACCGACACCGGACTGTCCGGGCTGCCACGAGTACAGCGGGCTGGTCGGCGAAACCGGTTCGGGGAGAACGGGGATGCGCGAATCCGCGTGAACGAAGTCGACCAGGTAGTTGTTCTGCATCGCGGCCTGCGCCTTCGCCTTGGCCTCGTTGATCTTCGTGACCGAGCGCGATCCGTGGTGGATGAAATCCCACCCATCGGTGTTGAAGGCGTGCGCGTACCAAGGGCCGACCGTCGACTGAGGTTCCGGTTCGACGCCCTTCTTGGTATTCACGATTCCGGTGGCCGCCGTCGTCACCTGTTCGGCGAGGGCCATCAGCGCGGGAGTCAGATCCTCGGCACGCTGTGCGTAATTGTTGATCGCTTCGCGGGATGCCTCGGCGGCCGGACCGTCCCAGGCGGACGCGCTGGACCGCTGGATCCTGGCGGCGAAAGTCGCGACGTCGGCCGCCCAGGTCCGAGCCATATGGTCGTACTTGTCGGCGGCGTTGTTGGCATCGGTCGTGTCCTGAGGATGGAAGGCGTGGTAGAGATCCCAGTGCTCGAACGCCGCCGGATTCTCCTTGTCCGCGATGTGCGGAGGTTCGCTCGCGATGCTCATCGCCACTTCCCTTCCCCGGTCTGCATCGGCCCTTGGATCGCAGCCGTCCCGATCGAACTCGGCGGCATATTCGCCATCAACTCGTTGTACCGAGCAGCGAACACCTGATCGGTTTCCACGTACCGCTGAGCGATCGTGCGATGGAGCTGCTGAAGCGCATCCACGATCTGGTAGTGCCGGTCGAGGATGTCATGGACATTGTTGGCGCCGTCCTTACCGGGATCGACTACGGCGGCCTTGGCCCGGAACCGATGAACCACAGTCTTGGCAGAGGTCAGGATCTCCTGATCCTCGCCGAGACCCCATTTCTTCTGCTCTGAAACATTCTTCGCAATCTGCATCAGCTTCTGAATCGAGTCCTTGAAGGCATCACAATCGCGTTCGATATAGGCGAACTCTTCAGCGTTCACGCGCATGTCGGCATTGAAGCTGACGTTCAGATGCCCGTTCTTCGCCTCGGATATGAGGTCCGCCAGTGGCGGAAGTGATGGCACCGGCATCGGATTCGACTCCTCCCGTTGGCTCCAGATACCATAACGACTACCTCGAATCAGGCCGATGCCGGGATCAGCGGAACAACTTTACCGGCAAGGCTTTTCGCAATCTCACACGTATCCGAATCGCCTGTCTTGCGACGGGATGCCGGATTGTCCAGTGAGAACGAAAGACTCCCACCTTTGATTTCGACATCGAGCAGGCAGTCGTGCCGCAGGTCGGTGGCGTCGCTGTCGTGATACGTGATCGCCACCCGGCCACCGAGGTTCAACTCCTCGGCGATTTTGAAACCGGTATTCGCGCGGACCATTGGAAGCGTAATGTTCGTTGTGCGAATCGAGACGGAATACCCGTCGGACTGTACCCACACACACCCCCTCCACTGCGTACCACCGTTACCGTTGGAATCGTCTCTTTCCTTGCCGTGCAATTGCTCCGAATCCAGTACCGGTTTCAACACATCCGAACATGGATCGAACCCCGTCGGCGCAGGCGGCAACGCCGGGGAAGACCCCACCGCACCACTCGCAGCCGTCCCCCCACCCCCATCCTTCCCACACCCCATCAACCCACTCCCCACCACACCGAGCACACAAACACTCCCGAGAACCCGCCCCCAACCGTTCATGCGAATCCCCTCGGCGCCGGTACGACAGACCAGGTCACCAGGGTCGGCCGGCTCTCCGCCCCCAGATCGGCTGCGGCCGACCCTACTCGCCCGCGCGCGACGCCTGCAACCCATCCGAACGAACATTCACTCCGCGCACACTCAGCACCGCAATTCCGCACTCACGCACCCTGTTCAGCGGTTATGCGGCAATCCGGAGCTGATCCTCTTCCTCGTCGAGCATGCGTGCCGCGATATTGTCCATCGCCCGATCGAGCAGTGCGCGATCGTCGGCGTCCGGGCAGTCCCAATCCTTCAGCTGGCCACCGACCCAGTCCCGGAGCGCGGCACGCAGCCGGTCGGACTCCGCCTGCCCGGCGGGCGTGAATTCGATTCGGTCACCGAAGAATTCGATGCGGCCCTCGTGCACCGCCCGGCCGAAGGCCGGTTGCAGGACGTCCGGGGGCATATGGTGCGAACGGGCGATGTCGACCAGGGTGACGTGGCCGCGGACCCGGTTGTATTTCCGCACCTGCCCGAGTACCCACGCCTGCCCGGGGCTGAGCGAACTGCCCGCCAGCGACAGCAGATTGGGGGCGGGCACCTCGTGCGTCCGGACCTTCCGCAGCAGTGCGCCGAGCGCGTTCTCCAGCAGCACCAGGCGATCCGGCGATTCCGGCATCGAGAATCCGGTCCCGACGTCCGAGGCCTCGGCTCGCGCACTGTCGCGCAGCGGCACCTGTTTCAGGAACCACGCCACCAGGAATCCGAGCACGATCACCGGCAGCACCCAGCGGAACACGTAGTCGATGGTGGCAGCGTAGGCGTCGATGATCGGCATCGCCTCGGCGGCCGGAAGGCGCCGGAGCAGTTGGGGATTCTGCGCCGCCGCGGGCGGTACCTGCGGGACCTCGGCCAGGGCGCCGCGCAGGTTCGGGCCGATCCGGTTGTTGTACAGCGTGCCGAAAATGGCTGTGCCGAAGGTACTTCCGAGGGTCCGGAAGAAGGTCACCGCACTGGTCGCGGTGCCCAGATCGGCATACGGCACCGTGTTCTGCACGACGATGGTGAGCACCTGCATGGACAGGCCGATCCCCAGACCGAGGATCAGCATGTACAGCGATTCCTTCCACACGCCGGTGCTGCGGCCCATCGTCGACATCAGATACAGGCCGACACCCATCACGGCGGTGCCGATGATCGGGAAGATCTTGTATCGGCCGGTGCGGCCGACCACCTGCCCGGACAGGATCGAGGTGGTGAACAGGCCGACCACCAGCGGCAACGTCCGGATGCCGGAGGCGGTCGCGGTCACGCCGTTCACGAATTGCAGATAGGCGGGCAGGTAGGTCATCGCGCCGAGCATCGCGAATCCGACGATGAAACTCAGAACGGAACAGACCGTGACGACGTTGGACCGGAACAGATGCATCGGCAGCATCGGTTCCGCGGCCCGCAATTCCACGAAGACGAAGGCCGCCAACAGGATCGCGGCCACGACGAACAATCCGATGATCGTCGCCGACTTCCACGGATATTCGTTCCCGCCCCATTCCAGCGCGAGGATCAGGCAACTGACGCCGACGGCGACCAGCGCGATACCGAGGTAGTCGATCACCGGACGCTGCACGGCCCGCATCGCCGGAATGGTCCGGGCCGCGACCACCAGCATGACCAGCGCCACCGGCACATTGACGTAGAAGCACCAGCGCCAGCTGATGTGGTCGGTGAACAGTCCGCCCAGCGTCGGCCCGAGCACGGTCGTGACGCCGAACACCGCACCCATCGCACCCTGATATTTGCCGCGGTCGCGCAGCGGGATGACGTCGGCGATCAGCGCCATCGAGGTGACCATCAGGCCGCCGGCGCCCACCCCCTGGATCGCGCGGGCCACGATGAGCAGGAACATTCCGTGTGCCATACCCGCCACGATCGAGCCGATGATGAAGATCAGCCCGCTGACCTGGAACACCCGTTTGCGGCCGAACAGGTCGCCGAATTTACCGGCCAGTGCCGTGGTGACCGCCTCGGCCAGCAGGTACGAGGTCACCACCCACGCCATGTGGCCCGCCCCGCCGAGGTCGGCCACAATCGTCGGCAGCGCCGTGGAGACGATGGTCTGGTCGAGTGCGGCCATCAACATGCCGAGCATGATGGTGAGGAACACCACGACCCGGCTCGAGCTCGTCTGCGCTGCGTGGGCACCGGCCATGCGTTTCAGTATGGGTGCGGCCGTTGTGATCACCGGGCAGGGACACGGCATCGTGACCAGCGCATTCACCCCCGGTGACCGGCACTTCGGCCACTTCGCCACCACTCGAACTTACTCTCAAGTAAGGTCGGGGCGAGGGGTTGTGACGACACATCTCCGACCATTCCGGCAGCAGTGAGGTCCGACAACCATGGCGTGGAAGCCCACCGACATCCCGGATCAGACCGGGCGCACCTTCGTCATCACCGGCGCCAACGGCGGCATCGGCAAGCACACCACCAAGGCCCTCGCCGCCAGGGGCGCGACCGTGATCATGGCCTGCCGCAACGCGACCAAGGCGCAGCAGGTGGCCGACGGAATCCCCGGCGACGTCCGGGTGCGGGCACTGGACCTCGCCGACCTCGCCTCGGTCCGCGCCTTCGCGGACGAGACCGGCGACTTCGACGTGCTGATCAACAATGCCGGCCTGATGAACATCCCGTTCTCCCGGACCGCCGACGGCTTCGAAACCCAGTGGGGCGTCAACCATCTCGGCCATTTCGCGCTCACCGGCCTGCTGCTGGACCGGATCGGCGACCGGGTCGTCACGCTGGCCAGCATCGCGCATCGGCAGACCCCGAAGCTCTGGATCGACGATCTGAACTACGAGCAGCGCCGCTACCAGCGCAATCTCGCCTATGCCCAGGCCAAGCTGTCGAATCTGATGTTCGCCCGCGAACTGCAGCATCGGCTCGCGGAGGCGCGGTCGCCGAAGCGCTCGTACGCCGTCCACCCCGGCGTCTCGGCCACCGATCTGTTCACCCGGACCGAGACGCCGGTGGACTGGGTGGCCAAGCCCGTGATCGCGCTGATCGGCCACTCCCCCAAACACGCGGCCGAGTCCAGCCTGTTCGCCGCCACCACGGTCGATGCCGATCCGGATACCTATTGGGGTCCGACCTGGCTGTTCGGGTCCCGCGGCCCGGTCCGGCCCTCGCCGTCGAGCCGGTTGTCGCGCGACCGGGACCTGCAGCGGCGGCTGTGGGAGGAATCCGAGCAACGCACCGGGGTGAGCTACAAGTTCTGATCGAGCCCAGCGCTACGTTCCGGTGTAGTAGACGAGTACCGTGGTGGTCGTGCCCGCTCCACACCGCCGCCCGGCGCTGATCCTGTTTGTGGTCGTTGCCGCACTCGGGTGTCTCGCGCTCGGCTGGTGGCAGTGGGGCCGGTTCGAGTCCGCGAGCGGCACCGCGCAGAATCTCGGCTACGCGTTGCAGTGGCCGCTGTTCGCCGGATTCGTGGTCTTCGCGTACATCCGTTTCATCCGGTTGGAGCGCGAGGCCGAGGAACCGGCGGACGAGACCGAGCGGCCGCAACCGGGCCTGCTCGCCAAGCTGTCCAAGCCGGCCGGGCCGCGCGAGATCCCGGCGGGCATCCTGCCGGAGCGACCGGCCGCGGCCCGCGCCGACGATCCCGTGGTCGCCGAATACAACCAGTACCTGGCCGAATTGAACGCGCGCGATCTGCACCAGCAGATCCGCGCCGCCGGGCTCGAAGCCCGCGACACCGAGAGGAGCGCCGGTTGAGCGCCGACAACTCCACCGACACCACCGGCGGCCGCACCGAGGTGCAGGCGCCGGGCCCGGTGGCGGCGGGCACCGCCGCCAAGGTGAAGCCCGCCCTGCTGCGCTACCGCACGCTGGCGTGGGCCACCGGTATCTGGCTGCTGTTGCTCACCGCCGAGATCATCGCCAAGTACGGCTTCGACGTGCACACCCCGAACTGGATCGCCGTGGTGCACGGCTGGGTGTACTTCGTCTATCTGATCGTCACCGCCGACCTGGCCATCAAGGTGCGGTGGCCGCTGACCCGCACCATCGGCACCCTGCTCGCGGGCACCATTCCGCTGCTGTCGTTCTTCGTCGAGCACTGGAATGCCAAGCAGGTCAAGCAGGCTTATTCGCTCTGAGCGAGCTGTGCGATGCGGCCGGGCGAATCCGGCCGCATCGATCGGATCGCGCCGATCGATGCGGCATCAGGAGACGGCCAGGGCCTCCAAGGCCGGGAGCAGAGCGCGCAGGGCGCGGCCGCGATGTGAGGCGGCGTCCTTTTCGGCGGGGGTGAGCTCGGCGGCCGAGACGTCGCCGCCGTCCGGGACGAACAGCGGGTCGTAACCGAAGCCCCCGCTGCCGGCCGGTTCGCGGGCGACCCGCCCCGGCCATTCGCCGATCATGACGACCTCGCGGCCGTCGACCACCAGCGCGCAGGCGGAGACGAAGCGGGCGCCGCGGCGTTCGTCGGGCACATCCTTCAGCTGGGCCAGCAGCAGTGCGTTGTTGGCGGCGTCGTCGCCGTGGCCGCCGGACCAGCGGGCCGACAGCACCCCCGGCATACCGTTGAGCGCGTCCACCGAGATACCGGAATCGTCTGCGACACAAGGCAATCCGGTGGCGGCAGCGCCGTCACGGGCCTTGGCCAGGGCATTCTCCTCGAAGGTCGCGCCGGTCTCCGGGGCCTCGTGGTAGGGCGGCACCTCGTCCAGGCCGACGATCTCCAGCCCCTCGACGCCGGCCTCGGCCAGGATGCGGCGCAGTTCGTTCAGCTTCTTCGCGTTGCGACTGGCGACCAGGACCCGGCGGCTCACTTCTTCTTCTCCGGCAGTGCCCCGGGATACGGCAGCGCCAGCGCCTCCTTCTGGACGGCGAACAGTCGCTCGCAGCCGGCCAGCGCGGAATCCAGCAATTTGTCGAGGGTGGAGCGCGGGAAGGTGGCGCCCTCGCCGGTGCCCTGGATCTCCACCAGGGTGCCGGTGTCGGTGGCGACCACGTTCATGTCCACCTCGGCGCGCGAATCCTCCTCGTACGGAAGGTCGAGCCGCACCCGGCCGTCGACCACGCCGACGCTGACCGCGGCGATCATGCACGACAGCGGCTGCGGATCGGCGAGTTGCCCGGCAGCGCCGAGGTAGGTGACGGCGTCGGCCAGCGCCACGTACGCGCCGGTGATGGCGGCGGTCCGGGTACCGCCGTCGGCCTGCAGGACATCGCAGTCGATGGCGATGGTGTTCTCCCCGATCGCGGCCAGGTCGATGCAGGCGCGCAGCGAGCGGCCGACCAGCCGGCTGATCTCCTGGGTGCGGCCACCGACCTTGCCCTTCACCGACTCCCGGCCGCTGCGGGTGTGGGTGGCCGCCGGTAGCATCGCGTATTCGGCTGTGAGCCAACCCAATCCGGAGTCCCGGCGCCACGGCGGCACGCCGTCGGTGACGCTCGCGGTGCACATCACCCGCGTCTGCCCGAACTCCACCAGCACCGACCCGGCGGGATGCGTGGTGAATCCCCGGGTGATCCGGACCTCGCGGAGCTCGTCGTCCGCCCTGCCATCGGCTCGTCTAGACACGGCACTCACCCTAGACGGTGCCCGCGACCACGTAGCGCACGGCCGCGCGGCGACTCGGCAACGGCTCGCGCGCAGGGCCTTCGGCCGTCAGGCCAGATCGATGACCTCGCCCGGGGACACCGCGTGCACCGGGCCGCTGAACTGGGCCTTCGCCTCGGCGATGACATCCTCGCGGGAGGTCCACGGCGGAATGTGGGTGAGCAGCAGCTCACCGACGCCGGCCTCGGCGGCGATCAGGCCGGCCTCGGTGCCGGACAGGTGGATTCCCGGCGGCCGGTTGTCCGGATCGTGCGTCCACGATGCCTCCGACAGCAGCACGTCCGCACCGGCGGCCAATTCGAAAACCGCTGGGCACAAGGCGGTGTCGCCGGTGTAGACGAGCGTACGACCGGCCGGGCCGGTGATCCGCAGGCCGTAGGATTCCGGCGGGTGGTACATGCGGCGCGCGGTGACGGTGTAGCCCTCGCCGAATGCGGAGGTCACGCCCTCGGACCAGGTCCGCAGGTCGATCACGTCGGACCAGTCGTCGCATTCGCCGCCGACCTCGGCCGAGGCGTTGCCGATGCGCACCGCGGAATCGACCGGCCCGAACAGGGTGGCGCGGCCGCTCGGCGGATTCGGGTGATAGCGCCGCCATACCAGCAAGCCGGGCAGATCGAGGCAGTGATCGGCGTGCAGATGGGTGAGGAAGATGTCGACCGCGCCCGGATCCTGGAACCGTTGCAGCGCGCCCAGCACGCCGGGCCCGAAGTCGATCACCGTCGGAGTCATTCCCGGTCCGGTGAGCAGGTAACCCGACGCGGGAGAATCCGGGCCGGACACACTGCCCGAGCACCCGAGGACGGTGAGGCGCATGCCCACATGCTGCCACGCTGCCGGCTCGTTCACGACGCGATCCCCCCAAGCACCCGGCCGCTACGACTGCCCGAGGGGCGACACAGACGGTCCCACGGAGCCTCCACGGCGGCGACGACGTTCATCTCCGGAGAGTACCCACCCCGCCAGCAATCCACCCAGGGCGCCGAAAAGATGACCTTGCCAAGAGATTCCGGGCTGACCCGGCAGCACACCCCACAGGATGGATCCGTAGAACACCCCGACGAGCACACCGATCAAGATCTGCCAGAGGTTGCGGGCGAACAGCCCGCGCGAGATGAGATAGGTCAGCCAGCCGAACACCAGCACCGACGCACCGAGGTGGATCGTGCCGTCGGCGCCGGTGAGCCAGGTGCCGAATTCGCCGACCACCCAGACGATCGCGGTCGCGGCCAGACCCCGGCCGATGCCGGTGAGCAGGGTGAGCAGCCCGAGTACGAGCACCGGCACGGTGTTTCCGATCAGGTGCTCCCAATTGGCATGCAGCAGTGGGCCGAACGCGATGCCCTCCAGGCCGCCGATCGTGCGCGGACGCACCCCGCCCTGATCCAGCTCGTGGTTCGTGGCGGTGTCGATGCCCTCGATACCGTAGAGCAGCGCAACGAAACCCAGCGTCAGCACGATCGACTGCTGCCACAACCGAGCCACTGCGCCGGGACGTCGATCGGTGTTGTCGAGCGTCACTGCCCACCTCCTCGCGAGGACCTCCCACGAGCGTACCCGGCGGTTCAGGCCCAGAGTTGCCCGTCCAGTTTCTCTTCGGCTTCTTCCAGGGTGCCGTCGTAGGCGCCGGTCGACAGATACTTCCAGCCGCCGTCGGCCACCACGAACGCGATATCGGCGCGGACGCCCGCCGTCAGCGCCTTGGCGCCGACGCCGAGTGCCGCGTGCAGGATCGCGCCGGTGGAGATGCCCGCGAAGATGCCCTCCTCCAGCACCAGTTCGCGGGTCCGCCGCACCGCGTCGTACGGGCCGACGGAGAACCGTGAGGTCAGCACCGCTTCGTCGTACAGTTCCGGCACGAAGCCCTCGTCGAGGTTGCGCAGGCCGTAGACCAGCTCGCCGTAGCGCGGTTCGGCCGCCACGACCCGGACGTCCGGGACCTGTTCCCGCAGATAGCGGCCGGCGCCCATCAGGGTGCCGGTGGTGCCGAGGCCCGCGACGAAATGGGTGATCTCCGGCAGATCGGCGAGGATCTCGGGGCCGGTGCCCTCGTAGTGCGACTGCGCGTTGGCCGGATTGCCGTACTGGTACAGCATCACCCAGTCCGGGTGTTCGGCGGCGATCTTCTTCGCCATGGCCACGGCCTGATTGGAGCCGCCCGCGGCGGGCGAGCCGATGATCTCGGCGCCGAACATGGTGAGCAGCTGCCGGCGTTCCACCGAGGTGTTCTCCGGCATCACGCACACCAGCCGGTAGCCCTTCAGCTTGGCCGCCATGGCCAGCGAGATACCGGTGTTGCCGCTGGTCGGCTCGAGGATGGTGCAACCGGGTTGCAGCAGACCCTCGGCCTCGGCCTGCTCGATCATGCGCAGCGCCGGTCGGTCCTTGATGGAACCGGTGGGGTTGCGGTCCTCCAGCTTGGCCCACAGCCGCACATGGTCGTCACCGTCCCAGCGCGGCGACAGCGAGCGCAGGCCCACCAGCGGCGTGTTGCCGAGGGTTTCGATCAGCGATTCGTAGCGGGCCACGGTTCAGCGGGCTCCGCCGGCGACCGCGGGCAGGATGGTGACGGTCCCGTTCTCCGGCACCTCGGCCTCCAGCCCACCGGCGAAGCGGACGTCCTCGTCGTCGACGTAGATGTTGACGTAGCGGTTGAGCTTGCCGTCGGACAGCAGCCGCTCCCGCAGGCCGGTGTAGTTGGTCTCCAGGTCGTCGATCACCGCGGCCAGGGTTGTGCCGCTGGCCTGCACCCGCTTCTCACCCCCGGTGAGGGTGCGCATGATGGTCGGGATGGACACGGTCACCGGCATGAGGACTCCTTGTTTCGCGTTCCGGGTTGTCGATCGACGGGCGTCAGGCCACGGTGTCGGAATAGGCGGGGACGACCTGCACCGGTTCCTCGGTGACCACGCCGTCGAGAATGCGGTAGCTGCGCAGCTCGTACTGTTCCGGGTCGCGGGTGGAGACCAGGACGTAGTGCGCGTTCGGCTCGGAGGCGTAGGAGACGTCGGTGCGGCTCGGGTAGGCCTCGGTGGCGGTGTGCGAGTGGTAGACCACCACCGGCTCCTCGTCGCGGTCGTCCATCTCCCGCCACAGCCGCAACTGTTCACCGGAGTCGAACCGGTAGAAGGTGGGCGAGCGTTCGGCGTTGACCATCGGCACGAACCGCTCGGGCCGGTCGGAACCCTCGGGACCGGCGATGATGCCGCAGGCCTCGTCCGGATGGTCGGTGCGGGCGTGTGCCACCATCGCGTCCACGAGGTCCGCCCTGATCACCAGCACAGTCGCCGTCCTTCCGTTCGCGGCCCGGCCGGGGACCGCCGCCGCTGTCGTCAACGGACCAGAATATTCGCCTATTCCCGGCAGTCTGCTTCCGGTGCCATGCCGCCCGGCCCGGCGATGCCGCTCCGGCGTGGCCTACCGTCCGGCCCGGTCGACCGCTCGATCACCGAAAACGTCTGTGTAGGAAGGGATTCCGGCAACCGTGTGGGCCGACAGCAATCCGTCGACGATCGCCCGCTCGGTCGCCAGCGCGGCGGCGGCGCACAGGTCGGCGACCCGGAGGGTGCGGGCCAAGGGGGTCTTCGGTCCGTACGCCTCGGGATCCAGGACCCGCGCACCGGTCGCGAGCGCGAAGAAACAGTCGCCGTCCAACGGGGTGTGGGCCGGTCGGACCGCGCGGGACAACCCGTCGTGCGCGGACATGGCCAGCCGCTCGGCCTCGCCCGGTTCCAGTTCGGCGTCGGTGGCGACCACGCCGATGGTGGTGTTGAGCGAGGCGCCCTTCGGCGGCAGGGCCGCCGCCCGGGCCAGCTGTTCCGACGTGGCGGACCGCAGCCCGAAGTGATCGGCGCCGTCGCTGCCGACACCCCAGGGCAGTCCGGTGCGAGGATCGAAGGTGGCCCCGGCCGCGTTGACGGTCGCGAGCGCCGCGACCGTGCAGCCGGCGGCGGGTCCGTCGAGGATATGGATGCTCGCGGTGCCGATCCCGCCCTTCAGCACCCCGGCCTGGGCCCCGGTACCGGCGCCGACGCAGCCGCGTGCGACCTCGGGGCCCGCGGCGTCGGCCGCGCGGTAGCCGAATTCGGCGGTGGGCCGGATGTCCCAGGCGCCCAGAGGGAGATCGAAGATGACCGCGCCGGACACGATCGGCACGATCTTGGCCGGATCGGCGGGATCCATCGGAATGCCCTGGCCGTGTTCCTCCAGCCAGCGCATCACGCCGTCGGCGGCGGCCAGGCCGTAGGCGCTGCCACCGGTCAGCAGGATCGCGTCGACCCGGCGCACGGTGTTGTGCGGATCGAGCAGATCGGTCTCGCGGGTCCCCGGGCCGCCGCCGCGCACGTCGACGGCCGCCGTCGCACCGCCGGGAGCCCGGACGACCGTACAGCCGGTGGCGGCCCCGGTTCCCCGGGTCACCTCCGCGTCCAGGGCCTGGTGGTGACCGACGAGCAACCCGGCGACATCGGTCAAGGCGTTGCGGGGCCCGGTTTCGATCTTCATCAGGAGGTCATCGCCTGCAGCAGGGAGTCCTGCATCCAGGTGAGCCAGTGGTACACGTCCAGGTGCGGGGCGCGGGGATCGTGCGGATCGAGGTGGTCGGGTGTGTCGGCATCCACGCCGAGGGCCGTGCCCAGGGCCAGCCGGACGTCGTTGAGGGCGATCAGCCACGCGTCGGCCTGTTCCGGGGTGATCAGGATCTTGCCGCCCTGAGCGGGCAGCGTATCCAGTACCACCGAGCCGGCGGCCACCTTCGCCTCGATGATGTCGGGCTCGTGCAGGCTGCGCAGCGCGCTGTTGAGATCCGCACGGTCGGCGTCCGGCGAGCCGGGTTCACTGCGATGGAATTCGGGTAGCAGCCGGGCCAGTCTCGGGTCGTCCGGCGGATTGCTGTTGCCGGTCCGTAACCCGGTGAGGGCGGCCAGATCGTCTTCCGGGGCGGATCGGGCCCGATCGGCGAGCAGGCCGGTCACCGCGCCCACCAGCGAACGCAGTACCTCGGCCTCCCGCGCATCCATTTCGGACCGCAGCTTGAGCCCGCTCAGCGAGTTCTTCCTGCTCCATTTGCGCACGGGTTTACGGTAGTCGCCCCGATTACTCGTCACGCTGCATGGTGGCCCACAGGCCTGCCGCGTGTAGTCGCTGGACGTCGTGCTCCATCTTGTCCCGGGAACCGGAGGAGACGACCGCCTTGCCCTCGTTGTGGACCTTGAGCATGAGCTCCGTAGCCTTGGATTTGCTGTAGCCGAACAGCTTTTGGAAGATGTAGGTCACGTAGTGCATCAGGTTCACCGGGTCGTCCCAGACGACCGTGACCCACGGACGGTCCTCGGCCTCCAGGATCTCGGTGACCTCGACCGCCTCGGGCGTCGCCTGCGGGGCCGCCATCCGTACGACCACGTCGGCCGGACCGACGGCAAACCGGACAGCGCCCTCCATGCACAGACCCATAACCTTCAGGGTACGACTCGGCCCGCGGGAAACAACACCCGCCGCATGCGGATTGTCCTTTTCGAGATGACGGCCGACACCACCGGCGCGGCGCTGTCTACAGTGGCCTGGTGGACACCTCGGATGCCTCCGGCACCGCCGCGGCCAGTACCGCGCTGCTGACCGATCAGTACGAATTGACCATGCTCGCTGCGGCGCTGACCGACGGGTCGGCGGACCGGCGTTGCAGTTTCGAAGTATTCGCCAGGCGATTGCCGAACGGCCGGCGCTACGGCGTGGTGGCCGGCACCGGCCGGCTGCTGGATGCCTTGGCCGACTTCCGCTTCGGTGAGCCCGAACTCGCGGTGGTGGCCGGATTCCTCGACGACCGCACGCTGGAATGGCTGCGCGGGTACCGATTCGGCGGCGACATCGACGGATATCGCGAGGGCGACCTGTATTTCCCGGGCTCGCCGATCCTGTCGGTGCGGGGCAGCTTCGCCGAATGCGTGGTGCTGGAGACGCTGATCCTGTCGATCCTCAACCACGACAGCGCGATCGCGTCGGCGGCCGCGCGGATGGTGAGCGCCGCCGGGGATCGCAACATGATCGAGATGGGCTCGCGGCGCACCCACGAACTGGCCGCGCCCGCCAGCTCGCGGGCGGCCTACCTGGCCGGTTTCGACGCCACGTCCAATCTGGAAGCGGTGCGGCGGTTCGGCGTACCGGGTGCGGGCACCAGCGCGCACGCGTTCACCCTGTTGCACAGCGGACCGGACGGTCAGGACGAGGCCGCGGCGTTCCGCACCCAGATCGAGGCGCTCGGGCTCGGCACCACGCTGCTGGTCGACACCTACGACATCGCCAAGGGCGTGGCGACCGCGATCGAGGTCGCCGGGCCCGGATTGGGCGGCGTGCGCATCGATTCCGGTGATCTGGGCGTGCTGGCCCGGCAGGTGCGCGATCAGCTGGACGCGCTGGGGGCGACCGGGACCCGGATCGTGGTGTCCGGCGATCTGGACGAGTATGCGATCGCCTCGCTGCGCGCCGAGCCGGTCGACGTGTACGGCGTCGGCACCTCTCTGGTGACCGGATCCGGCGCGCCGACCGCCGGGATGGTCTACAAGCTGGTCGAGGTGGACGGCACGCCGGTGGCCAAGCGTTCCAGTCACAAGGAGTCCCGCGGCGGCGCCAAGACCGCGGTGCGCCTGGCCCGCCCGACCGGGACCATCGTGGAGGAGATCGTGTATCCGATCGCCGCTCCCGCGCCGGAGCCGGACGGTTTCGAGACCCGGGAGCTGCTGGTGCCGCTGGTCCGCGGGGGCCGGGTGCTCGGCGATCGGCCCACCCTGCGGGAGAGCCGCGATCTGGTCGCGCGCGGACTGGTCAGTCTGCCCTGGGAGGGGCTGAAGCTTTCCGCCGGGGAGCCCGCGATCCCCACGACGTTCCTACAATGAAGCCGTGCCCGCTCGGTGCGGGCGAAAACGAGGTGTGCGAGACCATGAACTCCCCGGACGGGAACAGGGCACTCATCGTCGTCGACGTGCAGAACGACTTCTGCGAGGGCGGCTCGCTGGCCGTCACCGGCGGGGCCGCGGTGGCCGGGCGGATCAGCGAGTATCTCGGCGTCGCCGACTATGCCGCGATCGTGGCGACCCGCGACTATCACATCGACCCGGGCGCTCATTTCTCCGCGCAGCCGGATTATGTCGACAGCTGGCCGCCGCACTGCCGGGTCGGGACGCCCGGCGCCGACTTCCACCCGGATCTCGACACCGCGCGCGTCGCCGAGGTCTTCTCCAAGGGTGCGTACAGCGCCGCGTACTCGGGCTTCGAGGGCAGTGCCGGCGACGGCTCCGGCCTCGCGGACTGGTTGCGCGCCAACGGGATCGGCGCGGTCGACGTGTGCGGCATCGCCACCGACCACTGTGTCCGGGCAACCGCCCTGGACGCGGCGGCCGAGGGCCTGCGCACCCGGGTCCTGCTGGGTCTCACCGCCGCCGTCACACCGGCCACGGTCGGCCGGGTCCTCGACGAGATGCGTTCCGCCGGAATCGAACTCACCGGCAACCTGGAGTCCTGAGCGACTTGTCGGCGGGTGGCAGTAGTCTGCCTGGGTGCCCGAACTCCCCGCTGTCCCGGCCCTGCTGGCAACCGCCGTCGAGGCGCTCGGCGGTAAGGCGCGCACAGGTCAGCAGACCATGGCGGCGGCGGTCGCGCACTCCATCGACACCAAGGAACACCTCGCGGTGCAGGCCGGTACCGGCACCGGCAAGTCGCTGGCCTATCTGGTGCCGAGCCTGCGGCACGCGGTGCACACCGGCCGCACGGTGGTGGTCTCCACCGCGACCATCGCGCTGCAGCGGCAGCTGGTGGACCGGGACCTGCCGCGGCTGTCGGAGGCCCTGGCGAAGGTGCTGGGCCGCACGCCGAAGTACGCGATCCTCAAGGGCCGCAACAACTATCTGTGCCTGAACAAGATCAACAGTGTCATCCCGGACGACTCGGGCGAGGCCGAACTGTTCGACGCGTTCGCCATCTCCAAACTCGGCCGCGAGGTGCAGCGGCTCAACGAATGGGCCTCCGACACCGAGACCGGCGACCGGGACGAGCTGGTCCCCGGCGTCACCGATCGGGCGTGGCGGCAGGTCAGCGTGTCGTCGCGGGAATGTCTGGGCAAGGGCCGCTGTCCGTTCGGGGTGGACTGTTTCGCCGAGAAGGCCCGCGCCGAATCGGGCCAGGCCGATGTGGTGGTCACCAACCACGCGCTGCTGGCGATCGACGCGATCAGCGGCGTGCAGGTCCTGCCCGAGCACGATGTGGTGGTCGTCGACGAGGCGCACGAACTGGTCGACCGGGTCACCGGCGTGGCCACCGCGGAACTGTCGACGGCCGCGATCAGCGCCGCCGCCCGCCGCTGCACGAAGCTGATCGACGAGCAGGAGGTCGACCGGCTGGAGGCGGCGGCCGAGTCCTGGCACCAACTCCTCGAGGAGCTGCCGCCGGGCCGCTGGGACCGGCTGCCGGAGGGCGCCGCACCGGTGCTGGCGATGATCCGCGACGCCGCCTGGAACTGCCGCACCGCGCTGGGCCCACAGACCGGCGGTGCCGCCGCGGCCGATCCCGAGGGCGCCGCGGCCCGCAATCTCGCGCTGTCCGGTATCGAGGAGGTGCACGACGCCGCAGTCCGGGTGCTCACCACCTTCGACGACGACGATCCCGCGGCCCGCCGCGATGTGGTGTGGCTGGCCGCGGAGGAGGTGCGGGGCATCGCCCGCCGGAGTCTGCACATGGCGCCGCTGTCGGTGGGCGGGCTGCTGCGCAGCCGGTTGTTCGGCACGTCCACGGTGATCCTGGCGTCGGCGACGCTCCAGATCGGCGGGTCGTTCGACGCGCTCGCCGTCACCTGGGGACTACCCCCGCAGTCCGCGCACACCGTCGACCCGGCCCTGGCCAACGGCGCCGAGGCGCCCTCGGACACCGGATCGGTGCGCTGGAACGCCCTCGACGTCGGTTCGCCGTTCGACCACGCCAAGTCGGGCATCCTCTACGTGGCCAAACATCTGCCGATCCCGGGCCGGGACGGACTGCCCCCGGCCTATCTGGACGAGATCCAGCGGCTGGTCACCGCCGCCGGCGGCCGCACCCTCGGCCTGTTCTCCTCGATGCGGGCGGCGAAGGCCGCGACCGAGGCACTGCGCGGACGCCTGGACACCCCGGTGCTGTGCCAGGGTGAGGATGCCACCGGTGTGCTGGTTCGGCGGTTCGCCGAGGATCCGGCCACCTCACTGTTCGGCACGCTGTCGCTGTGGCAGGGGGTGGATGTCCCGGGCCCGTCGCTGAGCCTGGTGATCCTCGACCGCATCCCGTTCCCCCGGCCCGACGATCCGCTGCTGGTGGCCCGGCAGAAGGCGGTGGAATCCCGCGGCGGCAACGGATTTCTCGCCATCGCCGCCAATCACGCGGCGCTGCTGCTCGCGCAGGGCACCGGCCGGTTGCTGCGCAGCGTCGACGACCGCGGCGTGGTGGCCATCCTCGATCCGCGCCTGGTCACCGCTCGCTACGGGCCCTACCTGCGGGCCTCGCTGCCGCCCTACTGGGAGACCTCCGATCCGGAGGTCGTGGCCAAGGCCCTGCAGCGGCTGACCGCGGCCGCTGTGTGAACCATGTGAAAATTCACACGGCAACCCGGGTATCTTCTGGACGGAAGTAAACTGGACAGCGGTACTCCGGTGAATCCCCCAATTCCCCATCGGATGTATCGCCGTCCCCGCGCCGCGCCCTGCAACCTGGCGCGGGGACCTGGGGGAATCCCGCTCGGCGGCTAGTCGGCGAGGAAGAAGAAGTAGCCGAGGAACACCAGCATCAGCACCCACATCACCGGGTGCACCTCGCGGATCCGCCGCTTGGCCACCATCACCACCGGGTAGAACAGCAGCCCCATCGCGATGCCGTTCGCGATCGAATAGGTCAGCGGCATCATGATCACGGTCAGGAAGGCCGGAATCGCGTATTCCAGCTTGTTCCACTCGATGTCGCCGAGTGCGCGGGCCATCAGCACACCCACCACGATCAGCGCCGGCGCGGTCACCGCGGGCGCGCCGGCCACGACGGCGAACACCGGGAAGAAGAACATCGCCACCGCGAACCAGCCCGCGGTCGTCACCGCGGTCAGCCCGGTCCGGCCGCCCGCGCTCACCCCGGCGGTGGATTCCACATAGGCCGTGGTGGTGGAGGTGCCGATGATCGCGCCGGCCGTGGTGCCGATCGAGTCGGCGGCCAGCGCCTGCGCCGCGCGCGGCAGCTTCCCGTCCTCGCCGAGCAGCCCGGCCTGGTTGGCGATGCCGATCAGGGTGCCGGAGGCGTCGAAGAAATCGACGAACAGCATGGTGAGCACGACGATCGCCATCTGACCGGTGAAGGCGTGCGGGAGGTGGACGATCGCCTGCCCGAAGGTCTGATCCAGTCCGTGCGGCGTGCCCACGACCGCGTGCGGCAGTCGCACCAGCCCGCTGACGATGCCGACCACGGTCGTCGCGACGATGCCGTAGAGCACCGCGCCGTGCCGGCCGAGCACCAGGAACACCACGGTCACCAGCAATCCGAACAGCGCCAGTAGCGTAGTGCCCCTGGTGAAGTCGCCGAGATGCACGAGGGTGGCGTCGTCGGCGATCACGATCCCGGAGTTCTTCAGGCCCAGGAACGCCACGAACATGCCGATACCCGCCCCGACGGCCAGCTTCATCTGCAACGGGATGGCGTCGATGATCTTCTCGCGGATCCTGGTGATCGCCAGCACGAAGAAGACGACGCCGGACAGCAGGGTGCCCGACAACGCCTCCTGCCAGCGGATACCCATTCCGAGCACCACCGAGTAGGCGAAGAAGGCGTTGAGTCCCATCCCCGGCGCGAGCGCCACCGGATAGCGCGCCCACAATCCCATCACCAGCGTGCCGACCACGGCGGCCACGGCGGTGGCGGTGAACACCGCCTGCGTCGGGATGCCACGGGAACCGAGCGGGCCGTGGTCGCCGAGGACCGCCGGATTGACCGCCAGCACATAGGACATGGCGAGGAACGTGACCGTCCCGGCCATGATCTCGCGCCGGACGGTCGACCCGAGCCGGGAGATCCCGAAGTAGGCGTCGACGCGACCGGTGGACTCCGGTTGGACGTCGGTTGTCGTCATCAGATGTCTCCACCCCGCCGAACGAATGAGCTGCCCCCGGCACGGTAGCCGCCGCGACACGCCGGAGGGAAATCGCCATGGTTAATCACTGGCAATCCACCTCGCCACCACTTGAGCGGAACCTCGGGTCACATGCAATTACCGGGCAATTAACCGAATAATTCACCTAAAATCCGACTTTCCTTGACCGAATCTGGGAGTGCCGTTACAAATACGTTATTCCGGCCATCCGCGCCTTCGCGCCCGACCGAGTGAGAAGTGCAAGCTGTTGGTTACCGATATCGTCGACACCACCGTGGACCTCCCCGTCGCACGGGCCGCCGTGTGGGAACTGCTGCGCGACCCGCAGATCTATCCCCGGATATTTCCCGGGATCGGGGCCTGTGAACAACTCGGCTCCGCCGAACCCGGCAGCGTGCAACTGCGGCTGCGGATCGGCCGGGACGCCACCGACGTCCGCGTCGTCGAGGCGCGGCTCACCCTCGGGCGCGAGCCGGAGAGCCTGGATCTGCGCAGCACCGACGGCGCCTTCGCCGCCGTCCGGCTGCACGACGAGAGCGGCCGCGGACGCCGCACCCGGGTCACCGTCACCCTCTTCGCCGCCGACCGCCTGCATCCGGTGGCGGCCTCGGCGAACAAGCGCGCCGTCACCGAGTGGGTGACCGGCGGCCTGAATCGGCTCGCCGATCTGGTGCGCGGCGCACCCACCTCGACCGTGGTCAACGGGGAGGACACCCCGCTGCGGCAGCAGGCGGAGGTGGCGCGGCGGATGGTCGCCACCGGCGTGGTCCGCACCTATCGTCCCGATCGCGGACTACGGCAGATGGGCCGGCTGGCGAAGTGGGGTTTCACCCTGGCCGGCGGCTACGCGGCGGCCGCCGCGCATTCCCCGGACCGGCTCGCGATCATCGACGACCGCGCCGACCGCACCTTCGCCGAGATGCACGACCGGACCCATGCCCTGGCCGCCGCACTCGCCGACCTCGGGTACGGGCCGGGCGATACCATCGGCGTGTTGTCGCGCAACCATGCGGAGATGGTCGAGATCATGGTCGCTGCGGGGAAACTCGGCGTCGATGCGGTGCTGCTCAATACCGGTATGGCGGCCGCTCGGTTCGAGGAGATCGCGGGTAAGCATCGGATGTCGGCGATCTTCGCCGATCCCGGGCTGGAATGGCTGGTTCGGTACCTGCCGCCGGAGATTCCCCGGTTCTGCACCGTCGGGGCGCCGCCGGCGCGGGACCGGCTGACGATCGAGGATCTGATCGGCGCCGGAACCGGTGAATTCGAGCGGCCGGAGTCGCCGGGGCGGGAGATCGTGCTCACCTCCGGGACGAGCGGTTCTCCTAAGAGTGCTCGGCGGCCGCAGCCCAAGGGGTTCGGCACGGTCGCGGCGCTGTTGTCGCGAATTCCGTTGCGGATCAACGAGACCATGCTGATACCGGCGCCTTTGTTCCACACTTGGGGGCTGGCGGCGCTGCAGATCAGCACGCCGCTGCGCGCGACCGTCGTGCTGCCGGATCGGTTCGATGCGGAGGACTGTCTGCGGCTGATCGAGGAGTACGGCGTCACCAGTTTGATCGTGGTGCCGGTGATGGTTAATCGGATCCTCGATCTGCCCGAACGCGTTCGTGAACGGTACGATCTGTCCAGTCTGCGGGTGGTTGCCAGTTGTGGGGCGCCGCTGTCCGAGGCCGCGGTGCTGCGCTTCCTGGACGGGTTCGGTGACATTCTCTACAACGTGTACGGGTCCACCGAGGTGTCCTGGGCCACCATCGCCGATCCGGCGGATCTGCGGCTGGCCCCTGCCTGCGCGGGGCGGCCGCCGCTGGGCACGCGGGTGGGGGTGCTGGGTAAGGATCTGCGGCCGTTGCCGGTCGGGGCGACGGGGAGCATCTTCGTCGGCAACCATATGTTGTTCGACGGGTATACCGATGCCGGGGCTCCGGCCGAGGCCGACGGGATGCTCGATACCGGCGATGTGGGGTATCTGGATGCGGATGGGCGGTTGTTCGTGGCCGGGCGGGGGGACGAGATGATCATCTCGGGTGGGGAGAATGTGTTCCCGCGGCCGGTGGAGGAGGCGTTGGCGCATCTGCCGCAGGTCAGTGAGGTTGCGGTGGTGGGTGTGCCGGATTATGAATACGGGCAGCGGCTGGCGGCGTTCGTTGTCGCTCGGGACGGCTCACGGCTGGATGCCGATATGGTTCGCGATTACATTCGGCATCGGCTGGGGCGGTTCTCGGTTCCTCGCGACATCACGTTTCTGGACAGTCTTCCTCGGAATGCCACTGGGAAGATTTTGAAGCGGACGTTGGCTTGAGGGGTTGGGGGTTGGGGGGCGTTTGCTGGTCTTGGTGAGTTGGTCCGGGTTGAGTGGGGCTGGGGCTGAGTGTTGGGCCTGCTTGTTGGTGACAGGCTGTGTTTTTGGCCTCCGCTTCGCTCCGGCGGGTTCGCGGCCCTCCGGGCCCGATCCTTCCCTCCTCCGGCTCCTCCGCTTCGCTCCCCCGCCTCCGTCAGTCCAGGATCGGGCCGGGCCGCGAACAGGCGTGTTGGGCCTGCGTATTGGTGACCGGGACCGGGCGGGCCGCGAACAACGGGCGGCCGGATCGGCTGGGCGGACAGGGCTGAACACTGTGCGACCGAGCACAGCTGTGTCGGCTCTTCAACCGTCGCCGACTCCGGTCATGCTTCGGGCGGCTTGGGTGAGCTCGCTGGAGGAGTGCGCAACACCACCGGTCCAGCCGAGTCGTGCTCGTGCGGAGGCGAGCTCTGACCAGCGCGACCCCGCCGGGAAGATCACCAGCCCAACAGGGTTCGGCCTCAGGGCACCGTGCCGAGTGGGTGGTGCGGGCGGTGTGGTCGGCCGGTTCGGCCGGGTGGCGCGCACATCGGAGGTGTGTTTGCTGGGCCTGGGCCGGATTCGCGGGTGTTTACGGGGTGGCTGCGGCCATGAGGCCCAGTTCGGCGGAGGAGGACAGCAGGTGGTGGCGGGGGAGGACTCGGACTGTGTAACCTACGGCGCCGGAGAGGGGGACGGGGGTTTCTACGGCGAAAAGTTCTGTGCCGCTGTCGGTTCCGGTGTGTGACATCTCTACGGCGGTGACGTCGGAGAGGTCGTCGTCGCCGGAGACCCTGCCGAGGACGGCTTGCACCACGACGTCGGCGGGTGAGAGGCCGTCCAGGGCGACTCGGGCTCGCAGCCACAGGTCGTTGCCGATCACCGGGGTGTCGGGTAGGCCGGCACTGTCCACTTGTACGACCTTGACCTGCGGCCAGGCCGACTCGATGCGGCGGCGGTAGTCGGACAGTTCGCGGGCGCCGGCGAAATCGTCGGCCGAGATCCGGCCGTAGGCGGCCGCTGCCGGGCGGTAGTAGTCGACCGCATAGTCGCGAACCATGCGGGAGGCCAGTACTTTCGGGCCCAGGGTCTGGAGGGTGTGGCGGACCATCTCCAGCCAGCGCACCGGCAGATCGTCGTGGTTTCGGTCGTAGAAACGCGGCAGTACCGAACGCTCCAGTAGGTCGTAGAGGGCGTTCGCCTCCAGGTCGTCTCGGCGGTGGTCGTCGGTGACGCCGTCGGCGGTGGGGATGGCCCAGCCGTTCTCGCCGTCGTACATCTCGTCCCACCAGCCGTCGCGGATGGACAGGTTGAGGGCGCCGTTGAGCGCGGCCTTCATGCCGGAGGTGCCGCATGCCTCGAGCGGGCGCAGCGGATTGTTCAGCCACACATCGCAACCCCAGTACAGGTAGCGGGCCATCGACATGTCGTAGTCGGGCAGGAATACGATGCGGTTGCGTACCGCCGGGTCGTCGGCGAAGCGCACCACCTGCTGGATCAGCGCCTTGCCGCCGTCGTCGGCGGGATGGCTCTTGCCGGCCACCACCAGCTGCACCGGCCGTTGCGGATCCAGCAGCAGCGCGCGCAGGCGGTCCGGGTCGCGCAGCATGAGGGTCAGTCGCTTGTAGGTCGGTACCCGGCGGGCGAATCCGACGGTGAGCACGCGGGGGTCGAAAGCCTCGTCGATCCAGCCCAATTCGGCGGGGGCGGCGCCGCGCTCCAGCCACGAGGCCCGCAGGCGGCGGCGGATCTCCTCGACGAGCGTGGCGCGCAACGTATTTCGGGTCGACCACAGCTCGCGCAGGTCGACGTCCTGCAACTGCTCCCAGCCGCGGGCCTCCTCCACCAGCTCCGGGCCGACGAATTCCCTTGCCTTGTCGATCCATTCGCGCGCGGCCCAGGTGGGGGCGTGCACGCCGTTGGTGACCGAACCGATCGGCACCTCGGCGCTGTCGAAGCCGGGCCACAGCGCGGCGAACATCGCGCGGCTGACCTCGCCGTGCAACCGGGATACGCCGTTGGCGCGCTGGGCCAGTCGCAGACCGAGGTGGGCCATGTTGAACACCGACGGATCGGCCTCGCGGCCCAGCGCCAGGATCCGGTCCACGGAAACGCCGGGCAGCGCGGCGGATTCGCGTTCGCCGTGCGAACCGCCGAAGTAGCGGCGGACCAGTGCGGCGGCGAACCGGTCGATGCCGGCGGGCACCGGGGTGTGCGTGGTGAACACGGTGCCGGCCCGCACGGCGGTCAGCGCGGCATCGAAATCCATTCCGGCGGACATGAATTCACGGATCCGCTCGATACCCAGGAATCCGGCGTGGCCCTCGTTCATGTGGAAGACGTCCGGGTCGGGCAGGCCGTGCGCGCGGGTGAAGGCGCGGACCGCGCGTACGCCGCCGATCCCGGCGAGGATCTCCTGTTTGATCCGATGGTCCTGGTCGCCGCCGTAGAGCCGGTCGGTGACCGCGCGCAGTTCGGCGTCGTTCTCGGCGATATCGGAATCCAGCAGCAGCAACGGGATCCGGCCGACCTGCGCGATCCACACCCGTGCCCGCAGCACCCGGCCCTCGGACATCGGTACGTGGACCAGCACCGGCGCGCCGGACTCGGTGAGCAGTCGCAGCGGCAGACCCTGCGGGTCGAGGGCCGGATAGTGCTCGACCTGCCAGCCGTCGGCGGTCAGCGACTGCCGGAAATAGCCCGAGCGATACAGCAATCCGATGCCGATGAGCGGAAGTCCCAAGTCGGAGGCGGCCTTCAGATGATCGCCGGCCAGAATCCCCAGGCCGCCCGAGTAATTCGGCAGCACCTCGGTGACGCCGAACTCCATCGAGAAGTAGGCGATACACCGCGGCCCGGACTCCTGCCGCCCGAACCAGCGCGGCCGGGTCAGATAGTCCTGCAGATCGGCGGCCGCCGCGTCGACGGCCCGCGCGTAGACCTCGTCGCCGGCGAGCTCATCGAGCCGCGCGGCGGGTACCTCGCCGAGGATACGTACCGGATCGTGACCGACCCGCGCCCACAGGTCCCGATCCAACTCCGCGAACAGGTCCTGGGTGGGCGTATGCCAGGACCACCGAAGGTTGGTGGCAAGCTCGGCCAGCGCGGCCAATCGTTCGGGCAGATGGGCGCGGACGGTGAACCTACGCAGAGCCTTCATTCGCCGAACCCTACACGTCACGGCAGGCTACGCGCCGGTTCAGCCGCCGGTCACACACCTTTTCGACACCTGCTCGCAGCCGGGCCGCGCGGACCCCCGCAGCGGTATCGCCGCGGTTCTGCCACACTCGCAGAAGGGACCCGATCGGATTCCCGCAACGGTACCGACGACGGATACGGAGACCCGCGGCAGACCGCACAGGATGGAGGCACTCATGACCGCATGGACCACCGACGAACTCACCCGCCTCGACCACGAGGACGAATTCGAGATCTCCTCCCGGCGTTCCGACGGCTCGCTGAGCAGCGCCAGGGTCATCTGGGCGGTCCGCGACGGCGACGCCGTCTACGTCCGCTCGGTCAACGGGCCGACCGCGACGTGGTATCGCGGAACCCGCAGGCAGCACGAGGGCCACCTCAGCACCGACGGCGTCGAGCGTGACGTGACCTTCGTGGACGCCACCCCGGACGTGAACGACCGGATCGACGCCGCCTACCGGAACAAATACCGTCGCTACGCGTCGAACATCATCGACTCCATCACCGGCCCGCAAGCATCCGCGACCACGATGCAACTGATCCCCCGCTGACCGCCCCACCCCGGCCGGTCCGCAAGCCCCCACCACCCCCACAGCCGCACGGCCGGCCGAGCACAGCCACTGGCCCACCCCCGTTGTTCGCGGCCCGTCTCGGTCCTGGACTGACGGAGGGAGGGAGCGCAGCGACCGACCGGAGGAGGGAAGGAGCGAGACAAAGGGGGCCGCGAACCCGCCGAAGCGAAGCGAAGGCCAAAACTACAGCCTGCGGCCGAACAGGGCCAGGAGTTCGGTGTAGTGGCGCTCCGCGCCTTCCTCCTGGTAGACGGAGGTGTCGGGCATCGTGTACCCGTGCGTGGCGCCCGCGTACACCTCGGCGCGGTAGCGGACCCCGGCCTGGTCCAGCGCCTTGTTGAGCCGCTCGATCTGCTCCGGCGGCATCGACTGGTCCTGATCGGCGTGGCCGAAGTACAGCTCCGCGGTCACCCGGTCGACGACCAGGTGCGGGCTGTGCGGATCGTCGGTGGCCAGCCGGCCACCGTGGAAGCCGGCGGCGGCCGCGACCCGGTCCGGATAGGTGCCCGCGGTGAGCAGCACCAGCCGCGCGCCCATGCAGTATCCGGTGAGGCCGACCGGGCCGTCGGTGGCGCGCGGGTCGTCGGCCAGCCACTGCAGGTACGCGCCCGCGTCCCGCATCGCGAGTTCGGTGGTCAGGGACTGCATGATCGGGCCGATCTTCGCGAACGTGCCGGTGCGGTCCCCGTGATCGATGAAGTCGGGCAGGTCGACCACCGGGGCGCGGCCGTGCCGATAGAACACGTTCGGGACGAGCACGGTGTACCCGCCGGCCGCGAGCCGATCCGCGATCTGCCGGGTGGCGGGCCGCAGGCCGAACGCGTCGACGAACAGCAGCACAGCGGGATGCGCCGCGCCGTCGTCGGGATGCGCCAGGTACGCGTCCGCGACCCCGTCCGGAGTCTGGATGTCGACCGAATCACCTTGTACAGCAGTCATTGTGGAAACCCTCCTTGCCGTTCACCGATTCGCCACCGAACCGGGGCAATCGTTCCGGCTCGGTGCGAGCGAGGCAACCCTCGCACATCCACCCGCATCGAAACCTGGCAGCATCACCCTCGACATCCGATCGTGTCCGAATTCTCGGTAGGGTTGTGCGGTGACCGGTCGCATCGCCATCGATGACACCTCCCCTGCCATCCCCGGTGGCCGCCCGGCGAAGGCGGTGGTGGGCGAGGTCTTTCCCGTTCGGACCGTCGTCTGGCGCGAAGGGCACGACGCGGTGGCCGCGAACCTCGCCGTGCGCGGTCCGGGTGGTGGTCGCACACACCGCATCCGGATGACGCCCGATTACGAACCGGATGTGTTCAACGCCACCTTCACCCCCGATCGGCCCGGCCTGTGGACCTTCCGGATCGAGGGCTGGAGCGATCCGCTGGCCACCTGGCGTTCGGCGGTCGAGGCAAAACTCGCGGTCGGCCAGAACGCCGCCGACCTGGCCAACGATCTGGAGACCGGCGCCCGCCTGCTGGAACGCGCCGCCCAGGCGGTGCCGAAACAGCAGTGGCAGCGCCTGCGCGCCGCGGCCACCGCCCTGCGCAGCGACGCACAGCTACCGGCCCGCGTGGCGCCCGCGTTCAGCACCGAGGTCACCGAGATCCTGCGCGACCATCCGGTGCGCGAAATGGTCACCCGCGGCCCGCAGCACTGCGTCCTGGTGCAGCGCCGCCGCGCCCTGTACAGCGCCTGGTACGAGTTCTTCCCCCGCTCCACCGGCGGCTGGGACGCGGCGGGCAATCCGGTCCACGGCAGTTTCGTCACCGCCGCGAAGGAACTGCCGCGCATCGCCGCGATGGGCTTCGACGTGGTGTACCTGCCGCCGATCCACCCGATCGGCGAGGTGAATCGCAAGGGCCCCAACAACTCCCTGACCGCCGAGCCCGGCGACGTGGGCTCGCCCTGGGCGATCGGTTCCGCCGACGGCGGCCACGACGCGGTCCACCCGCTGCTCGGCACCGCCGAGGAGTTCACCGAATTCGTCGGCGCCGCAAGGCAACTCGGCCTCGAGGTGGCCCTCGATCTGGCGTTGCAGTGCGCTCCCGACCATCCGTGGGTCACGACGCATCCGGAGTGGTTCACCACCCTGCCGGACGGCACCATCGCCTACGCGGAGAATCCGCCGAAGAAGTACCAGGACATCTACCCGATCAATTTCGACACCGATCCCGACGGCCTCTACGCCGAGGTGCTGCGGGTGGTCCGGTACTGGATCTCGTTGGGCGTCACCATCTTCCGCGTCGACAACCCGCACACCAAGCCGGCCGACTTCTGGGAGTGGCTGATCGCCGAGGTGCGCAACACCGATCCCGACGTGTTGTTCCTCTCCGAGGCGTTCACCCGCCCCGCGCGGCTCTACGGTCTGGCCCGCCGCGGATTCGCCCAGTCCTACACGTATTTCACGTGGCGGACCGCCAAACACGAACTCGCCGAATTCGGCCGGGAACTGGCCGCCAAGGCCGACGAGGCCCGGCCGAACCTGTTCGTCAACACCCCCGACATCCTGCACGAGAGCCTGCAGCACGGCGGTCCGGGCATGTTCGCGATCCGCGCCGTCCTCGCCGCGACCCTCGCCCCCACCTGGGGCGTCTATTCCGGCTTCGAGCTGTTCGAGCACCAGGCCGTGCGCACCGGCAGCGAGGAGTACCTGGACTCCGAGAAATACCAGCTGCGCCCGCGCCGCTTCGCCGAGGCCGCCGCCCACGGCGAATCCCTGGAACCGTGGCTGACCAGGCTCAACGAGATCCGCCGTGCGCACCCGGCCCTGCAACAGCTGCGCTGCGTGAGCTTCCACGAGACCGACAACGACGCGCTGCTCGCCTATTCGAAGGTGTGCCCGGTCAGCGGCGACGCGGTCCTGGTGGTGGTGAACCTGAACCCGTTCGGGGTCGAGGAGGGCATGATCTCCGTCGATCTCCCCGCGGTCGGCCGCGAATGGCACGACCACCCAGTGGTCCACGACGAGGTCTCCGGCGAGGAATACCATTGGGCCCAAACCAATTACATCCGTCTCGACCCCGCGAGGTCGGTCGCCCACATCCTGGCGTTGCCCCCGGTTCCGGCCCCCGCCCGCGCCGAACTGTCCTACCGCCGGACTTTCTCCTAGGAACGGGTGCGGGACCTCGTCTCACAGGGCCCGATGGCGATCTTGTGGGTAAGTTGAACGACGTCACTACCGTCGGCGGGCCGAACCGGAGGGAGCGCGGATGAATCGGCGCGATCTGATGTTGCTTGCAGCCGGGACGCACGCGGATCCGCACACCGTGCTGGGTGCCCATCCCCATCCCGAGGGCACCGTCGTGCGCGCGCTCCGGCCGCACGCGGACAGCGTCTGCGCGCGGATCGGCGACGAGGAGTATCCGCTCAAACATGTCGCCCACGGGGTGTTCGAGGGCGTGGTGCCGTTCCCGGACCTGTGGGACTACCGGCTGCTGGTCTCCTATCCGGGCGGTCAGACGGTCCTCGACGCCGACGGCTACCGCTTCCTGCCGAGCATCGGCGACCTCGACCTGCACCTGATGGGTGAGGGCCGGCACGAGCGGCTGTGGGAGGTGCTCGGCGCGCATCCGCGGCACTACGACACCCTCGACGGCGAGGTCACCGGCACCTCGTTCGCGGTGTGGGCGCCCAATGCCCGCGGAGTCGCGGTCATCGGCGACTTCGACGGCTGGAGCGGGCAGAGCGCGCCGATGCGGAAACTGGGTGGCTCGGGTATCTGGGAGCTGTTCGTGCCCGGTGTCGCGGTGGGCGCGAAATACAAGTACCGCATCCACGGCGCCGACGGCCGCACCGCCGACCACGCCGATCCGTTCGCGTTCGCCACCGAGATGCCGCCCGCGACGGCGTCGGTGGTCACCGAGAGCCACTACGAATGGCACGACCTGCCGTGGCTGACCACGCGGGCGCAGACCGATCCCACCCGCGCCCCGATGAGCATCTACGAGGTGCACCTGGGTTCCTGGCGGCCCGGCCTCGGCTACCGGGAGCTGGCCGATCAGCTCGCTGACTATCTCCTCGACCACGGGTACACGCACGCGGAGTTGCTGCCGGTCGCCGAGCACCCGTTCGGCGGATCCTGGGGCTACCAGGTCACCTCCTACTACGCGCCGACCGCGCGCTTCGGCGGGCCGGACGATTTCCGGGCCTTCGTCGACCGCCTGCACACCGCCGGTATCGGGGTCATCCTGGACTGGGTGCCCGCCCACTTCCCGCGCGACGAATGGGCCCTGGCCCGCTTCGACGGCACCCCGCTCTACGAGCACCCCGACCCTCGTCGCGGTGAGCAATTGGATTGGGGCACCTACGTTTTCGACTTCGGCCGGTTCGAGGTGCGCAACTTCCTGGTCGCCAACGCGCTGTACTGGATCGAGGAGTTCCACATCGACGGCCTGCGCGTCGACGCCGTCGCCTCGATGCTCTACCTGGACTACTCCCGCCCGGCCGGCGGCTGGGAGCCGAATGTGCACGGCGGCCGGGAGAATCTGGAGGCCGTCGCATTCCTGCAGGAGATGAACGCGACGGTGCACAAGCATCATCCCGGCGTGGTCACCGTCGCCGAGGAGTCCACCACCTGGCCCGGCGTCACCCGGCCCACCGAGGTGGGCGGGCTCGGTTTCACCATGAAGTGGAACATGGGCTGGATGCACGACACGCTCGGCTATTTCGGCCGCGACCAGGTGCATCGCAGCTGGCACCACAACGAGATCACCTTCTCCACGGTGTACGCGTGGAGCGAGAACTACGTGCTGCCGATCAGCCACGACGAGGTGGTGCACGGCAAGGGCACGTTGTGGACCCGCATGCCCGGCGACGACTACACCAAGGCGTCCGGAGTGCGCACCCTGCTCGCCTACATGTGGGCGCATCCGGGTAAGCAGTTGGTGTTCATGGGCCAGGAGTTCGGCCAGTTCCGGGAGTGGTCGCACGACCGCGGCCTGGACTGGGGTGAGCTGGGCAATCCCCTGCACCAGGGCATCCTCACCCTCGTCGGCGACCTGAACGCCGCCTACCGGGCCCATTCGGCGCTGTGGTCGCAGGACTCCTCACCCGGCGGCTACTCCTGGATCGAGGCCGACGACCGCGGCAACAACGTCCTCGCCTTCCTCCGCCACGGCAGCGACGGATCGACGGTCGCCTGCGCGTTCAACTTCTCCGGTTCCGAACATCGCGACTACCGCATCGGGCTGCCGGCCACCGGCCGCTGGCGGGAGATCCTCAACACCGATGCGCTGGCCTACGCCGGCAGCGGCACCGGAAATCTCGGCGGCGTGGAGGCGACGGATCAGCACTGGCACGGCCGCCCGGCCTCCGCCGCGATCACACTCGCACCCAACAGCGCGGTATGGCTCGCCGCGGAGTGATCGCTCAGAACTGCCAGGGCGCCGGGAGATCCGGCACCACACACCCATAAGTGCGATGGCTACTGACCGGCCGCCCGTACAAGGTCCCGACGACGTGCAGCGACACCGGGTGGTACCGGATGCAGTGCACCTCGGGATTCTCCTCGGGTAACGCCAGATCGCCGCTGTCCGCCAGATACCGGCAGGCGGCGGCGATGTTGGGATGCGAACCGGTGTCCGGATCGCAACCCAGGGTCACCGTCGAAATCGCGCGATCGGGATCGTCGCGGGTGAAGGTGAGGTCGGTGATTCGATCCTGCGCCACCGCGCCACCGGCAGGCAGCACGGTCAGCACGGCCGCCAGCACACCCATCGACCACACGGCTCTCGATGTCCTGCGCACAGCTCCCGCCTTCCAAGCACCAGATTCCCGGCCCACTACCCGCTTTCGCGCAGGATCCGGCCGTACCGTCCCGCGCGAATCCCACCCTGCCAGAACCGAGGCCGAGTACCTACGACCCGACACCGAAAAGTGCGTCAACCCCCGCGGATTCGAGAATCACCGCACCGCACCGCCGAGATCAATGCACAGTGGCACTCAACCGGAGCGGGTGTGGTCGAAATCACTGGCCACTCGAGAGAGCCGTTGCCGACTGCTAACCGGCTCGCGCCGAGGGTCCGGAACCGCAGGATAAGACGTCGAGGAAGCCCCGGCCCCATCGGTGCCGTCGCCGCACTCCGATCCGGCGCGCGGCACCCGAGGCCCGGACCTTCCCGGAGCCTCCGGTCACTCAGTACAGCGCGCTGGCCAACCGGCGGCGCGCGGCAACCACCACGGGCTCACCGGTGTCGAACAGCTCGAACAGCTCCACCAGCCGCGAGCGCACCAGGTTGCGGTCGTCGCCCGCGGTCCGCTTGATCAGCGCGATGAGGCGGTCGAAGGCCTCCTCGGGCAGCTGGTTGAACAGTTCCATGTCGGCAGCGGCGAACGCCGCCTCGATATCGGTCGGAGCGGCGTCGGCGCGCGCGATCGCATCGTCGGGCAGGCCCTGGGCACGGTCGAAGAACCGCACCTGACGCAGCGCGGACCGGGCCTCGACGTTGCCGGGCTCCTCCGCCAGGATCTTCTCGTAGGCGGCCTCGGCCCCGGCGATGTCACCGCGCTCGAGCGCCTCCTCCGCCGCCACGAAACGCGGATCCTCGGGGACCTCCTCCGGCGCCTCGCCCTCGGCGCCCTCCAGCCGGCCACGCACAGCCTCGACCACCGCGGCCAGCCACTGCTTCACCTGCGGTTCCGGTTGTGCGCCTTGGAAATCCGCGAGCGGCTGACCGGCCGCCACGGCGATCACGGTCGGAATGCCCTGCACCCCGAACGCCTGCGCGATCCGCATGTTGGCCTCGGCCTCGACCGTGGCCAGATCCCAGCTGCCGTCGCCCTCGGCGACCAGCCGCTCGAGCAGTTTCACCAATTCCACACTGCCCGGACTGCGCTGGGAGTACAGAGCGACAACCACCGGCACCTGCAGCGAGCGCCGCAGCACCTGGGTCTCGAAATCGGCCTCGGTGACCGCGTGCCCGCGCGGGACATCCGTGACGGCGGGCTGCTTCAGAGCAGACAGATCCACCGCACCGGACATGGCAGCGGCAACGGCGGGCGAGGGACGACGTGCAGCAGGTCGAGTCACGACTTCCAGTGTGTCATGCCTGTACCGGGGTAGCCGCTGGGGCTTGGCTCAATTCGCCCAACTGTCCGCTGCGGATGGCCCAGCGCTCGAACCAGATCGAGGTGAACGGGACCACCGACGACAGCAGCCCCAGCAGCACGGTCCGGCCGGGCCATTCGAACTCGCGCCACGCGAGCAGAACGCTGAGGAGATAGATCAGGAACACGATGCCGTGCAGCATCCCGAACACCATCACCGGCCAGGTGATCGGATCCGGGAGCCGCTTCAGCACCGAACCGGTCAGCAGCAGCACCCACGAGACCGCTTCCAGCGTGCCGAA
Source organism: Nocardia sp. BMG111209 (assembly GCF_000381925.1). NCBI lineage: Bacteria > Bacillati > Actinomycetota > Actinomycetes > Mycobacteriales > Nocardiaceae > Nocardia > Nocardia sp. BMG111209. Next base: position 1,764,164 of record NZ_KB907308.1, read on the forward strand.
CAACCGCACCCGCGTCGCGGCGGTGCGCACATCGAAGAATTCGCCCATGCGCTCTATTGTGCCCAACCGCTACGACGGCCCGTAGTTGACCTGTGTCACAAACTCCCGGAGACGACGGCACCCCGCCCGGTACCCGCGGAAACGGGCCGGACGGGGTGCCGTCAGGGGGACTTATCGCACGCGGAGGATCAGCGCGTCGCCCTGACCGCCACCGCCACACAGGGCCGCGGCGCCGACACCGCCACCGCGGCGCTTCAGCTCGAGGGCCAGGTGCAGCACGATGCGCGCGCCGGACATGCCCAGCGGGTGACCGATGGCGATCGCGCCACCGTTGACGTTGACCTTGTCGTCGGACAGGCCGAGCTTGCGGGCCGAGGCGACACCGACGGCGGCGAACGCCTCGTTGATCTCCACCACGTCCAGGTCGGAGGGCGAAATACCCTCGCGCGCACAGGCTTTCACGATGGCGTTGGCCGGCTGGTCCTGCAGGGTGGAGTCCGGACCGGCCACCGCGCCGGCGGCGCCGATCTCGGCGATCCAGGTCAGGCCCAACTCCTGCGCCTTCTCCTTGCTCATCACGACCACCGCGGCGGCGCCGTCGGAGATCTGCGAGGCCGAACCCGCGGTGACCGTGCCGTCCGGCCGGAACGCCGGGCGCAGCTTGCCCAGCGACTCCGCGGTGGTGTCGGCGCGGATGCCCTCGTCGCTGGTGAACGGGATCGGATCACCCTTGCGCTGCGGCACCGGAACCGGCACGACCTCGTCGTCGAACACACCGTTCTTCCACGCGGCCGCGGCGCGCTGATGCGAGGCGGCGGCGAAGGCGTCCTGGTCCGCACGGGCGATCTTGTCCAGATCGTTACGTTCCTCGGTGAGCAGGCCCATCGCCTGGTCGGTCAGCACGTCGTGCAGGCCGTCGTAGTTCATGTGGTCGTGCAGGGTCAGATCGCCGAGCTTCACACCCTCACGGCCCTTGAGCAGCAGGTGCGGCGCGCGCGACATGGACTCCTGGCCACCGGCCACCACGATCTCGAACTCGCCGGCGCGGATCAGCTGGTCGGCCAGCGAGATGGCGTTGATGCCGGACAGGCACACCTTGTTCGGGCTGATCGCGGGCACGCTCATCGGGATACCGGCGGCCACCGCGGCCTGACGGGCGGGCAGCTGGCCGGTGCCGGCCTGCAGCACCTGGCCCATGATGACGTAATCGACCTGGTCCGGCCGGACGCCGGCCTTCTCCAGCGCCGCCTTGATGGCGATCCCGCCCAGAGCCGAGCCGCTGAAATCCTTCAGGCCACCGAGCAGTTTGCCGACCGGGGTCCGGGCGCCGGAGACGATGACTGTTGTGGTCACGAGGGGCCTCGCTTCGTTGTTCCGAGTAGATCTGGTGACGGAAACGTCGTTCTCACGGTAACCCGGCCGACCGTTCGGGCTCTACGCAGGTGGAGTTACCGTCGTAAGGGTGAGCACCACAGATTCATCCGAGACCAGCCCTTTCATCCCGGCCGATTACGTGATCGCCGTCGACCATGTCGGCATCGCGGTGCCGGATCTCGACACCGCCGTCGCCTGGTACAGCGAGAACCTCGGCATGGTGGAAACCCATCGCGAGATCAACGAGACCCAGGGCGTGCACGAGGCGATGCTGTCGCTGCCCGCCGCCGGCGACGACTCGACTGCTGTGCAGTTGCTGGCACCGCTGAACGAGAACTCGACGATTGCCAAGTTCATCGACCGCAACGGCCCGGGTATCCAGCAATTTGCCTATCGGGTCACCGATGTGGAGGCCGTAGCAACCCATTTGCGCAGTCGTGGCCTGCGCCTGTTGTACGACGCTCCGAAGAGGGGAACTGCGGGGGCGCGGATCAACTTCTTACACCCGAAGGATGCTGGCGGTGTGCTCATCGAGCTCATCGAACCGGCGGCCAATCCTACTCACTAGTACCCCTGGTCCGACCGTGGAAAGTTGTTCGTAACGACATTCGCGGTCGGGTCACCATGGCCGGTCGGCAGGCTGTAGTTTGTTCGGCATGTCGTCCACTGAGCCCGATCGCAACCGCTTCGTCGCGTTGCCCTTTACCGTTGTTCGTAAAGGGTACGACCGCGACGAAGTGCGCAATTACTTCGACCGATTCGACGCCGAACTAAGAGTTACGGCCACCGACCGCGATGCCGCTGCCGCGCAGGCCCGTAACCTGGCCGCCCAGCTCGAGGACGCGCGCGACGAAATCGACGAGCTGCGCAAGGAGGTCGATCGTCTGTCCGTGCCGCCGACCACGGCGGAGGGCATGAGCGATCGCATCTCGCGCATGCTGCGGCTGGCCTCCGACGAGGCCTCCGAGGTCCGCGCCCAGGCGCAGGCCGAGGCCGCCGAGATGATCTCGATCGCCGAGCAGCAGGCCACCGAGATGCGCGGCAAGTACGAGTCGCTGCTGTCGGAGACCAAGGAGAAGCGCGAAGCGCTCGAGGTCGAGTTCGAGCAGACCCTCGCGAACGCGCGCAACGAGTCGGCCAAGATCAACGAGGCCGCCAACGCCGAGGCCGACCGGATCACCAAGGAGGCCGAGGCCAAGCGCAAGGCCGCGCAGCAGGACTTCGAGGTCACCATGGCCGAGCGTCGCACCAAGCTGACGCGCGCCATGGAGGAGCTCGAGGCCTCCAGCCGCGGCGATGCCGCGCAGCGCATCAAGGAAGCCACCGACGAGTCCAACCGCCTCGTCTCCACCGCCACCCAGCAGGCCGATCGCAAGATCGCGCACGCCAAGGAACTGGCGGAGGAGATGCGAGTGCTGCGTGGCCGCGTCCTGGCGCAGCTGCTGGGCATCCGTGGCCAGCTCGACTCGGTGCCGGCCATGCTCGCGGCCGTCAACCGGGAGAGCGAACTGCTCGACGGCGCGTCCGAGGCGCGCTCGCTGAGCAGCGGCTCCAGCAAGCCCTCTCAGGGGCGTCAGCAGAAGGCGATCCCGGAGGCTGCCAGCGACGAGGACGACATCCTCGACGACCACCGCGAGAACGCAGACATCTCGAGCTAGGGACCCCGAACACCGCCGGGCGACACGATTTGACCGATCGCCGGAAGGCCGCCCCTCTCGGGACGGCCTTCCGGGCGTATCGGGCTCCTCAGGACCAGCGCCGGGTGATGCTGCGTGTGTTACGACCACGCCAGCACCCGGTGTGCCAGTGCCGACGATCGTCCTCACCGCCGTATACCGCCCACGCGACGATATGCGCGGTCCCGGGCGGGATCTCGTGGTCACACCCCGGGCAGCGGTACGTCTTCACCGCACGAGCGCCCGGTACGGTCCGGACCATGTAGTCCTCGCCGTCCGGCCCGGTCTCCTTGCGGCCGAACGCATCACCCATCGGCCGCGGTTCGGCGGAGAACCGTGCCGAGGGCTGCTGTGGGCGCGGCTTCCGGCGGGGCATAGTTCGAGCTCAGAACAGCCGGAAATCGGTGCTCTGCATGCCGCGGAGGGCATCGTAATCGAGAGTCAGACAACGGATCCCGCGGTCCTCCGCCAGGGTTCGCGCCTGTGGCTTGATCAGCTGGGCCGCGAAGACCCCGGCCACCGGCGTCAGCAGCGGATCGCGGTTGAGCAGTTCCAGATAGCGGGTCAACTGCTCCACACCGTCGATCTCACCGCGGCGCTTGATCTCCACCGCCACCGTCGCCCCGCGATCGTCGCGGCACAGGATGTCCACCGGCCCGATCGCGGTCATGTACTCGCGGGAGATGAGTTCGTAACCGGCGCCCAGGGTTTCGATGTGCTCGGCGAGCAGCACCTGCAGGTGCGCCTCCACGCCGTCCTTCTGCAGACCGGGATCGACCCCGAGTTCGAAGGCCGAATCGTGCTCGATGTTCTCGATGGTGATCTGCAACTGCTCACCACCCTTGTTGGTGACGATCCATCGCGTGCGCGGCTTCTCCGCGGTGCCGGATTCGGCGCCGGTATCGACCTCCTCCTTCAGCCAGCACGGCGGACTCATCCAGTTCAGCGGTTTGTAGGAACCACCGTCGGAATGGATGAGTACGGAACCGTCGGCTTTGATCATGATCAAACGGCGGGCCATCGGCAGATGAGCAGTGAGCCGTCCGGCATAGTCGACTTGGCACGTAGCGATGACTAAACGCACCCGTGAAACTCTAGGCCAATAGACGATGAAATTGATATCCGGCAGGCCAATTTCATCCGACCAGAAGTAGATATCCGAGAAGTGCGCCGGTTCCGAGAAGTCCCGATTCGGGCCAGGAGAGCCGGCGCAGCGCGTCGAGCCGGCCGCTGCGGATCCACCAGAATCCGGCGGCCAGCCCGATCGCCACGGCGAGCAGATGGCCGACGTTGGTGAAGGTCCGTCCCATCGCGACTCCCGCGACGGCCACCGCGAGCCAGCAGATGGCCCAGGTCGGCCGCCAGCGGGACGGGAGCAGCGCGATGAAGGCTCCGATAAGGGCCATGGCGCCGTAGCTGATACCGACGTCCTCGGCCTGGCTGATGCTCCAGGGGAGCCAGTCGGCCTCGACCGCGACCCACAGCCCGATCGCGACCAACAGGGTGGCGCCGATGTGGCCGGCGACGAATACGCGCAGCAGACGCCGCGAACCGAATCTCAGCTCGGCGAGGGCCAGCACGCAGAACAGCAACGGGATGATCATGAGCGCGGCATTGCTGTCACCGATGACGAACGCGCTCGACAGCAGCGTTCCGATGTGGCCGCGGAGCAGGTTGTGCAGGTTGGTGCTGGCGTGCAGGACCACACGGGACTGATCGTCGTCGCTCAGCTCGGAGACCAGGACGGTGACGGCCACCAGCAGGGCGGCATAGGTATAGGTGACGGGAAGCAGCAACCGACGCCAGCGCGGGGTGGTCACCGTACCGCTCTCCAACGATGCTCCCTGGACCGGTGCTTCTTCGAGCACGACCATGAGCACTCCTTCCCCATCACTATCCGGTCACGCCGGACCTACACTTCCATGATCCACAAAACGGCTTTCGAGGGGCTGGTTGTTCCTCGAGAGGACTCTGAGAAGTGCGCAAACCGCCGGGTCGCCGCCTGTTGTGGGTGAGGCATACCACTCCGGGGCCTGTCGAAACCGCCACCGATTCCGAAGCAGTGTGCATGGCCTGCGCAGATAGCGACAAGCGATGAAACGTGAGTGGGTCCGAGGACATGCAGCCCCTCGATCGAGCGTCGGCGCGCTGGAGGTCCAGCCGGCGCGGTACAAGGCCGCAGCGGCCGCCGTGGGCCCTGCTGCCGGGTGATCGAGACGCATTGCGGCGCTGTGACTGTCGACAGATTGCACGGTGGACGCAGAAAAGGCCCCCGACATTCCGTCGGGGGCCTGTCATGTCTTGGTCGTGGAACGAGTGAAGGGGACCCGCATGCGGGTCCCCTTCACTGAATGTATGTTCCGGCGGTGTCCTACTCTCCCACACCCTGGCGAGTGCAGTACCATCGGCGCTGGCAGGCTTAGCTTCCGGGTTCGGAATGGGACCGGGCGTTTCCCCACCGCTATAACCGCCGTAACTCTATGAAACTATCCACACCCCCACACCACATGTCCTCGATGAACCCCGGTACCCGGCAAGCAGGAACGAAACCTCTTGCCCGACACCGGAACCCACCCAGACATCCGGGGGTTCGT
>NZ_KB907310.1:600000-768839 GCF_000381925.1 Nocardia sp. BMG111209
GTCGGGCATTCGCTCGGCGGCTATGCGGTCTCCTGCGTGGCGATCGAACGGCCCGCGCTGGTCCGTCGTCTGGTGATCGAGGAACAACCGCTGCCGCTGCGTTCCGGCGACGAGCAGGTGACCCTCACACGCCGGCTGCCGTCGCTGCCGGAACTGTGGCACGCCACCAGCAGCCTGGTCCGGCATCCGCGCGCGGTGCTGGCCTTCGACCGTGCCATGACCCGCACCGCCCTGGAGCAGTTCCGCAAACCGAATCCGGAGTGGTGGGAGCGGATCTCCGAGATCGCCGCCCCCACCCTGTTCCTGCGCGGCGGTCCCGGCGGCATGGTCGACCCCGCGAAGCTGGAACTGTTCCGCGCCGCCGTCCCCGCTTGCACGATCGAGGCCTTCACCTGCGGCCACAGCATCCATCGCGACCGCTACCGCGAATTCGCCACGGCCGTACTGCCGTTCCTGCGCGACTGAGGTCCTCCGATCGTGGCGGTACGGCCTCGGCCCGGAAATCTTCCGGTGGGCGACGGTTCTATCCTGAAATGATGTTCAGCGGTTTGTCCTGTTCGGCCGCCGCCGCGGTCGACATCCCCCTGCCCGGCACAGCCACCCGGGTGACCGGGTGGTTGTGCGTGGAGCAGCCCGGGGCCTGGGGCCGGGACGTGATCGGCGACGAGGTGCTGGGCCCGGAGATCACCGCGGAACTGGCCCCGCGCGTCAAGGCCGCGAAGGTGCGGCCGACGCTCATCCGCCGCCCCGGCCGCAGCGAATTCACCGGTGTCCGAACGGTATTGCTGGCGAGTTCGCATCCGGGGCGATCCTGGTGCGAGCGGCTGGAGATCACCGATCTGAAGCAACTGCTGGATCTGGATCTGGATCTGCTGAACGGCCCCGCGCCCGGACTCGGTGTGCCCGTTGCGGATTCGCCGATCCTGGTGTGCACGCACGGTAAACGCGACCAGTGCTGCGCGCTGCTCGGCCGCCCGATCGCGGCGCGGCTGGCCGCCGAATATCCGGATCGGGTCTGGGAGTGCTCGCATACCGGCGGACACCGCTTCGCCCCGGCGATGGTGCTGCTGCCCGTCGGCCTCACCTTCGGTCGTCTCGACGAGGACGCCGCCGCGGCGGTGGTGGCCGCCGCCGACCGCGATGAACTCCCGCTGACCGGCTTCCGCGGCCGCAGCGGCTGCTCTCCGCTCGAACAGGTAGCGGAAATAGCCGTGCGGCAACAGATTTCGGATCCGGCCGGAATGCCCGGCGCCGATGATCTCTCGGTGGCCGAGATGCCCGGCGCCGAGCCCACCGGCGACCCAGCCACCTTCGCCGGCGCCGCGCTGGTGACCCATCGCGACGGCCGCCGTTGGCAGGTCACCGCGCACACCGTCGCCTACGCACCTCGTCAGGCCAGCTGCGGCGCCGCCCCCAAACCCGCCACGGGCCTGGTCGCGGACGGGGTCCGCGCGCTGCGCTGAGATATCGGGCAGGTCCGGGCGGTACTACCAGTGGATGCCCGGGACCAGATTCACCGTGCGGCGCAATGCGGTTCGGGCCGCGCGGCCCGCGACCGACGGCGTGCGATGCGATTTATGCTGCACGGCAAGAGATTCCGAAGCGGGTGCGGTGGGCGCCTCACCCTTGGCGGCGGGCGAGTCGGGCAGCGCGCGGTAGTACTGGTGCAGGATGCGGTCCTTGAGCCGCGGCGCGAACAGGCTGCCGTATTCGGCGAGGGTGCCGACCGGGACGTCGATGCGCTTGGGCCGGTCGATCAGCGCGCGCACGACGGTGTCCGCGGCCCACTCCGGGGACTGTGAAGGCCCCTGCCTACCGCTCGGCGCGATCATCGGGGTGCGGACCAGCGGCATGTGGATGGTGGTGAAGGTGACGTTGTCGGCGAGCATCTCCGCCGCGGTCACCTCGGCGAACTTGTCGAGAGCGGCCTTGCTGGCCAGGTAGGCGGCGAAGCGGGGCGTGGCGACCTGCACCCCGGCACTGGAGATGTTGACCACGTGGCCGAATTTCCGCTCCCGCATCTGCGGCAGCAGCGCCAGCGTCATCCGCACCGCGCCGAAGTAGTTGACCGCCATGGTGCGTTCGAAGTCGTGCAGCCGATCGGTGGACCGGTGCACGGCGCGGCGGATGGAACGCCCGGCGTTGTTGACCAGCATGTCGACGTGATCGTGCTCGTCGAGGACGGCCTTCACGGTGTGCTCGACCGATTCGGCGTCGGTGACGTCGCAGGGGTAGCCGAAGGCGGTGCCGCCGGTCGCGGTGATCTCGTCGACCACGGCGGCCAGTTCGTCGCCGCGGCGGGCCAGCAGGATCACCACACCGCCGCGGGCGGCCACGGCGAGCGCGGCGGCCCGGCCGATCCCGGAGGACGCGCCGGTGATGAGGACGTGCTTACCGGTGAGATCCCGGCGGGTGCGGCGGCGCGCCGCATAGCCCGGCTCGGCGACGGTGTCGGACATCGTTGCTCCCTTGACCCGATTCGGTTCGTCTCAACTTACTCCAAAGTAAGTTCCGATGCCAATGTGCTGCGTCACAGTCGGGCAATCCCGGCGCGACCTACTTGCAGTCGAATGTGTGTTCGACTATGAAGAGTACCGATCGGTACGCCGGAGGTGCGCATGGGCTGGGGAAACGGTCCGCCTACCTGGGCGGAGATGGAACGGGTGCTGTCCGGCCGTCCCGGTCGCGAACTGCCGCCCGGTGACGGTGGCGACGGTCCGGCGTGGTCCCGCAAGCGCGACGCCTACCGGGCCGGTGCGCGGCCCGCGCCCGACGAACCGGTGGTGCCCTACGCGGAACTGCACGCCCACTCCGCCTACAGCTTTCTCGACGGCGCCTGCCAACCGGAGGAGCTGGTGGAGGAGGCGGTCCGGCTGGGCCTGGAGGCGTTGGCCCTCACCGATCACAACGGGTTCTACGGTGTGGTGCGCTTCGCCGAGGCGGCGGCCGAATGGGGGCTGCCGACGGTGTTCGGCGCGGAACTGTCGCTGGGGTCGACGCTGCCGGAATCCGAACCCCGCACCGGCGCACCCGATCCCGCCGGTCCGCACCTGCTGGTGCTGGCCCGCGGCGAGGAGGGTTACCGCCGGTTGGCGCGGGAGATGTCGGCCGCGCACATGGTGGCGGGGGAGAAGGGCGTACTGCGCTACGACCTGGATCGGCTCACCGCCGCTGCCGGCGGGCACTGGCAGATCCTCACCGGATGTCGCAAAGGTCATGTGCGCGAGGCACTTTCGCACGGTGACGCCGCAGCCGCCGCGGCCCTGGGGGAGCTGGTGGACCGGTTCGGCCGCGACCGGGTGGCCGTGGAACTCACCCGGCACGGCATCCCCGCCGACGACGAGCGCAACGCGCGGCTGGCCGCCCTCGCCGAGCGGGCCGGGCTGCCGGTGGTCGCCACCACCGCCGCGCATTTCGCCGGGCCCGCGCAGCGCCGGCGGGCGATGGCCCTGGCCGCGATCCGGGCCCGGCGCAGTCTCGACGACATGGACGGCTGGCTCCCCGCCACCGGCGGTGCGCACCTGCGCTCCGGCGCGGAGATGGCCCGGCTGTTCGCGGCCTGTCCGCAGGCGGTCGGCAATGCCGCCGGCCTGGCCCGGGACTGCGCCTTCGACCTGCGGCTGATCGCGCCGCAACTACCACCGTTCGAGGTGCCCGAGGGCCACGACGAGACCTCGTGGCTGCGGGATCTCACCTTCCGCGGCGCGGTCCGCCGCTACGGCCCGCCGCAGGAGAATCCGAAGGCGTACCGGCAGCTGGAACACGAACTGCGCGTGATCGCCGAACTCCGCTTCCCCGGCTACTTCCTGGTGGTGCACGACATCGTGGACTTCTGCCGGAAGCAGGGAATCCTGTGCCAGGGCCGGGGTTCGGCGGCCAATTCCGCGGTCTGCTACGCGATCGGCATCACCAACGTCGATCCGGTGGCGAACGAGCTGCTGTTCGAGCGGTTCCTGTCACCGGAACGGGACGGCCCGCCGGATATCGACCTCGACATCGAATCCGATCGCCGCGAGGAGGCGATCCAGCACGTCTACCGGAAATACGGCCGGGAGTACGCCGCGCAGGTGGCGAACGTGATCACCTATCGCGGCAAGTCGGCGGTGCGCGATGCCGCCAGGGCCCTGGGCTTCTCGCCCGGTCAGCAGGACGCCTGGAGTAAACAGGTCAGCCGCTGGACCGGGGTGGCCGCCGAGGAGCACACCGACGTTCCCGCCGAGGTGCTGCGGCTGGCCGGGGAGATCGAGGGCCTGCCCCGGCATCTGGGCATCCACTCCGGCGGCATGGTGATCTGCGACCGGCCCATCGCCGATGTCTGCCCGGTCGAATGGGCCCGGATGCCCGGCCGCAGTGTGCTGCAGTGGGACAAGGACGACTGCGCGGCCGTGGGCCTGGTGAAGTTCGACCTGCTCGGGCTGGGCATGCTGTCGGCCCTGCACTACATGATCGACCTGGTCCGCGAGCACGTCGGCGAGGTCGTGGAACTGCACGCGCTGGATCTGAGCGAGGCGGCGGTCTACGAGATGCTGTCGCGGGCCGATTCGGTGGGCGTGTTCCAGGTGGAGTCGCGGGCGCAGATGGCCACACTGCCGCGGCTGCGGCCGCGCAACTTCTACGACCTGGTCGTGGAGGTGGCGCTGATCCGGCCCGGCCCGATCCAGGGCGGCTCGGTGCACCCCTACATCCGGCGGCGCAACGAGCTCGAGCCGATCGTCTTCGACCATCCCGCGCTGGAGAACGCGCTGGGCCGCACGCTGGGCGTGCCGCTGTTCCAGGAACAGTTGATGCAGATGGCCGTCGACGTCGCCGGATTCAGTGCGGCCGAGGCCGATCAGCTGCGCCGGGCGATGGGATCCAAGCGGTCACCGGAGCGGATGAACCGGCTGCGCGACCGTTTCTACACCGGGATGCGCGAATTGCACGGCATCACCGGCGAATTGGCCGACCGCATCTACGAGAAGGTGTACGCCTTCGCGAATTTCGGCTTCCCCGAGAGTCATTCGCAGAGCTTCGCCTCGCTGGTGTTCTACTCCTCCTGGTTCAAGCTGCATCATCCGGCGGCGTTCTGCGCCGGACTGCTCAATGCGCAGCCGATGGGGTTCTACTCACCGCAGTCGCTGGTGGCCGATGCCCGGCGGCACGGGGTGGCGGTGCACGGCCCGGACGTGAATCGCAGCCTCGCCGCCGCCACGCTGGAACGGCAGGGCGCCGAGGTGCGACTGGGGCTGGCGTCGGTGCGGCATATCGGCACCGAACTGGCCGAACGGATCGTCGCGGCCCGGTCGTCCGGGCCCTACACCTCGTTCCTGGACCTGACCGGACGAGTGGAATTGACTGTGGCGCAAGCGGAATCGCTGGCCACCGCGGGTGCGCTCGGCAGTCTCGGGATGACCCGGCGGGCGGCGCTGTGGGCCGCGGGCGCCGCGGCGGGGGAGCGGCCGGACCGGCTACCGGGCACCGGCGCGGCCACCACCGCCCCCACCCTGCCCGGGATGAGCGAACTGGAGCTGGCCGCCGCCGACGTCTGGGCGACCGGGGTCTCCCCGGACAGCTATCCGACCGAATTCCTGCGGTCGCATCTGGACGCACTGGGTGCGCTACCCGCCGACCGGCTGCTCGCCCAGCCCGACGGTTCCCGGGTCCTGGTGGGCGGGGCCGTCACCCACCGGCAGCGCCCGGCCACCGCGGCCGGGGTCACCTTCCTCAATCTGGAGGACGAGACCGGCATGGTGAACGTGGTGTGTTCCACCGGATTGTGGGCGCGGTACCGGCGCATCCTGCAAGGCGCCCCCGCCCTCCTGATCCGCGGCCGGGTCCAGAACGCGGAGGGCGCGGTCAGCATCCTCGCCGACCACGTCCAGCGCCTGGACCTGCGAATCACCGCCAAATCCCGCGACTTCCGCTGATCGTCACATCGCCCGGTGGCGTCCGACCGCACCGGCTACTGGGTCGATCCGGCCGTCTGCCGCGGGATCGGGCCGTTCGGATCAGAAACTGCTGTCGCTGCCGCCGCCGAAATCGCCCCCGCCGCCGAAATCGCTACCGCCACCGCCGAAATCGGTGTCGCCGCCGCCCCCACCCCAATCCTGGTTGGTGGGCTGGTCGTCGCCCGCCTGGTAGCCGGCGTCGTAACCGCGATCGTAATCGCCGTGGTTCTCGTGCTCGCCCGACATCTTGCCGAGCTCGTAGCCGAGCAGACCGCCGCCGAGCGCACCGCCGACCGCGCCGAGGCCACCGGCCATACCCGGGCTCATTCCGGGACGCCCGCCGTAGCCCTGGCCGTAGCCCTGATCGTACTGGCCGGGACCGTATCCGGGCTGGCCGTAGCCGCCGGGCTGGCCGTAGCCGGGCGGCGGACCACCGCGGTTGAACAGGCCGCCGCCCCCGCCGTTTCCGCCCCCGCCGCCACGCCGGCGACGGATCAGCGCGACGATGCCGCCCACGATCAGCACGACGATCAGGATGGGGCACAGCAGGCCCCACAGGCTGAAACCGGAGTGTTGGTCGCCGCGATGCTGCGCCACCGGCGGATGCGCGGGCGCCTTGGTGGCCGGCGCGCCCTGCCCGACCGCGCTGTTCAGCGAGCCCAGGGCCGCGACCGTCGCACCGGTGTAGTCGCCGTTGCCGTAGGCGCTGCCGAAGGCCTTGCCCGCGGAGCTGGTGTCACGGATGCGCGAATTGGTGCCGGTGCGGATCGCGAGGTGATGCGACTTGGTGTTGATGGCGATCACCACATCGGTGGCGCCGGTGATGTGGGACTGCGCTTCCCGGTCGAAGGACGCGTTGTCGTCGGCGTACTTCTCGGTGGTGAAGACCTGGACCGGATCCGGCAGGGCATTGCCCGCGTCGGTCACCCGGCCCGCGTCCAGCACCTTCGAGTCGTCGTGGATGGTCACCGGACCGGCCCAGGCCTGCCCGCCGGCCATCAGCACCACCGCTGCCACCGCGGTCAGCAGTGTCGCGAAACGCTTGATCATGCCTGCGCTCTCCCGTCGGTGGGACCTGTGGCCCCGTCCTACGCGAGGGTACCGGGTCCACAGAAAAGACCAAGTGGTTCTCTAACTCCCGCACCCGCTCCCAGAAGCCGCACCGTGTTTCCCGGCGCGCCGCGGCAGTGTCGCCGGGCTACGGGTGCGGCTGCGCGAAGGCTCGTGACAGCCGTCGGCCCTGGTGGTTACGGTCGCGGCATCGAACACCACTCGAGAACGCGAGGGGGGTTGCATGTCCGGTTCGAGCATTTCCGGTACCCGCATCGCCGGCGTCGATGCCGATGCGGTCCGACGGTTCGGCGCGGTGGCGCGCCGTGCCTTCCGGGAGATCGACAGCGCGGCCGAGACGGCGCGCGAGATACAGGCGCTGGTCGCCGATCTGGTCCCGCACAGTTCCCTGGCCGCGGTCTGGTGCGAATCCGCCGACGCCGCAGCCGATCTCGTCCGCCGCAGCGCGCAATGGTTCGCCCGCCTGGCCGACCACACCGAGATCGCGGTCGAGGGCTACGCGGCCGTCGACCGCGCCGGGGCGGCCGCACTGCTCCGCGTGGAGGCACGGATATGACGCCGCCGCGAATGCCCCCGCCCCGTTCGGTGGTCGAGGCATGGCGGGCCCTCGAGGCCGCCCTCGGCCTGCGCGCCCTGTTCGACCGTTCCCTGTGCGAGATGGAAAGTCTGTCCGGCGCGGTGCGCACCGAATGCCATCGGCTCGACGGCGGCGGCTGGCAGGGCGCGGCATACGACACCGTGCTGGACCATGTGGAAGCCGCGCATCACCGCAACCAACTGCTGTGGGATCGGCTGGAAACCCTGCGCGACACCGGCGCCGGGGCCCTGACCGACCTGCACTACACCGCCCTCGCCGCTCTCGACTACGCCGCCGACGCGGAGGCGGCCGGCTGTACGGTGGCCGACGACTGGACCGTCCACGCCGACCATCCCACCATCGCCGACGAATGGTCGGAGGTGCTCACCGAGGCACTCACCGCCGTCACCCGCGCCGCCGACCGCGGCCGCACCGCCATCCTCGGCGTGAGCAACGAATTCCGTTATCTGGCAGCGATGTTCGGCCTCCACACGCCGGACGACCCCACCCCCGGCGAATCTCCGGAAGCCGATGCTATTACCCCCGCATCGCATTTCGCCGATGCCGCCCCCGCAACGCATTTCGCTGATCCGGCCGGTGCCACCCGCGAGCCGTATTCCGCTGATGCGGTCGGCGCGACCCGTGAGTCGTATGCCGCTGATGCGGTCGGCGCGACCCGTGAGTCGTATGCCGCGGATGCGGTCGGCGCGACCCGTGAGTCGCATTTCGCGGATGTGGCCGGTGCCACCCGTGATCCGCAATCCGTCGATCCGGCCGATGCCGACCGCGAGCCTGCGTCCGGCGAGGCGGCCGAGGTTGCCGGAGCGCGTGCGGCGATTCCGGACGGCGAGTACGGGGACGAAAGTGCCGGAGACACCACATATTCCGATCCAGACAGCGCACGTACGGGCGAAAGCGTCGGAGGCACTGCGCATTACCGACAAGCTGTAGACACCGAGGAGGGGGACGACATGGGGGAGACTGGGCGGACGGACGACGTGGGGCCCGCGACGGACAGGGGCTCGGCCGACATCGGATCAGCGGGACACGCCGAGAGGGCCGGGCGGACAGTGACGGTCGAGGGCGATCATTCGTCCGGTGCCGAGGGCCCATCGGGTGAATCGCCCGTCGAGCCGCCGGAACGGTTCGGCGGCAACGGTATTCGACTGTCCGGGGTCGAGGCCGGGCAGGATGATGCGACGGTTGTGCCTCGGTATCCGCAGAGCGAACCCGATGCCGCCGCCGACTTCGCACGCGGCGATCCGAACTCGGCCGCTCTCCGGTCCGGCGACTTCGGCGTTGTCGACGCGGCGCCGCCGGGCGGACCGCCGATGGATGAAGAGTCGACGGATATGGACGCTGCCGATGATGCCGCCGGGGAATTCGCTGACGACGCTGGTAGCTGGGATTCCGCCGACACGGAACCCCTTGCCGCGGAGCACGAATCCGGCCTCGATGCGTTCGGCGTCGCCGCCCCGGCCACCTGGCACACCGGCCCGGTGCCCGGTCCGCACGGTGGTGTCACGGTGGGGCAGCTCACGGCGATCATGCCGGACCTGTCGCCGGAACGGGCGGTGGAGTATCTGCCCGCGCTCAATGCCGCCATGGCGGAGGGTGGGATCACCACACCGCTGCGGCAGGCAGCATTTCTGGCGCAGTTGGCGCACGAGAGCGGACAGCTGCGGTATTTCGAGGAGTTCGGCGACGACGGCTACTTCACTCAATACGACCCGGGGCAGCCGAACACAGCGGCCGGTAACACTCAGCCCGGTGACGGCCCGTTGTTCCACGGCCGCGGCCCGATCCAGCTGACGGGGCGTGGCAACTATCGCGACGCCGGCCATGCCCTCGGGTTGGATCTGGAGGGCGATCCGGCGTCGGCGGCCCGTCCGGATATCGGATTCCGTGTCGCGCAATGGTATTGGAGTTCCCGCGCGATCAACGTTCTCGCCGACCTCGGTGATTTCGCGGCCGTCACGGCCGCGGTCAACGGTGGTCACAACGGCCTGGCCGAACGGGAGAGTTTCTACCGGCGCGCGCTGGAGGTGCTCCGATGATCGGCGGGCCGGTACGGCGCCGGGTATTTCCGTTGTGCGCCTGCCGATTTCCGCGCGGTCGCCGGGTTGCCGTGGTGTCGGCGATCGTGTGGTTGCTGTTCGCCACCGGTTGTGCCGTACGGCTGCCGCTCCCGGGCGCCGGGCGCTCCGGCGTGGCGTTGCGCGGCAGTGTCGCCGTCGGCCCGCCGGAGCGTCCGTTCGTATTCCGTTCCGCCAGCGAGATCGTGCTGGCGACTCGGGATCGCATGATCGCGCGGCATCCCGGCCACTACACCGATGCCGGTTTCACCCGGGACAATTCGCACGTCTACGCACTGGATGCCACGGGTACGGTGCGGGCGGTGGAGGCCCGCGGCGGCACGATGCTGCCCGGCTCGATCGACTGCCGCTGTGACCGGGTGTTCCCGCTGCACGATACGACCGTCGGCTGGTGGCGCCCGCCCGGCGACTTCGTGCAGGCGGATCTGCACGAACCGAATCCAGCTGTGCGCGTGACGATTTCGCTGCCACCTCCGGAGGATCCGGTTGCTCCGGGCAACCTGCTGGGCGTGGCGCGGCTGCTGGCCGCCGACGATCGGACACTGGTGCTCGCCGAGACCGAGTCCCCGCCGGGAGCGAGCTGGGGTCTGACCCATCTCTTCTCGGCCGAGACCGATACCGGTGCCGTACGTCCCCTCGGCCGGATCGACGGAGTCAACACCGCGGTCGATCGGGTCGCCCTGCACCCGTCGGGCCGGGAACTGGCCATGCCGGGTTATCAGCGCGACGGAAAGACCTGCGGCACCGCGAGATTGCTGTGGATGGAGCTGTCCGCCGCCCGGCCGGAACGGCTCGACCTGCCACCGGACGCCGGCTGTTCGATCCTGATCGACGTCCGCTGGGACGCCGGGGTGCTCACCGTCGCCGAATTGCAGTGGCAGCCGGGCACTCCGGACCGGCCGACCGCCGGTGTGGTCTGGTCGCGGCGCGGCGCGGGATGGGAGCGCCGCGGTGGTGACGACGTGCTCCGGCATCTCACCCTCACACCGTCGGCAACGGTCCAGCTGCGGCGCGGCGACCACGATCGCGTGCACACCGAGCACACCGGTGAACTGGTGCTGGCCACGGACGACGAGGTCCGGGTACTGGCGCACGATGTGCTCGAGGTCCGCCTGCCCTACCCCTGAGCGGGCAAGCCGTCCTCTACCCCTGAGCGGGCAAGCCGTTCCCTATCCCTGAGCGGGCAATCCGTCCTTATCCCTGAGCGGGCAGGTCGATCTCGAACCGCTTGAACCGGGAGGTGGCGCCGCCGGTCAGTCGCACCGCGCTCTTGGGAACACGGAAGTGCCGGGCCAGCGCCTCGGCGGCGGCCCGGTTGGCCTTGCCCTCGACCGCCGGAGCGCGCACGTACACCTGCAGCGTGCCGTCCGCCGCCGTCTGCACCAGCGGACCCTTGCTGCTGTTGGGCTTGACGACCACCCGGATCACCGTCGGCACCGGCGGCTCCGATCGGTGTCACACGCCACCCGGGAACCCCAGCTGCCGCCACGCCTCGTACACGGCGACCGCCGCCGCGTTCGACAGGTTCATCGAGCGCCGGCCGGGCAGCATCGGGATGCGCACCCCGTCGGTGACGAGCGGGTCGGCGATCACCTCGTCGGGCAGCCCGGTGGGTTCCGGCCCGAACAGCAGGACATCGCCCCGGCGGTACTCGATATCGGTGTAGCGGCGGGTGGCGCGTGCGGTGAACGCGAACACCCGTTCCGGTGTGATCGCCGCCCAGGCGGCCGCCAGATCCCGGTGCACCCGCACCGACGCGAGGTCGTGGTAGTCCAGTCCGGCGCGCCGGAGCTTCGGCTCGGACAGATCGAATCCGAGCGGTTCGATCAGATGTAGTTCGCACCCGGTGCCGGCGACCAGCCGGATCGCGTTACCCGTGTTCGGTGGTATGCGAGGTTCGAAGAACACCAGATGAAGCACGCGGGCCAGTATCCCCGGCCGGTCCGCGATCGAGCGACCCGCCCCGACCCGGGCGGGGATGCGAGAATCGGAACGTGACCGAGACCCCTGTGACCCTGCCGTCGCGCTCCGCAGCAGTCGGGCGGTTCTTCCGCACCCACCTGCCGATGTCGCTGGTGGTGGCGGTGCTGGTGGTGGCGGTGGTGTTCGTCGCGGAGGATCGGTGGCGGCGTGGCGCGTTCTTCGTCGGGGGCGCGGTCCTGCTGGCGGCCGCGCTGCGGCTGTGTGTCCCGACCGCCCGGGTGGGCCTGCTGGCGGTGCGCAGCAGGCCCTTCGACATCGCGGCCTACGCCGTGCTCGGCGGGGCCATCGTCACCCTGGCCGCGACGATCAGCAGTCTGGGTGTCGACTGACCGAGCCGTCGCGGGCGGATCGGGCCAGATCCATCGTCTGGACCAGTAACTTGCCGACCGCGGTGGTCTCGGTGAGGAAGCCGTCGTGCCCGTCGCGGGAATGCACGATCTCGAGTCCCCGGCAACCGGGCAGCAGATCCGCCAGCTCCTGCTGGGTACGCAGCGGGTACAGCCGATCGGAGTCGACACCGCCCACCACGCACGGCACCGCGGTACTCGCCAGCGCGGCCTCGATGCCGCCGCGGCCGCGGCCCACGTCGTGGCGGTTCATCGCCTCGGTGAGCAGTACGTAGGTGGCCGGATCGAACCGGGCGACCAGCTTGTCGGCCTGGTGTTCCAGGTAGCTCTGCACCGCGTAGCGGCCGCCGGTCCGGGGATCCTCGCCCTGCTGGGCCTGATTCTCGAAGCGGTGGTCGAGCTCGAACTCGGTGCGATAGGTCAGATGCGCGATGCGGCGGGCCAGGCCCATCCCGGTCCGCGGCGTGCGGCCGGTGCCGTGATAATCGCCACCCTGCCAATCCGGATCGGCGGTGATGGCCGCGATCTGGGTGGTCTGGGTGCCGATCTGATCGGCGGTGGCACGTGCGCCGACGGCCAGGATCAGCGCGGCGCCGACGCGCTGCGGGTACCCGACCATCCACTCCAGCACCCGCATACCGCCCATGGATCCGCCGACCACCGCGGCCACCCGGTCGATGCCCAGCAGATCGGCCAGCATCACCTCGGCGGTCACCTGGTCGCGGATGGAGATCTCGGGAAACCTTGTGCCCCAGGGCTTTCCGTCCGGAGCGGGACTCGTCGGCCCGGTGCTGCCCTTGCAGCCGCCGAGCACGTTGGTGGCGATCACACACCATTCGTCGGTGTCCAGCGGCGCACCCGGTCCGACGATGCCGTCCCACCAGCCCGCCAGCTGATGCAGGCGGTCCGGCGCGCCGATCACGTGCGAGTCACCGGTGAGGGCGTGCTCGACGAGCACCACATTGTCCAGATTCGGTGACAGCTCACCCCAGCGCTGCACGGCGAGAATCGCGTCGGGGACGACCGCCCCGCTCTCCAGCCGCACATCCCCGAGGGCGACGGTGCCCAGGGTGCCGTCGGCGGGCGGCAACAGGGCCGCTGCGGTCCGTGCGTCGATGTCCACGGTCACCGCGCCGCCACCGTGCCGGACCCGGGATACACCGCAGCGAACGAGAAGTCACGCACCCCTTCGAGGGTAGCGAGGCGATGGCGAACGCCCGATACGTCCGCGGCGCAACCGATACCGGGCGCAATGGGGTTACTCATGGTCGTGCTCCTGACGTCGCGCTTGCTTCCGGCCTTCTCGGAAGCCCGGTCATCACCCGGAGCACCCCACCGCAACTGGAGGGTTGCCGACCAGCGAGCCGGGGCTTGGCGCTGGTGCTCATGACCTGCCCTGGATGGTATCGGATTGCGTTCCGATGCTGTCAAAGGGTTGCGCCGGAGTTACTCGGCAGCGGCCATCGGACGCGCGCACACCCGCTGGAACTCGTCGTAGGCCGCCTGCACGGCCCGGACCATCAGGTCCGGGGCGGCCGCCGGGGGGCATTCGGCCAGCGCGCTGTCGCACTCCATACCGGTGCGGATGACGGCGTGCCAGGTGGCGGCGATCAGGCGTACGGTCAGTGAGTCGGCATCGAGGCCGAGGCGCTCGCCGAGCGCCGCGTTGAGCTCGGCGGTCTTGGTATCGATGAAGTCCATGCTGCGCGAGCGCACCGCGGCGCTGGCCCGCATGATCCGCTGCATCTGCTGGAACCACGAGAACGGCAGCGTCTCGTCGGTGGTGCTGAGCTCGGCCACGACCAGGTGGGCATTGCGCAGCGCGAGCAGTTCGTTGCCGGTGATGGGCTGATTGCGCAGCTCGACGGCGACGCGCCGGCCCCACTCCTCGGTGGGAGCCAGGATGATGTCCTCTTTGAGTTCGAAGTACCGGTTCACCGTGCGTGGCGAGACGTCGGCGGCGTCGGCGATCTGCTCGACGGTCGTCGCCTCGAAGCCCTGACTGTCGCAGAGCTGCAGCGCAACTTCGATGATCCGGCGCCGGGTCTGCTCCTTCTTGCGTTCGCGCAGACCGGCCCGGGGCTGACAGGACGAGGAGCCGAGCATCTACGCATTCTAACTCCGTGTTACGAGTTCATGACCAGAGATGCCAAATGTCGCAGTCAGACATTTTTCTCTTGACGCCATTTGACTGGCGGTGACACGATGGCGTCATCTTGCTTCCTACTCAGGAGTTCTCCCCCATGACCGACCTCGGGATCGCAGTACACGAATCCCCGGCCACCGACGCCGAGCGCGGTCGCTCGACCCGGTGGTGGGCCCTGGGCGTGCTCGCCCTGGCTCAACTGATGGTGGTGCTCGACGCCACCATCGTCACGATCTCGCTGCCGTTCGCCCAGCGTGACCTGCACATCAGTGACGGCGACAAGCAGTGGATGCTCACCGCGTACACGCTCATCTTCGGCGGTCTGCTGCTGCTCGGCGGCCGGCTCGCCGACTACCTCGGCCGCCGGCGGATGTTCCTGATCGGCCTGGTCGGCTTCGCCGCCGCCTCGGCCCTGGCCGGACTGGCCCAGAACGCCGGCGAGCTGTTCGCCGGCCGGGCATTGCAGGGCGCGTTCGCGGCCGTGCTGGCCCCGGCGGCGCTGTCGCTGGTCTCGGTGACCTTCACCGAACCGCGCGAGCGGGCGCGGGCCTTCGGCGCCTTCGCCGGGGTGTCCGCCGGTGGCGCGGCCATCGGCCTGATCGTCGGCGGCGCGCTCACCGAGTACGCCGACTGGCGCTGGTGCCTGCTGGTCAACACGCCGGTGGCGTTGCTGGCCCTGGTCGGCGCGTTCGCCTTCGTCATCCGCGATGTGCCCGCCCCGCGGACCGGCGGCTACGACGTGCCCGGCGCGGTGACCGTCACCCTCGGCCTGATCTCGATCGTGTACGGATTCAGCCGTGCCGCCGAGGACGGCTGGCTGGCCGCCACCACGCTCGCGCTGCTGATCGCCGGTGTCGCGCTGCTCGCGGCCTTCGTCGTGATCGAACGCCGTTCGGTCAACCCGCTGCTGCCGTTGCACATCCCCGGTGAGATCAACCGCGGCGGCTCCTATCTGGTGGCACTGCTGGTGCCGATCGCCATGTTCGCGATGTTCATCAACCTGAGCTACTACCTGCAGGTCACCCTCGGGTACAGCTCGCTGAAGGCCGGTGTCGCGTTCCTGCCGTTCCCGATCGGCATCATCATCTCCGCCGGGGTCACCAGCACCCTGCTGCCCCGCATCGGCCCGCGGCCGCTGATGATCGGCGGCGGCATCCTCGGCATCGCGGGACTGGTCTACCTGGCCCAGCTGCACTACGGCGCCGGTTTCGGCGTGAGCGTGCTGCCGGCCATCTCGCTGATCGCGCTCGGCATGGGCGCGCTGTTCGTCTCGATGCAGACCACGGCCATGCATCAGGTGGAGGCCGAGGACTCCGGCGTCGCCAGCGCGCTGCTCAACGCCGCCCAGCAGGTCGGCGGCGCGATCGGCACCGCCCTGCTCACCAGCATCTCGGTGCAGGTCGCGCAGCGCTATGCCGAGCACCACGCGACCGTCGACCACGTCGCCGCCCGCGCGGCCATCCACAGCTACGACGTGGCCTTCTACATCGGCGCGGGATTCTTCGCGGCGGCCATCCTGATCGTGGCGCTGATGATCCGCGACAAGCCGGAACACCTGCTCGAGGGCGCCGAGCACGTCTCGGTCGGTGTCTGATATCTCACACTCCGGCGGTGCCGGGCGCCGATTCGCGGCGCCCGGCACCGCCGTGTGGTGTCCGGCGCCCCGACCCGGGCTGAACGGCTGTCCACCGCGGTTATGCATACTTGGTATGGCGGCATGCGTGACCTGCGCCACCGCGCTGGGATGATGGGCCGGTCCCGGGAAGGGCCGCCCCCTGGAAGTGAGACACAGCGCACCAGTACGCTTGTCTTGTTTAAGCACCCGCAAGTCTCGTGGACAGCGCGGGACGTATACGTTGTCGTTGAACAGCTGGGGTCCGCTCACAAGCGTGTTCGCCTGGCCTGTGCAATGGGAGCACCTTCCTAGGAGGACACGAAGATCCATGTCCAAGATCAAGGTTGAAGGCACCGTCGTCGAACTCGACGGCGACGAGATGACCCGGATCATCTGGCAGTTCATCAAGGACAAGCTGATCCACCCGTACCTCGACGTGAACCTCGAGTACTACGACCTCGGCATCGAGTACCGGGACAAGACCGACGACCAGGTGACCGTCGACGCGGCCAACGCCATCAAGCAGCACGGCGTGGGCGTCAAGTGCGCGACCATCACCCCGGACGAGGCCCGGGTCGAGGAGTTCGGCCTGAAGAAGATGTACCGTTCGCCGAACGGCACCATCCGCAACATTCTCGGCGGCACCATCTTCCGCGCGCCGATCATCATCTCGAACGTTCCGCGACTGGTTCCGGGCTGGACCAAGCCGATCATCATCGGCCGGCACGCCTTCGGTGACCAGTACCGCGCCACCGACTTCAAGGTGCACCAGGCGGGCACCGTCACCCTCACCTTCACCCCGGAGGACGGCAGCGAGCCGATCGTCCACGAGGTCGTGAAGGTGCCGGAGGACGGCGGCGTCGTGATGGGTATGTACAACTTCAAGAAGTCCATCGAGGATTTCGCGCGGGCGTCGTTCAACTACGGCCTGCAGCAGAACTACCCGGTGTACCTCTCCACGAAGAACACCATCCTGAAGGCCTACGACGGCATGTTCAAGGACACCTTCCAGGAGGTGTTCGACGCCGAGTTCAAGCCGCAGTTCGACGCGGCCGGTCTCACCTACGAGCACCGGCTCATCGACGACATGGTCGCCTCCTCGCTGAAGTGGGAGGGCGGTTACGTCTGGGCGTGCAAGAACTACGACGGTGACGTGCAGTCCGACACGGTCGCGCAGGGCTTCGGCTCGCTGGGCCTGATGACCTCCGTGCTGCTCACCCCGGACGGTCGGACCTGCGAGGCCGAGGCCGCGCACGGCACCGTGACCCGGCACTACCGCCAGCACCAGCAGGGCAAGCCCACCTCCACGAACCCGATCGCCTCGATCTTCGCGTGGACCCGGGGCCTGGCGCACCGCGGCAAGCTGGACAACACCCCCGAGGTCATCGGCTTCGCCCAGACCCTGGAGGACGTGGTCATCAAGACCGTCGAGGACGGCCAGATGACGAAGGACCTGGCGCTGCTGGTCGGCGGCGATCAGGGCTATCTGACCACCGAGGAATTCCTCGGTGTGCTCGACGCCAACCTGGCGCGCGAGCTGCGCTGAGACGCGCAGGCCCGTCACGCACCGTCCGATGCGACCAGTCGGTGCGCGGCGAGTCGATCCCGGGCACCCGCCCCCACCGTCCCCCGGTGGCCGCGGGTGCCCGAACTGTTTTCCGGCCCGGGGCGGCCGCCGGCCGCGCGCGGGTTCACACCGCGCGCAGGTGCCCGCGGCTGGCGTAGATGTGTTCCGCGATGAGGGTGGCGATGCGATCCGGCGCCTCCAGCATCGGCACGTGGCCGACACCGTGCACCAGGATGCGGTCGGCCGATTCCGGTAGTTCCCGCAGGAACAGTTCGGCGTAACTGCGATTCGGGATCACCCGGTCGTATTCGCAGAGCAGCAGGCGCACCGGCGTTTCCAGCGTGCCGATATCCGTGACACCCGGCGTGCGCAGGCCGCCGAGCAGCATCGGCAGCATCGCCGGGCAGTGCACGGCGGCGGCGATGGCCGCCTCCACGGCCGCGCGCGGTACCGCCGAGGTCCGGTGACTCAGCGCCAGCGCGGCGAATCTCCGTGCGGGCGGGCTGAATCGGAGTCCCGGCCCGAGCAGTTTGCCGAATTCCACGATCGGCAGCAGCGACAGGAACTTCAGCCCCACCCGCAGTTGCAGCAACGACGGCGTGTGCCAGCCACCGGCCGGCGCGATCGCGGTGAGTGTGCGCGCGCGGCCCCGGCGGGCCAGTTCGAAGCCGACCCAGCCGCCCAGCGAATTGCCCGCGATATGGCAGGTGCGCCAACCCAATTCGTCCAGTTGCCGTTCCACCCGGTCGGCCAGCATGTGCACGTCGAGGGTGCGGGTGTCCGGTTCGGGACCGCCCCAGTGCCCGGCGAAGGCGGGCGCGAACACCTCGCAGGTGCCCGACATCCGTTGTGCCACTTGCTCCCAGCAGTGTGGCGAGAGCATGAATCCGTGCAGCAGCAGCAGGGGATCGCCGGATCCGGTGTGCAGGGCGGCGATCGGAGTGGGGGCGGCGGTACGCGACATCATTGTCGTGACCCCTTCCTGGTGTGCGCGCCGATCCGGTGGCGC
Source organism: Nocardia sp. BMG111209 (assembly GCF_000381925.1). Taxonomy (NCBI): domain Bacteria; kingdom Bacillati; phylum Actinomycetota; class Actinomycetes; order Mycobacteriales; family Nocardiaceae; genus Nocardia; species Nocardia sp. BMG111209. The sequence goes on from NZ_KB907310.1 coordinate 618,339, forward strand.
GACCGCGGTGTCCACAGGAAAAGTGTCCGACCTGCATTGTACGGTCGTGGGGTGCCCCCCATCATCATCTCGACCATCAACGTGAACGGCATTCGCGCGGCGACGGGTAAGACGGGCAAGGGGATGCTCGAATGGCTCGCCGCCACCGAGGCGGATGTGATCTGCCTGCAGGAGACCCGCGCCACCGACGCGCAGACCCGCGCGGCGCTGGCGCCGGCGCTCACCCAGGGCTGGCACCTGACGCACGCGGAGCCGGGCACGAAGGGCCGGGCCGGTGTCGCGATCCTGTCCCGCCGTCCGCCCCGAGCGGTGCGAATCGGCTTCGGCAGCACCGAATTCGACGGGCTGGGCCGCTACGTCGAGGCAGAGTTCGACGAATTGACCGTCGCCAGTGTCTATGTGTACACCGGGGAGGCCGATACTCCACTGCAGGAGGAGAAGTACCGCTTCCTCGCCGGTCTGGGCGCGCACCTGAAGGCTCAGCGACGCGACTTCGTGATCAGTGGCGACTGGAACGTCGCGCACACCGAGCTCGACATCAAGAACTGGAGGGGAAACGTGAAGAACGCGGGCTTCCTGCCCGGCGAGCGGGCCTGGGTCGACGAGATCCTCGCCGCCGGCTATGTCGACGTGGTACGAAAACTGCACCCGGATGTGCCGGGGCCCTACAGCTGGTGGTCGTACCGCGGCCGGGCGTTCGACAACGACGCGGGCTGGCGCATCGATTACCAGCTGGCCCGCGGCCAGGTGGCCGGGCGGGCCAAGCAGGCGGTGGTGGAGCGCGCGCCGAGTTACGCGCTGCGCTGGTCCGATCACGCCCCGGTGACGGTGCAGTACCGATGAACTTCTCCGGCAAGGGTTTTCGTAGCGCGGCCGCGCTGTTGGGGCTGCTGGTCGTGGTGGTGGCCGGGCTGCTGGTGGCCCGCGGTGACCATCATTCGGCGAATCCGGTGGCGCGACCGGCGCCGGTCATCACGGCCGGCACCATGTCGGCGGCGCCGATCACCGCGCGGGTGGCGGGAGTCCCGGACCGGGTCTATCGGACGCTGGACGAGATCGACGCGGGCCGCTGGCCCGATTCCGCGAACGCGCCGGGTACCAAGGGCGGCGACCATTGGATGAACCGCGGCGGCCAACTGGCCCAGCAGGATTCCGCGGGCCGGCCCATCACCTATCAGGAATGGGATGTGAACCCGAAGAAACCGGGGCAGGGCCGCGACGCGGAACGCATCATCACCGGCAGCGACGGCTCCGCGTACTACACCGGTGACCATTACAAGACGTTCACCAAATTGCGGTGAGCGGTCCTGGTGAGTCGAAAGGTGATGCCGTGACGGGTGTTTCGATGACGTTGGCGCAGTTCCTGGCCGGTCCGTCCACCCGGGTCGCGGCGGTCGCCGCCGTACCGGACCACGGCCGGGCGCCGGCGCTGGGCGCGCTGGCGGTCGACGCCGGGCAGTTCAGCGGGGTGCGGTACCGGGTGCCGGACGGATATGTCGCCCGGGAGTTGCGCGGCACCAGGATGCGCACGCTCGCAGGCGTTTTCGACGAGTTCGCGGCCGCCTTCCAGTTCCCGTACTACTTCGGCGAGAACAAGGACGCCTTCGACGAATGCCTGCGTGATCTGGACGAATTCGTGGGGGCCGCCGCGGGATACGTAGCGCTGATCCGTGATTCGGGCGAACTGCTCGCGGACGAGCCGGACCAGCTGTCCTGGTTCACCGCCGCCACCACCGACGCGGCGGCCTACTGGTCCGGTAAGGCCGCGGTCTACCGTGCGGTGTTGCAGGGCAGTTCGGCCCCGGCCGGCGCCGTGACCCTGCGGGTGTGAGATACGTCAATCGGCGGCCGATCCGCGCATAACCGGGGCCGGGCGCGGGGAGGATGGTGGCCGTGAGGCTGACGGTGACCCTCGATTACGACGTCGTGCAACTGCTCGAGCACGCCGCCCGCGCCCGCGGCCGATCGAAGAAACACATCGTCAACGAGGCGCTGCGGCAGCTGCTCACCGGAATCGCCCCGGCACAACCGGTTCCCGAGGAGACGGTCACCCGGCCCGTCGCCGAACCCCCGGTTCCGCGCCCCGCCGACCGGTCCGATCAGGACGCGCTCAACGCCGCGCTGGCGACCTATTTCGGGCTGCCCGCACTGCCGCCGCGGCTGTATCTGGTCAAGAGCGAGCGCTGACCGCGACCGCCTTGCCGCGGGAAAACCGGTTGCCGGGTCATGGGAAGATCGGGGCATGTCCAGTCCTGCACCCAGCGGCGAGCGTAAGCAGCGGGTCCTGTCCGGGATCCAGCCGACCAGTGATTCCTTCCACCTCGGCAACTATCTCGGCGCGCTGCAGTACTGGGTGACACTGCAGGACGATTTCGACGCCCTCTACTTCATCCCGGACATGCACGCCATCACGGCGCCGCACGATCCGAAGGCGCTGCGCGCCCGCACCAAGGTGTCCGCGGCCCAGTTGCTCGCACTCGGCATCGATCCGAAGCGCTCGACGCTGTTCGTGCAGAGCCAGGTGCCGCAGCACGCCGAGCTCACCTGGGTGCTCAGCTGCCTGACCGGCTTCGGCGAGGCGAGCCGGATGACCCAGTTCAAGGACAAGTCGACGAAGCAGGGCGCGGAGAACGCCACCGTCGGCCTGTTCACCTATCCGATCCTGATGGCGGCGGACATCCTGCTCTACCGTCCGCATCTGGTCCCGGTCGGCGAGGATCAGCGCCAGCATCTGGAGCTGACCCGGAATCTGGCGCAGCGCTTCAACACCCGCTTCAAGAAGACCTTCGTGGTCCCGGAACCGCACATCGTCTCCGGCACCGCCAAGATCTACGACCTGCAGGATCCCACCTCGAAGATGAGCAAGTCGGCGGCCAGTGACGCGGGCCTGCTCAACCTGCTCGACGATCCGGCGGTGTCGGCCAAGAAGATTCGCTCCGCGGTGACCGACACCGAGCGCGAGATCCGCTACGACCCGGAGACCAAACCGGGGGTCAGCAATCTGCTCGTCATCCTGTCCGCGCTGACCGACACCCCGATCGTGACGCTGGAGCAGGACTACGTCGGCAAGGGGTACGGTGACCTCAAGAGCGACGTGGCCGATGCCCTGGTGGAATTCGTGACGCCGTTTCAGGAGAAGGTACGAGGGTATCTGGCAGACCAGGGCGAACTCGATCGCATCCTCGCCGCCGGTGCGGAGCGCGCGCGGGAGATCGCCGGCAACACCCTCGCGCAGGTGTACGACCGAGTGGGTTTCCTGGCTCGGTGACGACCGCTCCGCGGGGCCGAAGGTTTCCGGGAGGTCGCGTTGTTGAACAGGCTCCGGGCGCGGATCACGGCATTCGTGCGGCAACGGCCCTGGCTGGATCACGTGGTTCGCGCCGGCCGCCGGTACCAGGGGCAGCGCGCCGACTACTACGCGGCCGGACTCACCTACTACACCGTGCTGGCGCTGTTCCCGCTGCTGATGGTCGGTTTCGCGGTGACCGCTTTCGTGTTGTCGCACAACCCGGACCTGCTGGCCGAGCTGGAGAGCCGGATCCTGGAGAACATCCCGGGCTCGCTCGGCGGTCAGCTCAACGATCTCATCGACGACGCGATCCGGTCCCGCACCAGCGTCGGCCTGCTCGGCCTGGTGGGTGCCGGGTACGCGGGGCTCGGCTGGATGGCGAACCTGCGGGCCGCGCTCGGTGAGTTGTGGGATCAGCCTGCGGCACAAGGGAATTGGTTCGGGTCCAAGGTGTCGGACCTGCTCGCGCTGCTGGGGCTCGGGGTGGCGATGCTGCTGTCGGCGGCGCTGTCGGCACTGGCGGGCAGCAACCTGGGCCGGGATCTGCTGAAACTGGTTCATCTCGAGCACGCGCCCGGCGCGGGGGTGCTGCTCGCGATCGGCTCGCTGGTGGCGGCGGTGCTGGCGTCGTGGGCGGTGTTCGCCTGGGTCATCGCCCGCCTGCCGCGGCGGCCGGTCCGGCTGGTGAGCGCGGCGCAGGCGGCGCTGATCGCGGCCGTCGCGTTCGAACTCTGGAAGCAGATCGCCTCCTTCTATCTGAAGCGCGTGCTGACCAGCCCCGCCGGCGTCGCCTTCGGCCCGATCATCGGCCTGATGGTGTTCGCCAACATCACCAGCCGGATCATCCTGTTCACCACCGCGTGGGCGGCGACGGCGGTGCGCGACACCCCGGAGCAGGATCCCGCGCCCGCCGCGACCCCGGTCGTGATCGCGCCCCGGGTGACGACCGGTCTCCCCGCGGGATCCGGCGCCGCGCTGTTCGGCGCGGGTGCGGTGATCGGCCTGCTGGCACGGCTGCCGCTGCGGTCGCGGAAGTGATCCACGCGGCGTAATGCCTTCGCGCACTGGCGCATAAGCGACACAAAGTGCGTTGCGAAACGACCGACCAGCACGGTAGCGTTCCCGACTCGTGGGGCGACGGCGACCGTGTGCGGCGCCCGCGATGAATCTCAGCGAGGGGATCGATGACAGTTCCATCCGGTTATCCGCCGTCGGGGTCCGGCGGGCCGCAGTGGCAGCAGGTTCCGCCGCCGGCGCCCGGAGGTTACGCACCACCACCGCAGCCGGGTTACGGTGCGCCGCAGCAGCCGGGATACGGCGCGCCACAACAGCCGGGTTACGGGCCGCCGCCGAATTATCCGCAGGCCCCGCCGCCGCGCAAGTCGCGCTCGGCGGGTTTCTGGATCGTGCGCATCGCCGTCCTGCTGGTGCTGGCCGGGATCGCCGTCGGCTGGAGCGTGCTGCGCGATCACGGCCACAGCGGTGACAAGTCGTACGACACGATGAACACCGCGAAGGTCGGCGACTGTGTCGCCCTCAGCGGCAGTTCCTTCGACGTGAAGGTCGCGAAGGCCTCGTGCGGTGATCCGCAGACGATATACAAGGTCGGCGCGACCTCCGACGGTTCGGGCTCCTGCCCCGACCCGGACTACGAGTCGGTGACCACCACCGGCGGTCATCGCAACACCAAGATCTGCCTGGAACTCAATGTGCAGCAAGGTGATTGCGTCGACATCGACAAGCTGTCGGCCTCGTCGAAGAAGGTCGACTGCCTCACCGCGGCGCGCGCGGGGACCTCGATCGGGACGACGAACTACATCAAGATCGGCCGCGTCATCCCCGGCTCCACCAACCGGACCGACTGCGGCGCGGATTTCACCGAGAACGAGACGATCGTCTATCTCCAGCCCAACCCGCGGGTGTTGTGCCTGGTGAGCCCGGACGAGAACTGATCGGACCGGACGGCCGTCGTCCCCCGGAGCTCCGGGGAACGACGGCCGTCGGCTTATCGACCCACGGGATCCCCTGGGGCAGAAGAGATCCCGTCCCGGCCCGGATCCTGGATGAACGACCCGGCCCGGCTGGTTTCGACGCCGGGCGCGGCAACCAGGCGCCCGGCGCTCCTCCACTTCAGCACCGCCGGGGGCCCCGCGCGAGATTTCGGATCAGCGGGATCCGATCGCGCCCTCAGCGCCGGCGATGCCCCCGCCCCGAAACCCACCACGCCGCGATCACCAGGCCCAGCGCCACCAGGATTCCGCCGGCCAGGATGTAGGTGGGCAGATCGTCGTGGGTCGGCGTGTCCTCGTCGTTCGCCCGGTCCGCATCGTGCGGCGGCGGCGAGGCCAGGGTCACGCTGGGGTTGGCGGTGGCGGGACGGCTGTTGTCCGGCAACGATCCGACGTTTGCGTCCGGCGGGAACGCGAAGGCCCATTCCAGCAGGCGGGCGGCCTGTTCGGGCGGGCGGATGGGCAGCACGTCGGCCTTCAGCAGGGTGATGACCAGGCGGCGGCCGTTGCGGTCGGCGGCGTTGACGAAGGTCTGCCGCGCGTCGTCGGTGAAGCCGGTCTTACCGCCCAGATCGCCGTCGAAGTCGTACAGCAGCCGGTTGTCGTTGGCGATGACGAAACCGGGATGGTCCTTGTCGCCCGGAATCTTCGGATCGGCCGGAAAGCCGGGGAAATCGGCCTGTTCGGTGTGGATCAGCTCGGCGAAGGTCGGGATGGTCATCGCCTCCCGGAAGATCGTCGCCAGATCGTACGGTGAGGTGCTCATACCCGGCCCGTCCAGGCCCGCGGGGGTGGCGGGGCGGGTGTCCATGGCGTGCAGCCGTTCGGCCTCCGCGCGCATCTTCGCGACGGTGGCGTCCACGCCGCCGAGCTGCATCGCGATGGCGTGCGCGGCGTCGTTGCCGGAGCACATGATCAGCGCCTGCATCAGCTGTTTGTTGGAGTAGCGGCCGCCGGGCCCGATGCCGACGCGGGTGCCCTCGGCATTCGCGTCCTCCTGGGTACCGGTCACCACCTTGCTCAGGTCCAGGCTGCGCAGCGCGACGATCGCGAGCAGCGTCTTGATCGTGGAGGCGGGCCGGTACCGGCCGTGCGGATCCTTGGCGGCGAGTACCCGGCCGCTGTTCAGATCGGCGATCACCCAGCCGGTCGCGGAGATGTCGGCGGGCACCGGCGGAACCCCGGGCGGCAGGACCACGCCGCACTGACCCAGCTTGGGGCCGCCGATCGGGGGCGACGGCACCGGCAGCGGGGTCGGCGTGGGATCGCCCGGGGCCGGCACCTCGGAGGTGTCGATCGGCGGGGGCGGCACGACCTTGTTCGGGCAGTCGTCGGTGTTCGGCGTGGTGAACGGCGGCGTGGCCGCCGGCTGCGCCCCGGCCACGGCGGCATCCGGGCCGGTCCCGGCCGTGCCGCAGCAGATGCCGGCGACCAGTGCCGCGGCGGCGAGCGTGCGTAGTCGGCGGGGGCGGCGCCGAGGGGTGCGGGTGCTCATCGCCTTGGAGCTTAAAGCTCGGTCCGCCACGCCGCTGGCCCGGATTGATTGACACGCCGCCGGTTGACAGTAAATGCAAAATGAGAGACTCTCTCATATAAGAGAAGCATCCAAGTGATTGGAACTAGCATGAAGATGCCGAGCCCCCGCTGGCTGGCCCTCGGTGCCCTGGCCCTGGCCATGCTCACCATCGGCCTCGACACCACGGTGCTGACCGTGGCGCTGCCCACCATGGCCGTCGACCTGAACGCGAATACCGCTGCGCTGCAATGGTTCACCGCCGCCTACACGCTGGCGCTGGCCGCGCTGATGATCCCGGCGGGCGCCCTCGGCGACCGCTACGGCCGGAAACGATTCCTGCTGTTCGCGCTGGCGCTGTTCGGCGTCGCCTCGGCCGCCTGCGCGCTGTCCACCGGTTCCGCCGAGTTGATCGCCGCCCGCGCGGTGCTCGGCGTCGCCGCGGCGGCGATGATGCCGCTGTCGATGTCGGTGCTGCCGAGCATGTTCCCGGATCAGGCGGAACGGCAACGGGCGCTGACCGTCTGGGTCACCTCCTCCGCCCTCGGCCTGCCGCTCGGCCCGATCGTGGGCGGCTGGCTGCTGCGCAACTTCTGGTGGGGTTCGGTGTTCCTGATCAACGTGCCGCTGGTGATCGTCGGCCTGATCGCGGTCGCCGCGCTGGTCCCGGAATCGCGCAGCGAGCAGGCCTTCCGCATCGACCTCGCCGGCGTGGTGCTCTCGGTGATCGGGATGTCCGGGCTCACCTACGGCTTCATCCGGCTCGGTCAGGGCTGGGGCGACGGGCTCGGCTGGAGCACGGTCGCCGCCGGGGTGGCGGTGCTGGCCGGTTTCGTGGCGTGGCAGCGCCGCACCGAACACCCGCTGATCGACCTCGCCCTCTTCCGCAACCGCGGATTCGCTTGGGGCACAGGACATATGATCGTCATCAACTTCGCGATGTTCGGCCTGTTCTTCACCGTGCCGCAGTACTTCCAGGCCGTGCTCGGCGTCGACGCGCTCGGCAGCGGGCTGCGGCTGCTGCCGCTGATCGCCGGTCTGCTGATCGGCACCCGCGCCACCGACCGGCTGCTGCCCCGGATCGGCCTGCGGGCGGTACTGCCACTGGGCTTCGTGATCCTGGCCGGGGGCCTGGCGATGGGTGCGCTGACCCGGTCCGGCACCGGCTACGGATTCACCGCGGTGTGGATCACGCTGATCGGCGTGGGCATGGGCCTGGTGATGCCGGCCGCGATGGGCATGGCCATGGGCGAATTGGAGGCCCAGCGGGCCGGTACCGGTTCGGCGCTGCTGCAGGCGTTGCGGCAGGCCGGCGGCACCATCGGCGTCGCAATCCTAGGTACCGTGCTCGCCACCCATTACCGCTCCGGCCTGGGCGCCTACGACCGCGCCCCGATCTCCGACGGGGCCAACGCGGGGGCCGCGGTCGCGCAGAAACTGCACGACGCCGCACTGCTCGATCAGGTCCGGACGGCCTTCGTGGACAGCATGGACCTGATGCTCTGGATCTGCGCGGGCCTGTGCCTCGGGGGTGCGCTCCTGGCCGCCGTATTCACCCGATCACCCGAGCCCGCCGTCCGGCGGCCGGTGGATGCGGGAGAATCGGTCCATGTCGGCTGACTCGAAGGCAGCGCCTCCGCAGGCTCATCCCGGTCCGTCCGGGATGAGCCTGCGGGAGCGCAAGAAGGAACGGACCCGCCGGACCATCCGCACGGAGGCGTTCCGGCTGTTCCGGGAGCAGGGCTACACGGAGACCACGGTGGAGCAGATCGCCGCCGCGGCCGACATCTCGCCGAGCACCTTCTTCCGCTACTTCCCGTCCAAGGAACAGGTGGTCCTGGTCGACGACCTCGACCCGATTCTGATCCGGGCACTGGAGGAACAACCGCTGGACCTGTCCCCGCTGGAGGCGTTCAAACGCGCCACGACCGCCATCTACCACTCGTTGAACGCCGAGGAGTTCGCCTTCGAGCAGGAACGGGTACGGCTGGTCTACGGCGTCCCCGAGTTGCGCGGCGCGATGATCTACGAGATCGACCGCACCCGTGAACTGATGGCCGGACTGGTGGCCCGCCGCACCGGCCGGCCCGCCGATTCGCTCGAGGTCCAGGCGTTCTCCGGCGCGGTGATCGGCGCGATGACGAGCGTGACCGACCACGGCAACCTCGATCTCGACCGCATGGTCGCGATCCTGGAATTCCTCCAGGCCGGGATGCCGCTGTAGCGGTCAGTGCGCGACGGCCGGGACGGAGTCGTCGGTCATCGCCGCGAAGAATCCGCCCACCACGTCCTCGATCTCGGCGATCGACTCGGCGCAGTACAGCACCGGCTGATAGTGCGTGATGTCGTACACCGCGGTACCCATCTCCGGGATGTTCAGCGGCCGCAGCTCGGCGTGCCGGAACTCGCCGATCTCCCCGTACGAGGACAGCAGCCCCGCGCCGTAGCACCGCACCTCACCGTGCTCGCGGAGCACGCCGAACTCCATCGAGAACCAGAACACGTTGGCCAGGAAGTGCAGTGCCGCGTCGGTGCGCAACCGGGCCACCGCCGCGCCCACCTCGGCATAGATCGCCGCGAACCGCGGGCTCGCCAATTGGCTCGCGTGCCCGATGATCTCGTGGATCGCATCCGGTTCGGGGGTGTACAGCGGCGCCGAGTGATGGCGAATGTACTGGGTGGAGTGGAAGATCCGATCCGCGAACGAGCCGAAGAACTCGCGCAGCGGCACCAGCCCCGCCGCCGGCACGTACCGGAACCCGCTCAGCGGCGCCAGCGCCGCGGACACCTCGCCGAGCTGCGGGATCCGATCGGACGGCAGGCGCAGCCGCGCCGCGTGGGCCAGGACCTCGGTGGCCGCGTAGCGGGCGTGTTTGCGACCCAGCTCGGCGGAGACGATCCGCCAGACCTCGTGCTCCTCGTCGGTGTAGTCGATGCGGGGCAGCGGCCGCCCCGGACGGTAGTCGAGCGCCAGCGCGGCGATGGCGTTGCGGCGGGCCCGGTACTCCGGATCGCGCACGCCGGGATGCTCGTCGCTCAGATGCACCAGCACACCGTCGGCACCCGTGGTGACCGGCGAGTACAACTGCGCTTCCTCGAACATGACTCGATGCAAGCACTGTGTGGCGCGGGCGACAACAAACCCCGGGCGAACTGCGCAATGTGCCCAGCACGGGTCGCCGGATCGAGGTGCGAACCGCGACAATCGTCGGGTGGTGCGTTTCGGATGCTGGCTGACCCTCTTCGGGGCCGCTTTCGTGATCCTGGACGTCACCGGCATCCATCCCGTGGCCCTGTCCTGGGTCGACGATCAGCAGCCCGGCCTCGGCGTGGTCTGCACCCTGCTGGGCCTCACGGTGATCGCCGCCGACCTGGTCGCCGACCGGTTCGACGACGACGAGCGCTGAGCGCGGCCCGGTACCCGCGCCGAGGGCCGCCCGCTCCGGGCAGGAGCGGACGGCCCTCGGTTGTCCGGTGGATCAGCGAGCGAACAGCAGCGCGCGCTTGACCTCGGTGATCGCCTTCGTCACCTGGATGCCGCGGGGGCAGGCGTCGGTGCAGTTGAAGGTGGTGCGGCAGCGCCAGACGCCCTCGACGTCGTTGAGGATGTCCAGGCGCTCCTGGGCGGCCTCGTCGCGGCTGTCGAAGATGAAGCGGTGCGCGTTCACGATCGCGGCCGGGCCGAAGTAGCTGCCGTCGTTCCAGTACACCGGGCACGAGGTGGTGCAGCAGGCGCACAGGATGCACTTGGTGGTGTCGTCGAAGCGGTGCCGGTCGGCCTGGGACTGGATGCGCTCCCGGGTAGGCTCGTTGCCGCTGGTGATCAGGTAGGGCTTCACCGCGCGGAACGCGTCGAAGAACGGCTCCATGTTCACGACGAGGTCCTTCTCCACGGGCAGGCCGCGGATCGGCTCGACGGACATGGTCAGCGGCTTACCGCTCTTGGGGAGCAGATCCTTCATGAGCACCTTGCACGCCAGCCGGTTCACGCCGTTGATGCGCATGGCGTCGGAACCGCAGACGCCGTGGGCGCAGGAGCGGCGGAAGGTCAGCGTGCCGTCCAGGTAGCTCTTGATGTAGATCAGCACGTTCAGGAAGCGGTCGGTCGGCAGCACCGGAACCTGGAACGATTCCCAGCGCTCACCGCGGCCGTCCTCCGGGTTGAACCGGGCGATCTTGACGGTGATCAGCGTCGAACCGTCGGGGACCGGGGCGGCCTGCTGCGGTGTCTCGGCAACGGCAGTCATCAGTACTTACGCTCCATCGGCTCGTAACGGGTCTGTACGACCGGCTTGAAGTCCAGCTGGATCTCGGCGAGGAGGTTCGCCGGCTTACCGGACTCGACCTGCTTGTACGCCATGGTGTGGCGCATGAAGTTGACGTCGTCGCGGCTCGGGTAGTCCTCGCGGGCGTGGCCGCCACGGGACTCCCGGCGGTTCAGCGCGCCGAACACGGTCACCTCGGCCAGCTCCAGCAGGAAGCCCAGCTCGACGGCCTCGAGCAGATCGCTGTTGTAGCGACGGCCCTTGTCCTGCACGGTGATCCGGCTGTACCGCTCCTTGAGCGCGTGGATGACGGTCAGCATCTCCTTGAGGCTGTCCTCGGTGCGGAACACGCCCGCCTTGTCGTCCATCGCGATCTGCAGTTCGGTGCGGATGTCGGCGACCCGCTCGTTGCCGTGGTCGGACAGCAGCCCGGCCAGCCAGTTCTGCACCATGGTCGCCGGATTCTCCGGCAGCTCGGTGAACTGGGCGCGCGCGGCATACTCGGCGGCGGCGATACCCGCGCGCCGGCCGAACACGTTGATGTCCAGCAGCGAGTTGGTGCCGAGCCGGTTGGCGCCGTGCACGGATACGCACGCGCACTCGCCGGCGGCGTACAGGCCGGGGACCACGTCGGTGTTGTTGCGCAGCACCTCGCCGTGGATGCGGGTGGGGATGCCGCCCATCGCGTAGTGGCAGGTCGGCATGACCGGCACCGGCTCCTTCACCGGGTCCACACCCAGGTAGGTGCGGGAGAACTCGGTGATGTCGGGCAGCTTCTCCTCGAGCACGTCCTCGCCGAGGTGGGTCACGTCGATGAGCACGTAGTCCTTGTTCGGGCCCGCGCCGCGGCCCTCGCGGACCTCCTGCACCATCGAGCGGGCCACGATGTCGCGCGGCGCCAGATCCTTGATGGTGGGGGCGTAGCGCTCCATGAACCGCTCGCCGGTGGAGTTGCGGAGGATGCCGCCCTCACCGCGCACCGCCTCGGAGATGAGGATGCCCAGGCCCGCCAGGCCCGTCGGATGGAACTGGTGGAATTCCATGTCCTCCAGCGGCAGGCCCTTGCGGAACACGATCGCCATACCGTCGCCGGTCAGCGTGTGCGCGTTCGAGGTGGTCTTGTACATCCGGCCGGAACCGCCGGTGGCGAAGATGATCGACTTCGCGTGGAACACGTGCAGATCGCCGGTGGCCAGCTCGTAGGCGACCACGCCGGTGGCGACCGGGCCGCGATCGGTATCGGTCAGCACCAGGTCCAGCACGTAGTACTCGTTGTAGAACTCCACGTCGTGCTTGACGCAGTTCTGGTACAGCGTCTGCAGGATCATGTGGCCGGTGCGGTCGGCGGCGTAGCACGCGCGGCGGACCGGCGCCTTGCCGTGATCGCGGGTGTGACCGCCGAAGCGGCGCTGATCGATCCGGCCCTCGGGGGTCCGGTTGAACGGCAGGCCCATCTTCTCCAGATCGAGCACCGCGTCGATGGCCTCCTTGGCCATGATCTCGGCGGCGTCCTGGTCGACGATGTAGTCACCACCCTTGACCGTGTCGAAGGTGTGCCACTCCCAGTTGTCTTCCTCGACATTCGCCAGCGCGGCGCACATACCGCCCTGGGCCGCGCCGGTGTGGCTGCGGGTCGGGTACAGCTTGGTGAGCACGGCGGTCCGCACCCGGGGCCCGGCCTCGATCGCCGCGCGCATCCCCGCACCACCGGCGCCGACGATCACCACGTCGTACCGGTGTTCCTCGACGGGACGAGACCCACCGGTACCGATGGTTCCTTCGCTTTGCTCGCTCATCGCGGTGGCCTGCTCCTAGCTGATGTTGGGGTCGAAGGTGAAGATGACGTAGCTGCCCACGCCCATGATCAGGATCATCGCGACGGCCAGCAGGGTCTTCAGCCAGAACCGGGTCTGATCCTTGCGGGCGTAGTCGTCGATGACCGTGCGCAGGCCGTTGCCGCCGTGCAGCTGGGCCAGCCACAACATGGCCAGATCCCACAGCTGCCAGAACGGGCTGGCCCAGCGGCCGGCCACGAAGCCGAAGTTGACCCGCTTCACGCCGCCGTCGAGCATCAGCATGATCGTCATGTGGCCGAAGACCAGCACGATCAGCAGCAGACCGGAGAAGCGCATGAACAGCCACGCGTACTTCTCGAAGTTGTTGCCCGAGGTGCGGCGCGGGGCGCGCGGGGAGTCGAGGCTGGCGGGCCGATCGTAGGACTTGCCGAGAACAGGTGCAGTCATGTGGTCTCAGAGCTCCGTCGTGATCATGTAGAAGAGCTGGCGGCCGACGCCGGCGGCCGCGACCAGGACCCAGACCGTCAGGACGATCCACAGCATCAGGCGCTGGTACTTGACGCCCTTGGACCAGAAGTCGACGAGGATCAGCCGCAGGCCGTTGAGCGCGTGGAACAGCACGCACACGACCAGGCCCATCTCCAGCAGGGCCACGACCGGGTTCTTGTACGTCTCGATCGCCCGGTTGTAGGTGTCCGGGCTCACCCGTACCAGCGCGGTGTCGAGCACGTGCACGAACAGGAAGAAGAAGATCGCCACGCCGGTGATCCGGTGCAGCGCCCAGGACCACATGCCCGGGTCGCCGCGGTACAAGCTCTTCCGCTTCGGCCGTGCCGGAGCTTCGATGGTCGTCATAGAGTGCGGTGCCTCCAACGTCGTCGATGGACACGCCGGCGAGCCGGCTAGTCGGATGCGGTCGCAGATTTCGGCGTGCGGGCTCCGCGATCCCGCTACTCTGGACGCAGTAGCGGCTCTGGAGAACACCAGCTCGTTGCCGGAGCCGAGACCCGGGTGGCCTGAGTGCCGGACGGCCGCCGGGAACCTGGACCGATCTGCCGAGAACTCTAATCCTCGGCGATTCACGGAACTAATTCGGCGTGCCGGTCGTTATGTCGCAATTAGCGTAGTTAGGTTTGCCTAGCCTGACGGCTTCACCGGTGTGAAACGGGCTCCCCACCACCACTCGCGACACGCTTCCACGGAGGTCCGATATGTCCGAAATCGACTGGAATACCTTGCGCCGCAACGCATCCGAAATCATGCGTCATGCCTATGCGCCCTACTCGAGGTTTCCGGTCGGGGCTGCGGGCCTCACCGCCACGGGACGAATTGTGGCCGGTTGCAATGTGGAAAATATCTCATACGGACTGGGCCTCTGCGCCGAATGTGTACTCATCGGTAACCTCCACGCGACCGGAGGCGGCCGTTTGCTGGCGGTTGCCGTATGCGATTCCCGCGGCGAAATTCTGATGCCGTGCGGACGTTGCCGGCAGCTGCTCCACGAGCACGGCGGCGGGGATCTGCTCGTCGATCACAAGGACGGTCCGCGGCCGCTGCGCGAGCTGCTGCCGGACGCGTTCGGACCCGACGATCTCGCCGCCGGGCAGCAATAGCGCCGGACTATCGCCGCGCCGTTCGATTCGGGCCGGCGGGCGCGGGAACGGGGTCGTCGCACGGGACCGACGGCAGGCGTGCGGCGTGTCCGAAACTGACCACGCCGGGCGAATGTGGCGGGAAACCGACGTGTCGGTCGGCGATTTGCCTGCAGCGCGTGCGGGAGTGAAATCGACGGCTGCGGGGCCGATCCCGGTCTGCAAGGCTGTGTCCCATGGCGAGCGAGCAATCGGCGACGGCGGTGATCACGACCAAGCGGGACGGCGGTGACCTGTCGGACGCGCAGATCGACTGGGTGATCGACGCGTACACCCGCGGGGTGGTCGCCGACGAGCAGATGTCCGCGCTGGCGATGGCGATCGTGTGGCGGGGGATGACCCGCCGCGAGATCGCGCGCTGGACCGCGGCGATGATCGCCTCCGGACAGCGGATGTCCTTCCCGGAGCTGACCCGGCCCACCGTCGACAAGCACTCCACCGGCGGCGTCGGCGACAAGATCACGCTGCCGCTGGCCCCGCTGGTCGCCGCGTGCGGGGCGGCGGTGCCGCAGCTGTCCGGCCGGGGCCTCGGCCACACCGGCGGCACCCTGGACAAACTCGAATCGATTCCCGGCTGGCAGGCCGATCTCGCGCCGGCCCGGATGCGGGAGATCCTGGCCGATCCGGCGATCGGCGCGGTGGTGTGCGCGGCCGGCGCGGATCTGGCCCCCGCCGACAAACGCCTCTACGCCTTGCGCGATGTCACCGGCACCGTCGAATCCATCCCGCTGATCGCCAGCTCGATCATGAGCAAGAAGATCGCCGAGGGCACCTCGGCGCTGGTCCTCGACGTCAAGGTGGGCAGCGGCGCCTTCATGAAGGATCTCGACTCCGCCCGGGAGCTGGCCGCCACCATGGTCGAACTGGGCACCGACTCCGGTGTGCGTACCGTCGCGTTGCTCACCGCCATGGACGCCCCGCTGGGCCGCGCGGTCGGCAATGCCCTGGAGGTGACCGAGTCGGTGGCGGTGCTGGCCGGCGGCGGCCCGCCCGACGTCGTCGAGCTGACCCTCACCCTCGCGCGGGAGATGTTGGCGCAGGCCGGAATTCACGATGTCGACCCGGCCGACGCGCTCGCCGACGGCCGGGCCATGGATCGCTGGCGGGCCATGGTCCGGGCCCAGGGTGGCGAGCCCGGCGCGGCCCTGCCCGCCGCGCGCCTGCGCGAGCAGATCTCGGCGGGCCGGGCCGGCATCGTCGCCGGGGTCGACGCACTGCTGGTCGGGCGGGCGGCGTGGCTGCTCGGCGCGGGCCGGGCCCGGCAGGGCGATGCGATCGACCACGCGGCGGGTATCGAGGTGCACGTGCGGCCCGGCGACCGCGTCGCGGCGGGCGACCCGATCTACACCCTGCACGCCGACCGCCCGGAACTGGTCGGCGACGCCTGTGACGTGCTGCACCGCTCGTACACGATCGGCGATGCCGAGGTCGCCGCGTCACCGCTGGTTCTGGACCGGATAGCGAGGTGACCACGCCGGACACGTCGGGCAACGACATGCCGTCGAGAGGATGGACACACGGAAAGTTGCCTGCGCACCCCCGCCGATGCGGCTAGCGTCAATACATGACTGGACCGACGCCTCTCACTCTCGCCTCGATCCGCCGGGCGCCCAAGGCGGTGCTGCACGATCACCTCGATGGTGGCCTGCGGCCCGCCACGGTACTCGAGTTGGCCGCCGGCTGCGGCTACGATCAGCTGCCGGCCACCGATGCCGACGCGCTCGGCCACTGGTTCCGCGACGCCGCCGACAGCGGCTCGCTGGAACGATATCTGGAAACCTTCGCGCACACCGTCGCCGTGATGCAGACCCCCGAGGGCCTGCGCCGGGTGGCCCGCGAGGCCGCCGAGGACCTGGCCACCGACGGCGTGGTCTACGCGGAGGTTCGATTCGCGCCCGAACAACATCTCGAGCGCGGCCTCACCCTCGACGAAGTGGTCGAACACACCCTCGCCGGATTCCGCGAGGGTGAGGAGATCGCCGCCGCGGCCGGGAACCCGATCCGGGTGATCTGCCTGCTGACCGCCATGCGGCACGCGGCACGCTCGCTGGAGATCGCCGAACTCGCGGTGCGGTTCCGCCGGCGCGGCGTGGGCGGCTTCGACATCGCCGGCGCCGAGGCCGGTTACCCGCCCACCCGGCACCTCGATGCGTTCGAGTACATGCGAGCCAACAACGCGCACTTCACCATTCACGCGGGCGAGGCGTTCGGCCTGCCCTCGATCCACGAGGCGCTGGCGTTCTGCGGCTGCGATCGGCTCGGGCACGGGGTGCGGATCACCGACGACATCTTCGACGGCGCGACCGCGGCCGCGACCCCCGCGCCGGAGGGCGGCACGGTACCCGACCACAGCGGGCTGCGCCTCGGTCTGGTCGCCAATTATGTTCGGGACAAACGGATTCCGCTGGAACTGTGCCCGTCGTCGAATGTGCAGACCGGTGCGGTGCCGTCACTGGACAAGCATCCGTTCGATCTGCTGGCCCGGTTGCGGTTCCGGGTCACCGTCAACACCGACAACCGGCTGATGAGCGATACCGACATGAGCCGGGAGATGCTCAAGCTGGTCGAGACCTTCGGCTACGGCTGGAGCGATCTGGAGCGGTTCACGATCAATGCGATGAAGTCCGCCTTCATCCCGTTCCCGGACCGGTTGCGCCTGATCGACGAGGTGATCAAGCCCGGCTACGCCGTACTGATCGGCTGAGCCGGCCCGGCTTCAGGCCTTCTGCAGCCGGGCCTCGAACGCCTGCTCCAGAACCCGCCAGCCGGCCGCCTCGGTGGTGAACGGCGGGCTCGGAGCCAGCCGGTTCGGGTCCGGCTCCAGCAGGTACGACACGTACCAGCCCAGCGGCGTGGACTTGGCCAGCGCCTGCTCCACCCCGTCGTCGCCCGCGTAATCGGCTGCGTCGGTGAACAATTCGACCGCGAGGTCGAGCTGGTCGACATCCACCTGACGGGGGCCGACGGCCAGATCGTCGGCGAGGCCGGGCAGGACGTAGACGTTCTCCTCGGTGACCTCGACCTCCAGCGAGCCGTCGGTGGCCGCCGTGCGCACCTCGTCGAAGGTGCTCACGCGGGCCAGGTCGTGGTCGTGCTCGTCGGCGAGGTAGCGGGCCAGGGCGCGCTCGGAGGCGAAGATCGTGATGGCGCCCTCGCTGCCCAGGAACACCGGCTCGTCGTCGAGGTAGCAGCGCAGCGTGAACCAGGTGCCGTCGGAGGTGATGATCTTCACCGGGTCGATGCCGACGGTGTTCCAGAAGGTCTCCTCTTCCTCCTCGTCCTCGGCATCCAGGTCGACCTGCTCGAATTCGTTGTCGTCCTCGGTTTCCGCGACATCCTCGGCGTCGACGATGTTCTCCTCGGCGGCCAGCAGTTCGGCCTCGGCGACGGCGACGGCCGCGGCGTCCACCTCGGGCGTGTGCACCACCGAGTCGATGGCGTCGATGACCTGGTCCCAGTCCTTGGCGATGGCCGCGCCGATCTGGTCCCACAGTTCCTGGCCCTCACGGCCGACGAAGGCGTTCACACCCGCGGGCAGCGCCCCGAGCACGGGGTGCGAACCGAAGAACTTCGTCACCACCTCGAGCTCGCACACCTCGCCGATGGTCCGGACCATGTCGAGCGTCTCCTCGAGCTCGGCGATGGTCTCCGGATCCGGGTCGCCCGCCGCGAGTTCCGGCGCGCCGACCAGATCGAAGGCGTACTGCTCCTCCGGCTCCAGCTCCGCGGCGGACAATCCGGCCACGACCTTCCAGGCCGGATGGTCGATCAGATCGTTGTCGTCGTTGGTGCGGATGAACGCGGCGAGCTCCGCGACCGACTCGAATCCGTAGAGCGCGTCCTCGTGTCCGAGGAATGCCTCCCATTCGTCGTCACCGTCCCGCCAGCGCGGTGCCCACAGGGTGACGAGGTCGCCATCGGTCAGGCCGAGCTCGATCGGGACGATGTCTCCAGAAGCCATGACCGGAAGCCTATCGAGCCGTCGTCTGCGGCACTATTCGGCCCGCCCCGCAACGCTTCCCGCAGTGGGCGGAACGAACGCGGAGTTGAGGGTCGCAACCACGTCCGACCGCTGCCGACCGGCGTCCTGAGCGGCCTGCTGGCACGCCCAGATGATGAGTTGCCCCACGTCGGCGGGGGGATGGCCGCTGACCGACTCGGCCAGGGACAGGCCGACCATGGCGCCGTCGCTGTCGACCTCCACGCTCACCAGGCCATCGTCGCTGGTGAAGCGACCACGCACCTGCTTCAGCCCGAACAGCGCGGCCTCCAGCGCCTCGAGCTTCTCCGTCGCGTGAGCGACCAGCGCGTCCATCTCCGCGCTCATGGCGTATCCCTTCTCACCCGGAGGCTCACACCGGCCTCATCCAGCTCGTGGGCCCGGTGTCCTCGTCGTCGATGCGGTCCAGCTCGTCCACCGCGGACTGCCGGGTCGGCAGGCCCAATTTGTCCAGCAGTTCCGCGGGCATACCCGATTCGGCCAGCAGCTCCCGGCGACGGGCCTTGGCCACGATCGCCGACCGCTTCGTCAGGCGCAGGATCTCGGCGGCCAGAGCCTTTGCGCCGTAACGATATTCGCTGCGTTCGAAACCGATCTCGACCGGCATGCCCTGATCGGTGGCGCGCACGCTGATGGTGCCGGACCGATTGCTGCTGACCGCCACCGTCACCGCCGGGATCGGCGGCTTCTGCTCGGAATTCATTCGGTGTGCCCCATTACGCCGTCGGCCTGTAGAAGCCGTGGAACGCCATTCCCATGTTCTCCGTTCGAATCGGATCGATGCGCACCGGACTGCCGGCCTCGACCATCTGGCCGTTGCCGACCACCATCGCCACGTGGCCGTCCCAGACCGCCAGGTCGCCGGGCATGACATCGCCGGCCGAGATCGGCATACCACCCTGGTCGGAGGCGATCCGGGGCAGATCCACACCGGCCTGACCGTAGGCCCAGTGGGTCAGCCCGCTGCAGTCCATGCCGACGCCCGGAGTGTTGCCACCCCACACGTACGGGGTGCCGACGGCGCTGATCGCCGCCTCCACCGCGGTCGCGGCCCTCGGATTCGGGGCGATCGTCTGACTGCCGTCCGGCAGGGAGATCGCCACCGCCTCGGGATGGCCGGGCAACAGCGGTGGCGGCGCGGCCATCTGGTTCAGCGGGGCCGGCTGGGTGGCCCGGCCGACGAGATCGTCCACCGCCGCACCGCCGTTGCCGATCAGACCGCTCAGTACGCCGCCACTGCCGCCGAGCAGTGTGGCGGCCTGCCGGGCGCCCTCGGCGGCCAGGCCCGCCAGATCGGTCGGCGCACCCGCGGGCGGCGGCGTGGGCGGCGGCGGAACCAGCTCGGTCATCGAGGCGGTGTGCGTGCCCAGATCCGTCTGCACCCGCGACACGACCGCCAGCGCCCGGCCGAGATGGTCGATGGCCGAGTTCACCACCGTGGCCATGCCCGCCGGGGTCGCGACGGCCGGGCCCAGCGCATTCACCGACTGCACGAAATCCTGCAGGACCGCGCCGATCTCCTGCTGGCCGGACTGCACCGAGGCGGCGGCGAGGCCCACGACGTCGGCCATGGTGACGCCGCGGTCGGAGATGGTGGCCGCCGCGGTCTGCACCCGCATGGCCTTGTCGGTGGCGGCGTCGCCGCCACCGCCCTGCCAGGACGCGTCGAGTTGATCGATGCTCTGCCGGCCGGCCTGTTCGACGCCGTCGACCGCCGCGGAGGACTGCCGCAGCGAATCGGCGGGGCCGCCGGTCGGCAGCACCCCGGTACCGAAACCGGCCAGCAGGTCGGTGATCGGCTTGGTCAACGCGTCCACGTCGAGCACCGGACTCATGTCAGTTCTCCCTCGACGGCGCGCAGCGCATCGGCGTGTTCGAGTTCCGACTCGGCATAGGTGGCGGCCGTGCCGGTGGCGGCGGTGCCCATCGAACCGAGGACCGCGGACAGCTGGCCGATGGCTGCCACGTGCCCCGCGTGGGCGGCGCGATAGGCGTCGACGAAATCGCCGCCGATCAGCCCGAGGATCGGGCCCAGCAACAGTGGATCGGCGGCCGCGGCATGTGCCGCCGCGGAGCCCATCTCACCGGCCAGGCCGGTAGCGGTGGCGCCGTATGTCGCGACGCCCTGGGTGTCGACCGAGAGTTTCTCCATACAACATCCCCCATCGTGCTGTTCTCTTGGCAGGGTACGTCATTCAGCGGGTTGGACGCGCCCTCCCGCACTTCGGTTCCGGTGCGACCGGAAAACTTCCCCGGACACCGCTCACGCTCCGCAGACTCTAGGGTGTGGCCATGCGCACGCTCATCGTGGATCATCCCCTGACCGCCACGTTGCTGACCACTCTGCGGGACGAACGCACCACCAACCCGGGGTTCCGGGCCGCGTTGCGGGATCTGACCGGACTGCTGATCTACGAGGCGCTGCGCCACGCTCCGGTCGCCACCTTCCCGGTGACCACGCCGGTCGCCGTCGCGCAGGGGACGCGACTGTCGCACCCGCCGTTGCTGGTTCCGGTGCTGCGGGCCGGACTCGGCATGGTCGAGGCGGCCAGTGCCCTGGTCCCGCAGTCGCGGGTGGGATTCGTCGGCATCGCCCGCGACGAGGACAGTCACCAGCCCGTGCCCTATATGGAGTCGCTGCCGAAGGATCTGTCCGGCGTGCCGGTGTTCGTGCTGGATCCGATGCTGGCCACCGGCGGCTCGATGCTGCACACCCTGGACCGGCTGCGGGCCCGCGGCGCCACCGACGTCACCGCGATCTGTGTGGTGTCCGCGCCGGAAGGCATTGCGGCGCTGGAGAAGTCGGACCATCCGGTGCGACTGGTCACGGCCGTCGTGGATTCCGGTCTGAACGCGAACGCCTACATCGTGCCCGGCCTCGGCGATGCGGGCGACCGCCAGTTCGGCCCGCGCTGAAGGTGTTCCGGCCGCGTTCACTTCGGACCGGCCTCCGACGGCCCGGTCTCCGGGCGGGCCGATCGCAGGATGCGCCGACCGGCCCGCGGCGTGCGTAGCCGCCGGCTGCGGCCGCGGACCCGCTCGTTGCGATCGCGCAGCCGGCCGCCCCACCGGTCCAGTTGCCGTTCCAGCCGGTCCAACGGGCCCAGGGGCAGCGGGGCCGGCTGCGAGAACAGCTCGATGTGCAGGCAGACGGGGCAGCGGTAGGTGTCGATCGCGTAGCTCGGCCGCTCGCCCGGTTCGAACAGTCTGCCGCCGATGCCCGAGATCCAGCGGCTGACGACCGGCTCGAATCCGGTGCCCTGTACCAAACCGGCCTCCAGGCCGGCGCTTCCGCAATGGGTGCAGTGCAGTTCGCTCACTCTGTGGATGATCGCATCGACGGGCGGGTGATTCGAGTCGGAACGATCAAACATTCGCGCAGAATTCATGCGCGGCAAGCCATCCGGATCGGTTCGCGCGCTCACGCCGCGCGATCGCGGAGGTAGTCGGCGAGCGCCTCGCGGACGGCCGGACGGCGCCGGCCGGCGTGCAGTTCGAGCAGTGCGGCCTCGGCGATCAGGCCGATCCACAGCTGGGCCGCCTCGTGCGGGTGCGGCCGGCCCATGGCCGCGAAATCCGGCCGGGCCACGGCGGCGTTGCGGGCGTTGCGGGCGCCGGCCTCCTCCGCGATCAGCGGTTCCGCGCGCGCCTCGAGCAGCAGCGCCTTCACCCCGCGATCGCGCAGACAGGCCTCCAGATAGGCCTCGGTCCCGGCCAGCAGGCGCTCGCGTCCGGGGTCGAGACCGGCCATGGCCGTGCCGATCTCGGCCTCGAGCCGGTCGTGGAATTCCCGGTGCAGCGCGAGCAGGTAGCCCGCCCGGGAGCCGAAATGGTGGAAGAACGTGCCCTTGGCGACGCCGAGCTCCTCGACCAGCGCGTTCACGCTGAGCCCCGCCAGGCCGACGCGTTCGGCCAGGCGCAGGCCACTGTCGATCAGTGCCGATCGGGTGCGCGCCGCCGCGTCCTGCCTGAGATTCATTGCCGATCAACCTATCCGAGCGCCGCGGCGGATCCGCGGACCGGGCTTGTGCGCTCCGCGCGCCGACGATACCCTTTCGCTGACCGATCGGTCATTGAGCGACCGGTCGGTCAGCGAATTACTCGACGAGAGGACGGTGAGAGCCGATGCGGATCGCGCACACGTCGGCGGGCGAGCTGGCGTACGAGGTCACCGGGGACGGGCCGCCGGTGGTGCTGCTGCACGCGAACGCCCACGACCACCACGATTTCGACCCGATCGTGCCCGCGCTGGCCCGGGCGCATCGGGTGAGCGCGGTGGACTGGCCCGGTCACGGCGTCACCGCCGCGAATCCGGCGATCACGGCCGTGGCACTGGCCGACGCGCTCGCCGAATTCGTCGCCGGCCTCGGTCCCGAACCGGTGGTGCTGATCGGCAGCTCGGTCGGCGGATTCGCCGCGGCCCGCCTGGCGATCGAGCAGCCGGCCCGGGTCGCCGGTCTGGTGCTGGTCAACACCGGCGGATTCGCGCGGCGGACGCCGTTCACCCGCGCCTACTTCCGGATCTACGCGTCGCGCCCGGTCTCCCGGTGGCTGCTGCCGGTGATCGTGCGCGCTTACCTGCGGCCCGCCGGCCCGGCCGATCGGGCCGTCGCCGAGCGGACCCTCCGATTCCTCGGCACCGCGCGGGGCCGGGCGACCTACACCTCGATGTGGCGCAGCTTCGGCGACCCCGGCTACGACCTGACCGCCCGCGCCGCCCGGATCACGGCGCCCACACTGGTGGTCTGGGGCCGGCGCGATCCGGTCGCGCCGCTGTACCTCGGCCGGGCGACGAGCCGGCTCGTCCCGGGCGCCCGGCTGGCGGTGCTGGACACCGGGCATCTGCCCTTCTCCTCCGCGCCCGACGAGTTCCTGGACGTCGTCCTGCCCTTCGTGCGGTCGGCGCACGAGCGGCACGAGCATTCGGGCTGACGAGCCGGCTCAGAGCTCGGCGCAGAACTTCCCGATCTCGGTGAGTTGTTGCGCGGCAAGTCGTTTCGCTTCCGGCAGCGCCGCACGATCCGAAACCGGCTGCACCACTTCGATATAGCATTTGAGCTTCGGCTCGGTACCCGACGGCCGGACCACCAGTCGCAACCCGGGCCCCTCGAATATCACCGCGTCCGTGCGCATCCGGCCGCGGGCCCGCAGCAGATCGGTATGCGTCACCGGCACCCCGGCGATGCTCTCCGGCGGCGTGCCGCGCAATCGGCCCACCACGGCCGCCGCCGCCGCCGGATCGGCGAGCCGCAGCGAGACCTGATCGCCGGTGTGCAGGCCGAACTCGACCGCGTAGTCGTCGAGCACATCGGTCAGTCCCCGGCCGGTGACGGCGAGCCGGGCGACCAGATCGGCGGCCGCGACCGCCGCCGAGATGCCGTCCTTGTCGCGCACCGCCGCCGGATCCACGCAGTGCCCGATCGCCTCCTCGTAGGCATACACCAGGCCGTCGCCGGCGCGGGCGAGCCATTTGAACCCGGTCAACGTCTCGGCGTAGCGCGCGCCCCGGGCCGCGGCGAGCGCGCTCAGCAGCCGCGACGACACGATGGTCGTGGCGACCAACGCATCCGGCGCCGCGCCGCGCAGCACGTAGTCGGCGAGCAGCACACCGGTCTCGTCGCCGCGCAACATCCGCCACCCGTCCGGCCCCGGCACCCCGATCGCGCACCGGTCGGCGTCCGGATCCAGCGCGACGGCGAGATCCGCGCCGATCCGCTCGGCCAGCGCCAGCAGCAGATCCGCCGCCCCCGGCTCCTCCGGATTGGGGAAGGGCACCGTCGGGAAATCCGGATCCGGTGCGAACTGCTCCTCGACCGCGTGCACGTCGGTGAATCCGGCGGCCCGCAACGCGGCCACCGCGAGCTCCCCGCCCACCCCGTGCATCGGCGTCAGCGCGATGCGAAGGCCGTTGCGCGCCACGGTGTTCCGCGCGAGTCCGGCACCGCGCGCACTGTCGCCCGATTCGTCCGGGCCGCCGATGCGCCGCGGCAGTTCCGCGACCCTGGCCAGATATCGGCGCACGAGTTCCTCCCCGAGGTCGGTGACCGAGGCACCCGTCGGCAGCGACAGGATCGCGGGGGAGGGGGCGGCGGCCCGCGGATCGGTGCGCGGCACCGGGTCGCGCACGGCGTCGATGCACGCCTCGATCTCGCTGTCCGCAGGCGGGATCAGTTGTGCGCCACCGTCCAGGTAGACCTTGTAGCCGTTGTCCGCGGCCGGATTGTGCGATGCGGTGATCTGCACGCCCGCAACGGCTTTCAGCTCACGAACGGCGAAGGCGAGTACCGGGGTGGGCAGTGGCCGCGACAGTGGCAGCACCGTGAAGCCCTCGGCGGCAAGGACTTCCGCCGTCACCGCCGCGAATTCCGCGGAGCCGTGCCGTGCGTCGCGACCGACGACGATCAGCCCGCCGCCGAGGCACCGATCCCGCAGCCACCGGGCCAGCCCCGCGGTCGCCCGCGCCACGGTATCGACGTTCATACCGTCGGGCCCGTCCTGTAGCGGCCCGCGCAGTCCGGCCGTTCCGAATCGCAGCATCGCTCATCCCTTCCTTCCGGCCGGTGTACCCGCACCGATCCATCTCTCGAGCGGAGGCCGCTCAGCACCGATGGGCTCGTAGCCGAGGCTGTGCGGCCGGATCGTATTGCCGGGGGACCCGGAGCTGTCCGACCGGGCCGTCCGAGGTGGACGGCACCTCCGCCGGGACAGGGCACCGGCGGCCGGTCGCGGCGACGGCGACTCCCGGATCCACGCTCGAACCGGCCGCGACGGTCTCGGGCCTCGAATATGCCTGCGGCGCAAGTTGATCCGCCGGCGACGCGGCGTCGGTGCAGCAGCCGCGGGCGTTCGCGGACGAGTACCCGCATACCTACAGGCGCTCGAGCACCCCGCGCAGCAGTTTGCCGAGGCGGGGGGCGGCGGCGTTGCCCTCGGCGAGAACCTCGGCGTGCGAGAGGTGGGCGCCGGTGACGCCGGCGGCGAGGTTGGTGACCAGCGAGATGCCCAGCAGCCGGACGCCGAGGGCGCGGCAGGCGATGGCCTCCAGCACGGTCGACATGCCGACGAGGTCGGCGCCGATGGTGGCGAGCATGCGGATCTCGGCGGGGGTCTCGTACTGCGGGCCGAGCAGCCCCGCGTACACACCCTCGGTCAGGCTCGGGTCGATTTCCCTTGCCAGCGCACGCAATTCGGGATCCCAGGCATCGACCAGATCGACGAATTCGGCGCCGGTGAGCGGGGTGCGGCCGGTGAGGTTGACGTGGTCGGCGATCAGCACCGGCTCGCCGACCCGCAGTCCCGGCCGGATGCCGCCCGCGGCATTGGTGAGCAGCACCGTGGTGGCCCCCGCCGCGATCGCGGCCCGCACGTTGTGCACGACCAGATCCGGCTCGTGACCCTCGTACAGATGCCGGCGGCCCATCAGCAGCAGCACCGGGGTGCCGCCGACGGTGACCGAGTGGATCGTGCCCTGATGTCCCTGTGCGGTGGGCGATCCGAAGCCCGGCACCTCCGCCATCGGCAGCGACACCGTCGGTGCGCCGATCTCCGCGGCCGCGTCCTGCCAGCCCGATCCGAGCACCACCGCGACCCGGTGGCGCGTGACTCCGGTACGTTCGGCGATCGCCGCGGCGGCCTGTTCGGCAAGCATGCGGCCCACCATAATCCTCCGCGGCGGTCGCCGCCGCACCGGCCGTCCGCCGCCGGCGCGTGTCTCCACGCCGGATTTTCCGCCGGGACGCGGCAGGATGGGGGCGTGCGTGAACTCGTGGTGCTGGGGACGGCCAGTCAGGTGCCGACCCGACAGCGCAACCACAACGGTTATCTGCTGCGCTGGGACGGTGCGGGATTGCTGTTCGACCCCGGCGAGGGCACCCAGCGGCAGATGCTCTACGCGGGCGTGTCGGTGACCGGGGTGACCGCCGTCTGCCTCACGCATTTCCACGGCGATCACATCCTGGGCCTGCCCGGTGTCATCGCGCGGCTCAATCTGGACCGGGTGCAGCATCCGGTCGACGTCTGCTTCCCGGCCTCCGGCGTGGACATCTACCGCCGGTTGCGGGACGTGGTACCGGAATTCCCGGGGCTGCGGGAGCATCTCGTCGGCGCCGCCGGCGCGATCCCGCTGCCGGACGCCGCATTCGATCTGGCAGCGGTGCGGCTGTCGCATCGCATCGACTCCTTCGGCTACCGGCTCACCGAACCCGACGGCCGCCGCCTGCTGCCGGAACGGCTGGCGGAGTTCGGCCTCGGTGGGCCGGTGGTGGGCCGATTACAGCGCGAGGGCGTGGTGTCCGCGCCGGACGGCCGCACCGTCACCCTCGACGACGTCTCCACGGTCCGGCGCGGCCAGCGCTTCGCCTTCGTGATGGACACCCGGATGTGCGAGGGCGTCGAGGAACTCGCGGAGGCGGCCGACATGCTGGTCATCGAGGCCACCTTCCTGGACGCCGAGGCCGACCTGGCCCGCGAGTTCGGCCACCTCACCGCCGCCCAGGCCGCCGCCGTGGCGCAGGAGGCGGGCGTGCGCACGCTCGTGCTGACCCATTTCTCGCAGCGATACGCCGACCTGGAGGGACACCGCCTGGAGGCGCGCAAGCATTTCGACGGCGACCTGGTCGTGGCGGAGGATCTGATGCGGGTGCCGGTTCCGACCCGCCGGTAACTTATGCTCGCGTCATGCCCTATGTGACCCGTGACGGGGACGTGTTCGTGCTCTACCTCGGCAACGAGGGTCAGACCGACAGCGAGAACCGTTTCCACCCCGATTGGCTCGATCGGTTCGAGGCGTTGCTGGACGAGATCGAGGCCTCGGAGGGACCGGCGGCGCTGGTCACCGTCTCGACCGGCAAGTTCTACACCAACGGTCTCGACACCGACTGGCTGTTCGGCAACGTCGACAAGCACTACTGGTATCTGGACCGGGTGCACGCGCTCTACCGCCGGCTGCTCACCTTCCCGATGCCGACGGTGGCCGCGGTCAACGGCCATGCCTTCGGCGCCGGCGCGATGCTGGCCACCTCGCACGATTTCCGGGTGATGCGCGCCGACCGCGGGTACTGGTGCCTGCCCGAGGTGCACCTCGGCATGCGGTTCACCCCGGCGATGAATTCGCTGCTGGTCGAGCGACTGCCCAATCAGGTCGCCCTGGAGGCGATGACCACCGGCCGCCGCTACTCCGGCACCGACGCGCTGGCGGCCGGCATCGTCGACGACACCGCGACCCCCGACGAACTGCTGTCCGTCGCGGTGACCCGGGCGGCCGCGCTCGCGAGCAACCGCAAGCCGAACCTGCCGGTGATCAAGCGCCACCTGCACGAGCGCGTACTGGCGGGCCTGGCGGTCCCGACCACCGAGGAGAACATGGCGTTCACCGCCGAATAGCCCACCGGGCGCGCTCGCGCCCACAGTGCAACACTGAACCCATGCCGCAGGGACACAGCGCGAGTGGTCAGGGCTCGGAGGCGGCGGATTCGCGGGTGTCGCCGGTCGATCTGCGGCTGACCACGCGCGCCGATGCCGCCATTGCCGCGGCGTCGGCGGAGTTGATCGCGCTGTCGCACGCCATCCACGCCGAGCCGGAGCTCGCCTTCGGCGAGAAGCGCAGTGTCGCAAAGGCTCTCGCCCCGTTGCGGGCGCGCGGATTCACGATCGAGACGCCGGTCGCGGATCTGCCCACGGCGTTCACCGCGAGCTACGGCAGCGGGGAGCTGGTCGTCGGGCTGTGCGCGGAGTACGACGCGCTGCCGGAGATCGGTCACGCCTGCGGGCACAACATCATCGCCGCGGCTGCCGTCGGCGCGGCGCTGGGCCTGGCGGAGGTGGCCGACGCCTGCGGGATCACGGTCACCGTGTTCGGCACCCCGGCCGAGGAGAGCGGCGGCGGCAAGGTGCTCATGCTCGAGCGCGGCGTCTTCGATCCGGCCGCGCTGGTGATGATGGTCCATCCCGGCCCGTTCGACATCGTCGCCACCCGCTCGCTGGCCTTGGCAGATGTATCGGTGACATATCGCGGTCGCGAGGCCCATGCCAGCGCCGCTCCCGAATACGGCCGCAACGCGGGGGATGCGGCCACCGTCGCCCAGGTCGCCCTCGGCTTGCTGCGACAACATCTGAAGCCCGGACAGCAACTGCACGGTATAGTTGCCTCGGGCGGCGTGGCCCCCAACATAGTGCCCGGACATGCGGAACTGCTGTATTACCTACGCGCAGGCGACTCCGCAACCCTCGACGATCTGATGCAACGCGCGTCGGCTTGTTTCGAGGCCGGAGCACTGGCTACCGGATGCACCCATGAAATCCGGCCGCTGGCACCTCGGTATACGGAGCTCACGCCCGATTCGGCGCTACTCTTTGCTTATCGCGAGCAAATTCTCGGCACCGGCCGGGTTCCGCTCGCCGACGAGGTCGCGGCAACGCGGCCCCTGGGCAGTACCGATATGGGAAACGTCACCAACGTGATTCCGGGCATCCACCCGGTCATCGGTATCGATGCCGGTGGCGCGGTGACCCACCAGCCCGAATTCGCGGCCGCATGTGTGACCGCCTCCGCGGACCTCGCGGTCCTCGACGGGGCCACCGCGCTGGCACGTACCGCGATCCAGGTCGCGGGCGATCGAGTACACAGAGACAGGCTCTCGGAGCACAGGATTCGCAGAGCATCGCGACAGGAGGAACGTCGGTGAGCACAAGCGGCCGGTCCGTCCGGACCGGCACGGACGCAGTGGAAGCGTGGCTGAGCGAGCACTCGGAGGACTTGATCGGCTGGCGGCGGCATCTGCACGCCAACCCCGAACTGTCCCGGACCGAATTCGCGACCACCGAATTCATCGAGACCTGGCTGGTCAAGGCCGGGCTCGAACCGCGGAAACTGCCCAGCGGCACCGGCTTACTCTGTGACATCGGCCCCGACACACCACGTATCGGCCTGCGCGCCGATATGGACGCGTTACCCCTGCAGGAGTACACGGGCTTGTCCTTCGCCTCCACCGTCCCGGGCGTGTCGCACGCCTGTGGCCACGACGCTCACACCGCGATCCTGCTCGGCACCGCGCTGGCACTGGCCGAGCTGCCCGATCTGCCGGTCGGCGTGCGCCTGGTGTTCCAGCATGCCGAGGAGGTCATGCCCGGCGGCGCCATCGATATGGTCGCCGCGGGCGCGATGTCGGGTGTGTCCAAGGCGTTCGCGCTGCACTGCGACCCGCGCCTGGAGGTCGGGCGCGTGGGCCTGCGGGTCGGCGCCGTCACCTCGGCCGCCGACACCGTGGAACTCGTTCTCGACTCACCGGGCGGGCACACCTCGCGCCCCCATCTGACCAGCGATCTGGTGTACGCGATCGGCACCGTCATCACCGGCCTGCCGGGCATGCTCAGCCGGCGCGTCGATCCGCGGACCAGCACCGTGATGGTGTGGGGCGCGGTGTCGGCGGGCAAGGCGCCGAACGCGATCCCGCAGACCGGCATGCTGACCGGCACCGTGCGCACCGGCGACCACACCACCTGGGCCCTGCTGGAACCGCTGGTGCGCGAGATCGTCGAGGGCCTGCTGGCCCCGACCGGTGTCCGGTACCAGCTGAACTACAAGCGCGGCGTCCCGCCGGTGGTCAACGACGAGCAGGCCGTGCGGATGTTCGAGGAGGCCGTGCGCACCCTCGGCCCCGACGCGCTGGCCGATACGGCACAGTCCGGCGGCGGCGAGGACTTCTCCTGGTATCTGGAGGAGGCGCCCGGCGCGATGGCCCGCCTCGGCGTCTGGTCCGGCCAGGGCGGACAGCTCGATCTGCACCAGCCGACCTTCGACATCGACGAGCGGGCGCTCGGCGTGGGCGTCCGCGTGCTGGCGAATCTGGTCCTGCAGCAGCACTGATCGATCGGCGAGCCCGTAGCGCTCCCGGCCCGGCCTCCGGAAAATCCGGAGGCCGGGCCGGTGCGCGTCCGGCGGTCTAGCTCAGCCCATAGGAGGTACCCGGGCCGACGTTGCGGCTGTTGCGGGTGCG
The DNA here is from genome assembly GCF_000381925.1 of Nocardia sp. BMG111209. NCBI lineage: Bacteria > Bacillati > Actinomycetota > Actinomycetes > Mycobacteriales > Nocardiaceae > Nocardia > Nocardia sp. BMG111209. The sequence continues at coordinate 648,856 of NZ_KB907310.1, forward strand.
CAGGGCGTGCGCGTATTCGCCGGGGGCGCCGGCGTTCTCGGCGGCGTCGGCGATGACCCCGAGGTAGCGCGCCGAGGGCAGGCCGCCCTCGTACGCGTCGAGCACGTACAACCAGGGCAGGACCGGTTCGGTGCCGGTCCCCGGATTCGGGGTCACGCGTAGCCGGATCTTCTTGTGGATACCGAAATCCGAACCCTCCCAGCGATCGAGGCTCTGCTCATCCTCCGCGGAGACGTCGTACAGCACGACGAATACGCGAGATCCGGGCTCCTCGACCACCGTCGCGAGCGGTCCCTCCCAGCCGATGTCGTCGCCGGCGAAGGTCAGGCGCCAACCCTCGAGCCATCCGGTCCCGTACACGGGGGAGTGCGGACAGCGCTTGAGCATCTGCTCGGGATCCATGTTGGACCCGTAGGCGGCGTATATCGGCACTGGGAAAGCGTAGCGAACAACCGGCCCGGCTCCCCCGGCAAGGTTGGGATTAATTGTCACCATCGCGTTGCACGTGGGTTGCCGCGGCCCGTGGACGGTCCGTCCGGGTGACACTGTTGTCGCGATCACAACGGGTGATGCGGTCAAACAGGGCGAGACCAGGACCGATAACGTTGGTTCGCGGACCGGAGATCCCGGACCACACAGCTCGACAGCGGAGGTAGAACATGTCCCGCATTGCCATCATCGGGGGCGGACCCGCCGGCTACGAGGCGGCCTTGGTGGCGGCTCAGCACGGCGCGTCGGTCACGGTGATCGACAGCGACGGCGTCGGTGGCGCCTGCGTGTTGTGGGACTGTGTGCCGTCCAAGACCTTCATCGCCTCCACCGGTGTCCGCACCGACCTGCGCCGCGCGCGGGACCTGGGCATCACCGTCCACCACGCACAGGCCCAGGTGCGATTGTCCGAGGTCAACGCCCGGGTCAAGGCGCTGGCGCAGGCGCAGTCCTCCGATATCCGGTCCAAGTTGCAGGCGGCCGGGGTCATCCTGCTGTCCGGCCGCGGCGAGATCATCGACCAGGCGCCGGGACTGGCCACGCATCTGGTGCTGGCCCGGCTGCTCGACGGTCAGGAGCGGGTCATCGAGGCCGAGGTGGTGCTGATCGCCACCGGCGCGAGCCCGCGCGTGTTGCCCGGGGCCGAACCGGACGGCGAGCGCATCCTCAACTGGCGGCAGCTGTACGACCTCACCGAACTGCCGCAGACCCTGGTGGTGGTCGGATCCGGTGTCACCGGTGCGGAATTCGTCTCCGCCTACACCGAGATGGGCGTCAAGGTGAAGCTGGTCTCGAGCCGCGACCGGGTGCTGCCCGGCGAGGACGCCGACGCCGCCCTCGTGCTCGAGGACGCGCTCGCCGAGCGCGGGGTGGAACTGGTCAAGCACGCCCGCGCCGACGCGGTGGAGCGCACCGCCGAGGGTGTCGTGGTCAAGCTGTCCGACGGCCGCACGGTCACCGGCTCGCACGCCCTGATGACGGTCGGCTCCACGCCGAACACCGAGAATCTGGGCCTGGAGCGGCTGGGCATCCGGGTCGACAAGAGCGGCTATCTGCGTGTGGACCGGGTATCGCGCACCCAGGTGCCCGGCGTCTACGCCGCCGGCGACTGCACGGGCCTGCTGCCGCTGGCCTCGGTGGCCGCCATGCAGGGCCGCATCGCGATGTATCACGCCCTCGGCGAGGGGGTGCAGCCGATCCGCCTGAAGACGGTCGCGTCGGCGGTGTTCACCCGTCCCGAGATCGCGACGGTCGGGGTCAGCCAGACCGCCATCGACAACGGCGAGGTGCCCGCGCGCACGGTGATGCTGCCGCTGAACACCAATCCGCGGGCGAAGATGTCGGGGCTGCGCCGCGGCTTCGTCAAGATCTTCTGCCGCCCCGCCACCGGCGTGGTGATCGGCGGTGTGGTGGTGGCGCCGATCGCCTCCGAGCTGATCCTGCCGATCGCGCTGGCGGTGCAGAACAATTTGACGGTCAACGATCTCGCGCAGACCTTCTCGGTATATCCGTCACTGACCGGATCGATCACCGAGGCGGCCCGGCAGTTGATGCGCCACGACGATCTGGACTGAGCTCCGCACGGAACTCGAAGGCCGCCCCACCACTGAGAATATGCGCTACCTGGAGCGATGCGGCTTGCGGCGCAGGGCATTCCGTCCGCCTTGCCGGAATCATTCTCGTGTGGTTCACTTCCCGCAGTGATGCCAATGGGTGAACGTTGGCAGGTTTCGTGTGTGTGGGGGATTTCCACTTTCCACTCCATCGGAATTCGGCGACGATCGCCCGGGCCGCCGCAGGGTGCGGCCGGTATCCGATGAGGGACAACTGGAGAGCGGCCGGATCGTCGTGACGGCGTTGCCGGCCGGGCTCGGGAAAGGGACGAGCAGTGAAACACCGTAAGCCCACTCGGGTGCAGCGGGCGATGGCGACCACATCGCTGCCGCTGGCCGCCGCGGCTGCCGTGGCGACCATCCTCGCGGCACCGGCCGGCGCGGATCCCAGCGATCAGCCGACCATGCCCACCACCCCTGTTGTGCCGCAGCCGAGTGACAATTCGCAACTGCCGCAGCAGAATACGCCTTCACCCCAGCCGAACACGCCGTCGCCGCAGTCGAATACGCCGCAGCCCAACCCGCCGCAGCAGCCCGGCACGGTCACGCCGCCACAGGGCAACACCACTCCGTCGCCGAGCCAGCCGGGCGTCAACACGCCGCAGCCGGGGGTCACCACCCCGCAGCCCGGTGTGACCACCCCGCAGCCGGGCGTCACCAACCCGAACAACCCCAACAATCCGGAGCAGGGCCTGGCCGGCCCGACCCAGCCCGGCGTGACCACGCCGCGCGTGGCGCCGCTGCCGGTGCCGGGTCAGAAGGATCAGGGCCCGAATTCGGTACAGCCCGCCGTGGTTCCGGGACAGAACGGTCCGGGCGCCACCCAGCCGGATCAGGTCACCCCGCAGCCCGGACAGGGCGGCACCGTGCGCCCGGCCCAGCCGGGTCAGGGCGGTTCGGACAGCCTCGCGGGCAACGGTTCCCAGGGCGCGCCGGTGACACCGCCGCAGACCCAGTGGGCCTCGCCGAGCCTGCAGGGCGCCCCGGCCGCGCCGGTCGTCCCCATCACCGGCCCGCACACCGAGGTCGCGGCCAACGCCGACGGTGGCACCGTGCTGCCCGGTTACGTGGCCAACACGCACCACTTCAGCAATCTGGACGGCTACGTCGGCACCGTCGGCTACAGCACGCCCAACGGCTCCGGTGACGCGGGCATCTCGGTCGAGTTCGTCGAGGCGAACAAGATCAAGGTGACCACCTACACGCACAACAGCGGCGTCGACGACGTCACCAACGAGACCTACATCGACACCACCCAGGCCAATCTGGCCAAGGCGGCCGTCGAGGGCTGGATCCGGCAGCAGCCGGGTGGCATCGCAGCCCTCGATGCGGCCGCTCAGATTGGTAGACTCCCCGCGGGTGAACTCGGTCCCCAGACACTGGATGTCGCCGGTGTCACCGCTCAGGTCGGCGGTGACGTCCAGTACTGACACCGGGCTCGCGTCCGGCATAGTCCGAATCGACGGTGGGGCGGTCGTTGTCGACCGCCCCACGCTGGTGTCATGGTGGAAGTGACGGGTGATGGTCTCCGCAGACGACTCGAAGCACGACGATTCCGAGGGGTCGGTTCCGCCCGCGCGGAATCGCGGTGACGCGGAGTTCGGGCCACCGATGTCCGAATCCGGCCCGCCGAAGAGCAATTTCGGCGCCCCGGTCGACGCCTTCGGGCCGCCGACCGGCGAACTGCCGCGATGGTCGCCCGTCGACACGCCGAATATCGGCTGGCAGCCCGCCGATTCGCCCACCCCTGCCCCGCCGTCGGCCGCCCAGTACCGCCCGGCGCCGGAATCGGCTGCGCCACAGGCGACCCCGATGTACCGCCCCGCGCCGGATCCCTCCACCCGGCAGTTCCGCCCCGGGCCGGAGGCGCCGGGGTCCGAGTCGACCAAGCAGTTCCGCCCGGCGCCGGACGCCGCGGCGACGGAGTCCACGCGCCAGTTCCGTCCCGGGCCGAGCGCGCCCGAGTCGGCCCAGCAGTTCCGTCCGGCGCCGAGCGCACCCGGTTCTCCGCAGCAGTTCCCGCAGCCTGGCGCGCCCGGTTCCCCCCAGCAGTTCCCGCAGCCGCCGAGCGCGCCTGGTTCCGCTCAGCAGTTCCCGCAGCCGCCGAGTGCGCCCGGTTCTGCCCAGCAGTTCCCCCAGACGCCGAGTGCGCCCGGTTCTGCTCAGCAGTTCCCCCAGACGCCGAGCGCGTCCGCATCGAAATCCACCCAGCAGTTCCGTCCGGCCACGAGCGTGCCCGCACCCGGTTCCGCTCAGCCGCCGCGCCCCACACCGGACTCGGCCGGACCGGAGTCGACGCGCCAGTTCCGTTCTGGGCCCGAGGCATCGCCGCCCGAGTCGACCCGCCAGTTCCGGCCCGCGCCGGAGACGAGCAAGACCGAGTCCGCCCAGCAGGCGGCCGGACCGGAGTCGACTCGCCAATTCCGTTCCGCCCCAGAGACTTCCGCTGCACCGGAAGCGCCAGCCGCCCGCGCGGGCACCTCACCGGCCGCGGAATCGAGCACCGCGAAGTCCGCCGACCGCACCGATGCGAAGGACGAGCAGTGGTGGCGGGCGGCGGGCGCGCAGCCGGCCAAACCCTCGGCCGCACCCCGCGCCGGCGGCGGATCGCTGTGGGACGACGACACGCTCGCCAAGGCGCTGGCCCCCGCCACCCTCGCCGCCTCCACCCGCAAGAAACCGAAGCGCCGCACGCCGTGGCGGGCCATCGGCCTGGCGGCCGCGGCGATCGTATTGATCATCGGCCTGGCCGTCGTCATCGTGGCGATCACCCACAACGCCGGCTCGCATCAGGCCGCCCCGCCGCCGCCCTCGCCGTCCCCGGCCGCGGCGCTGAGCTGCCCGTCCCGGGTGGACGGCGCGGTCACCATCGGCAACGGCGCCGGCGGCACCGACAGCGGCGCCACCGCGATCCTGGGTTTCCAGCACGGGTTCTACTCCGAGCGCAACGGGACCGTCGCGCGGTCCTTCGTGGCGTCGGACGCGTCCAACGTGTCGACCGCCGACATCATCCAGAAGGCCATCGACGACCAGATTCCGCAGGGCACCACCTACTGCGTGCGGGTCGAGCAGCTGGCCAACGACAAGTACAACGTCGACCTGACCGAACACCGCCCCGACGGCACCACCACGGTGTACCACCAGCAGGTGACCACCGTCGTCCGCGACAACAAGAACCTGATCTACGCGATCAACGCGCGTTGAGAGATTTCCCTCATCTCATAGGGTGAGAATTCGTTTTCATCCCATGAATGAGGCGTGCGACAGTGGAGCATCCCGCTGTTTCCGGAGGTCCCCATGTCGCTCGCGTACCCACCGCTGTCCAGCCGCCTCGACGGATTGCAGAGTTCGGCGATCCGCGACCTGCTGAAGCTGACCTCTCGCGACGACATCATCAGCCTCGCGGGCGGCCTGCCGGACCCGCGGCTCATGCCGGTGGACCGGATCGCCGCCGCGAGCGAGGCGACGCTGGCCGACCGGTCCCGCCTGCAGTACACCGAGTCGGCCGGTTGGGGCCCCCTGCGCGAGATCCTGGCCGAGCGGGAGTCGGCGCGGCTGGGCCGCCCGGTCCCGGTCGAGGAGGTCTTCGTCACCCACGGCTCGCAGCAGGCATTGTCGCTGCTGGCCGAGGTACTGCTCGATCCCGGCGCGCTGGTCGTGGTCGAGGATCCGGCGTATGTCGGTGCGCTGCAAGTGTTCCGGGCCGCCGGTGCGCGGATCGTGGCGGTGCCGCTGGACGCCGAGGGGATGCGCGTGGATCTGCTGGCCGACCTGCTCGCGCGCGGTGAGCGTCCGGCACTCGTCCACACGGTCAGCAACTTCCACAATCCGCGCGGCGTCACGATGAGTGCGCAGCGTCGCGCCGCCCTCGCGGAACTGGCCGAGCGCCGAGGCTTCTGGGTGATCGAGGACGATCCGTACGGCGAACTCTGGTTCGACCGGCCGGTGCCGGAACCGGTGGCGACCCACTCGCGCAACGTGATCCGGCTGTCGAGCGCCTCGAAGATCCTGGCGCCGGCGCTGCGCGCGGGCTGGATGGTGGCCCCGGAGCCGGTGTGCCGCGGGGTGGAACTGCTCAAGCAGGGTGCCGATCTGTGCGGTTCGGCGCTGACCCAGCAGATCACCGCCGACCTGCTCGCCGATACGGAATGGCTTGCCGCACATGTGAACACGGTCCGCAGCCGCTACGGCGAACGAGCCAAGGCACTGGTGTCCGAACTGCGCACCCGCTTCGGCGACCGGATCGTGAGCACCGACGCGGCCGGCGGCATGTTCGTCTGGGCCGATTTCACCGACGGCACCGACACCACCGCACTGTTGCCCCGCGCGGTCGAAAACGGCGTCGCCTTCGTCCCCGGCGCGGCCTTCGCCGTCTCGACGGACTACCGCCACAGCATGCGACTGTGCTTCACCACCGACGAGCCCGAAACCCTCGCCGAGGCCGTCGACCGGCTGCACCGCGCCATCGGCTGAGCCACCGGACAGCCGGACCCGCCGGTCGGCCACTCCATCGGGTTACCTGTGCGCCGGTCGCCCGACCCGGCTAGTCGTCGGCCCAGTCGTAGGTGCGCTCGACGGCCTTGTTCCATTCGGCATAGAGCCGCTCCCGTTCGTCCGCGGACATGCCGGGCTGCCAGGTCTTGTCCTCGGCCCAGTTGGCCCGCAGTTCGTCGGTGCCCGCCCAGAACCCGACCGCCAGCCCGGCGGCGTAGGCGGCGCCGAGCGCCGTGGTCTCGGTGATCACCGGCCGCACCACCGGCACGTCGAGGATGTCGGCCTGGAACTGCATCAGCAGGTCGTTGCGGACCATGCCGCCGTCGACCTTCAGGGTGGTCAGCTCCAGGTCCAGCCGCTGCGTCTCCGCATCTGCCCGCATCGCCTCGATCACCTCGCGGGTCTGGAACGCGGTGGCCTCCAGTACGGCTCGGGCGAGATGCCCCTTGGTGACGAACCGGGTCAGCCCCGCGATCACCCCGCGCGCGTCCGGCCGCCAGCGCGGCGCGAACAGTCCGGAGAAGGCCGGCACGAAATAGGCGCCGCCGTTGTCGTCGACACTGCGGGCCAGCGGCTCGATCTCGTCGGCCGAGCCGATCACGCCGAGATTGTCGCGCAGCCACTGCACCAGCGAGCCGGTGACCGCGATCGAACCCTCCAGCGCGTACACCGGATCCTGCTCGCCCAGTTGGTAACACACGGTGGTGAGCAGTCCGTGGCGGCTGGTCACCACCGTGGTGCCGGTGTTGAGCAGCATGAAATTGCCGGTGCCGTACGTGTTCTTGGCCTCACCGGGCACCAGGCACGCCTGCCCGAACGTCGCCGCCTGCTGATCGCCGAGGATGCCCGCGACCGGAATTCCGGCCAACGGCCCGGAACCGATCTCCGCGTAGACCTCCGAGGAACTGCGGATCTCCGGCAACACACTCCCCGGTACCCCGAATTCGGCGCAGATCTCCGAATCCCATTGCAGCGTGCGCAGATCCATCAACATGGTGCGCGAGGCGTTGGTCACATCCGTGAGGTGCTGCCCGGTGAGGTTCCACAGGATCCAGCTGTCGATCGTGCCGAAACACAGCTCCCCGTCCTCGGCGCGCTGCCGCACACCGGGCACATTGTCCAGGATCCAGCGCAGCTTGGGCCCGGCGAAATAGGTGCTCAGCGGCAGTCCGGTGCGGTCGGCCCAGCGATCGGGCCCGGCGGATCCGGCCAGTTCGTCGCAGAGCGCGGCGGTGCGGGTGTCCTGCCAGACGATCGCGTTGTACACGGGTTCGCCGGTCGCGCGGTCCCACACCACGGTCGTCTCGCGCTGATTGGTGATCCCCACGGCGGCGACGTCGGCGGCGGTGTACCCGGCGTCGTCCAGGGCCGCGCCGAGGACGTATTCGGTGTTGCGCCACAGGGTTCGCGGATCGTGCTCGACCCGGCCCCGCTGCGGGAACAACTGTTCGTGCTCGCGCTGGGCCGAGCCGGCGATGCGCCCCGATCGGTCGAAGAGAATGCATCGGGTCGAAGTCGTGCCCTGGTCCAGGGCGGCCACGCAGCGCTGCATCCGTGCAGGCTACTAAATGTCGGCGGCCTGCCGCAGGATTCGCGATCCGGGCCGTCCGGCGACCGGCGGCGTTCCGGGGTACCGTGCAGTGACGATATTTCGCCGCTCGGATCGGTTACTCGTTGATAACGGGACGGGGTCCGAGGCACCGCCGCCGCGCCGCCCGGACCCGGGTCCCCTAGCCTGTACGCGAGGTCTGTACGCGAGCGGAAGCGGGACTGTCCCGGCAACGACACGGTTGCGGTGAAGGAGCCGACCACATGACCAACGAACGCCGCCCGAACGAGCGCCTCGGCGAACTGGGTCCGGAACAGCGGGCCGCGGCCTGGGATCGGTTGGGCAAGAACCATTTCGATGTGGTGGTGATCGGCGCGGGCGTGGTCGGCGCGGGCATCGCCCTGGACGCGGCGACCCGCGGCCTCGAGGTCGCGCTGGTCGAGGCGAGGGATCTGGCGTCGGGTACGTCCAGCCGCTCGTCGAAGATGTTCCACGGCGGCCTGCGCTACCTGGAACAACTGGAATTCGGCCTGGTCCGGGAGGCGCTGCACGAGCGCGAACTGAGCCTGACCACGCTGGCCCCGCATCTGGTGAAGCCGCTGCGCTTCCTCTACCCGCTCGGCAATCGCGGCTGGGAGCGTCCGTACGTGGCCGCCGGGCTGGTGTTGTACGACACCATGGGCGGCTCGAAATCCGTTCCGGGACAACATCATGTGACCCGCTCCGGCGCGCTGCGACTGGCGCCGGGCCTGCGCCGCGACGCGCTGGTCGGCGGCGTCACCTACTACGACACGGTCGTCGACGACGCCCGGCACACCATGACGGTGGCGCGCACGGCCGCCCAGTACGGCGCGGTGATCCGCACCTCCACCCAGGTCGTCGGATTCCTGCGCGAGGCCGACCGGGTGGTCGGGGTGAAGGTCCGCGACAGCGAGGACGGCCGGACCACCGAGGTACACGGGCACGTCGTGATCAACGCGACCGGGGTGTGGACCGACGAGATCCAGGCGCTGTCGCAGCAACGCGGCCGCTTCCACGTGCGGGCCTCCAAGGGCGTGCACATCGTGGTGCCGCGCGACCGCATCGCCAGCGACACCGCACTGATCCTGCGCACCCCGACCTCGGTGTTGTTCGTGATCCCCTGGGGTTCGAGTCACTGGATCATCGGCACCACCGACACCGACTGGAACCTCGATCTGGCCCATCCGGCCGCCACCAAGGCCGATATCGACTACCTGCTGGACCGGGTGAACGAGGTCCTGGTCACCCCGCTGACCCACGACGACATCCACGGCGTCTACGCGGGCCTGCGTCCGCTGCTGGCCGGGGAGAACGACGACACCTCGAAACTGTCCCGGGAGCACGCGGTCGCCCGCATCGCGCCGGGCCTGGTGGCGATCGCCGGCGGCAAGTACACCACCTACCGGGTGATGGCCTACGACGCGGTCGACGCTGCGGCACAGGACATTCCGCAACGAGTGCCGCCGACCATCACGGAGAAGGTGCCCCTGCTCGGCGCCGACGGCTATTTCGCGCTGCTCAACCAGACCCCGCACCTGGCCGAGGCCTACGGCATCCACCCCTACCGCGTGGAACACCTGCTCAACCGGTACGGCGCGCTGATCACCGACGTACTGGACCTCGCCGCCGGCAAACCCGAACTGCTGCAACCCATCTCGGACGCACCGAGCTACCTCCGGGCCGAGGCGGTGTACGCCGCGGCCGCCGAGGGCGCCCTGCACCTGGACGATATCCTGGCCCGCCGCACCCGCATCTCCATCGAGTACTCGCATCGCGGGATGGCCTGCGCCGAGGAGGTGGCGCGACTGGTGGCGCCCGTGCTGGGCTGGGAGGAGACCGAGATCCGCCGCGAGATCGACACCTACATCGCGCGGGTCGACGCGGAGATCCGTTCCCAGACCCAGCCCGACGACGTGTCGGCCGACGCCCTGCGGGTGGCCGCCCCGGAGCCACGTCCGGAGATCCTGGAACCGGTCCGGCTGGAGAGCTGATCTGTCGGAGGCCCCGGCTACGGTGACGACATGACGATCGCCCCCACCCGCCACCTCGATGTGGCCATCGACCGTCCGTTCGCCGAGGTCGCGGCCTTCCTGGCCGAGCCCGAGAACTTCCCTGCCTGGGCAACCGGCCTGTCCTCCGGCCTCGAACGCGCCGCCGCGGACAGCGGCGCCGAGCCCGGTGAATGGCTGGCCGCGGCCCCCGAAGGCCGCGCCTACGTCCGTTTCACTCCCGCCAACGACTACGGCATAGCCGACCACCGGGTCCGCTTCCCCGACGGCACCACGGTCGACATCCCGCTGCGCGCCATCCCCAACGGCACCGGCACCACGGTCGTCCTCACCCTGTTCCGCCAACCGGACATGGACGACGACCGCTTCGCCGCCGACGCCGACTGGGTACGCCGCGACCTCACGGCCCTGCGAACCCTGCTGGAGAACTGAACAGATCCGGAGCCCGGCTGTTCGACGCCATCGCATGATCCGTGCGGCCCCCGATGGGGTCGCGCTCGGCCTAAACCCGCCGGGCAGTCGGCAACGGCGTGCAACGAGGACAGAAGTAGACACCGCGCTCGGCCCGCTCGACATGATCGTCCGCGAGCAGATGCACGACGATGCCGTTACCGCAACGCCGGCACGGCTGCCGCTGCCGGCCGTAAGCCACCGCGCGCCACGGCGGCTCATGGGCAGCCTTCGTCAGAACCCGATGCGCCTCATCGACCAGCCCCGGCAGATCCGGGACATCCCCGACCGGGGTCGCCGGATGCACCCGGCGCAGGTAACAGATCTCACTACGGTAGATATTGCCGATACCCGCCAGATTGCGCTGTTCCAGCAACGCCAGCCCGATCGGCCGTTCCGGCTCGGCAGACAACCGCCGAACCGCCTCCGCCGCATCCCAATTCGGCCCCAGCAGATCCGGCCCGAGATGATCGGTGGCAGTGTGCTCATCCGCACGCGGCAACACCTCCACCAACCCGAGCGAGAATCCGACCGCCTCCGCATCGGCAACTCCCAGCACCAGCCGCGCGGTGAACCCGGGCTTGGTCCACCGTTGCCCCGCCCGAAAAACCCGCCAGACCCCCTCCATCTTCAGATGGGTGTGAATACTGACCCGCGGCGTCCGCACGAACAGATGCTTCCCATAACTACCCACACTGTCGACAACCTCACCCCGCAGATCCAACGTCGCATACCGCGGCACCCGAAAATCGCTGCGAACCAACTCCCGACCGGCCAGCGCCGCCCGCAACCGCGCCGCCGCCAGATAAACGGTGTCCCCTTCGGGCATGCGCCGACCGTAGCACCGCCCCGGCAATCCCTACCGCCCACCGCCGGCTGCCACAGCCGCCGCCCGTCGCCACAGCCCATTGCCACAGCCGCCGTCTACCGCCATGGCTGTTGCCTACTGCCACGGCCGCCCCAATGGCCGTCGGCCACCGCAACGGTCAGTGTGACCACCACGCGTCGGTGCCCATGGCCGTCGCCCGCATGGCCATCCGCCCCCGGTCTGTGGCCCACGGCCACCGACGACTGCTGACAGTCGTTGCCCACTGCTCGGGCCTCCAACGGCTGCCCATTGGCGCCGGTCACCCCCACACAGCAAACTACGGCCCAAGATCATCGGCCGATGCCGACCGGCCGTGGGGCCGGGACGCTCGTTCACACCTCCGGGGTCTCGCTCCCGATCCTTCGCCGTCCGGCCCGTGAGTGGCCGGATTCTGTCTCGGCACCGTTCGTGCTGCGGACCAACGCGTCGTAGACCCAGTGGTGGGCTCGTCCGACCGTCACGCGCGGGCCGAGGAGCTGACCCGTCAGGGTCCGGTAGCGATGGATCCGCCGGGTCTGTGTCGGTGGCTCCTCAGCTCCTCAGCTCCTCAGCTCCTCAGCCGATCGCTGGGAGCGGCCGACACTTCGGCGAGCGCTCGGATCAGCGCCGCTGGGGGATCGGTGGGCAGGGTTGTGGTGCGCCAGGCGATGTAGCCGTCCGGGCGGATCAGTGTCGCACCACCCGATTCGGTGCGGTAGTAGCGCCGGAAGTCTTGGAGGTCGGCCGGTTTCGTATCGCCGCCGATGTGCCGGAAGCGTAGCGACAGGCCCAGTTCGCTGCCGGCCTGGGTTGCCGCGGTGGCCCAGGCACTGTCCTCGGCGAGCAGTACCCAGCCGTGCTGGAACAGGTCCAGTAGCGACGTCTCGCCTGTGTCGGTGTGGATGCGGGCGTGGGGTGCTCGGGTGCCGGGTTGTCCGGCCCACTGTTCGGGGCGCTGGGCGGCGGGCAGGTCGGGGCCCGCGCCGAGGACCGCGGCCGAGCGGTAGAGCTGGCCGAGTTCCATGGCGTCGTCGTCGATGATCGGTGGCTGCGGCGCATCGGTGGTGAGGTGTGCTTTGTAGTCGGCGCGGGCGAAGATCTGGTCGTGGCGCAGGAGGGCGATCGGGCGGCGTTCCGGTTCGTAGGTGTCCAGTAGTGCAGGGGTCGCGCGGCCTGCCAGGACCTCGGCCAGCTTCCAGGCCAGGTTGTGCACGTCCTCGATGCCGGTGTTGGCGCCGTAGCCGCCGCGGTTGGGCGGCAGTTGGTGTGCGGCGTCGCCGGCCAGGAAGATCCGCCCGTCCCGGAAGCGGTCCGCGATGCGGGCGGCCAGTTCCCAGCGGCCGGTGGTGATCAGTTCGATGTCCAGGTCGGTGCGCCCGATCGCCTTGTCGATGAGCGTGCGCCACGTGGCCTCGTCGCGATCGTGATCGCCGGGCACCATCAGTACCCAGCGGCCGTCGGAATAGGTGGTCAGGAAACCCTGCAGGTCCGGGCCGTCGATCTCGAACTGCGCGACGCCGGTGGCGAGATACTGCTCCAGATCGGCGCGGAACAGCACGCTGCGCTGCACCGACAGCAGCCCCTGGCCGCTGCGTTCGATGCCCAGCGCGGTCCGGATCGGGCTGCGCGCGCCGTCGGCGGCGATCACGTACCCCGCGCGGATCGGATATTCGTGCCCGTCGGCGCGCCGGACGGTCGCGGTGACGCCGTCGGCGTCCTGGGTGAGATCCAGCAGAGTGGTGCCCTGCCGCACATCCGCGCCGAGCCGGATTGCCCAGTCCCGCAGCACGGGCTCCAGCCGGTCCTGGGCGACCGCCACCGCGCGCGCCGGGGAGTACTCGAGCTGCGGCCGATCCGTGGGTGGGGTCCACGGATATTCGGTGAGCCATTGCCCGGCCAGGCTCTCGACCCGCGCGCGGCGCGGGGGTTTGTTCTCGCCCGGGATCACCGGGATGTCGGCATCCAGGCCGACCGCCCGGAACAACTCCAGGGTTCGCGTGGTGTAGCCGATCGCGCGGGGATGCGTGGCGCTGCCCACGTGCTTCTCCACCACCACGGTCGGTACGCCGTGCCGGGCGAGGAATACCGCCGCCGAGAGGCCGACGAGGCTGCCGCCGACGACCAGTACCGGGATTTTCTCGGGTTCGTTGGTCGAGGTCATCGTGATCACTTCCGTTCCTTCGTATCGGTGCTGTCCGGTGGGCCCACCTCCAGAAAAGCATGAGTCAGTAAAAAATACAACTCAGTTAAGAAATTTTCTGAGTCAAGAAACCTGCTATCGTGCTGGTCATGACCACGCCGACCATGGGCCGCCGCGAACGCAAGAACGCCAGGACCCGCCAGGCGTTGTCCGAGGCGGCCGCTCAGCTGTTCCTGGCGAAGGGTTACGACCAGGTCAGCGTCAAGGAGATCGCCGATGCCGTGGACGTCTCGGTGCCGACGGTGTTCAAGCACGTCCCCGACGGCAAGGAGGCGCTGATGTTCGACGACGGCGTCGAACGCCACGCGAGCCTGCTGGCCGCCGTCCACGACCGTCCGCCCGGCCAGTCGGTGATGGGTGCGCTGCGCGAATTTATGTCCGGCCGTGGACCTTTCGTCGAGGACCCGGCACCCGAGCTGCGAGCGCGCACCGAATTGATCATGAACACCCCCGCCCTGCGCGACTACTCCCGCAAGCTGTGGATCCGATGCGAGGCCGACCTCGCCGCGGCGATCGCCGCCGAACTCGGCCGCCCCGCCGACGATGTCACTGCCCGCGCTGCCGCCCGCTACGTCCTGGAGATCCCCGAGTTCGCCGGCTCCCGGCCCGACCCCCGCGCCGCCCTCACCGCCGTCTTCGACCTCCTCGAACACGGACTTCCTCCGAGTGTCCTTGCCGCAGAGGATGATTCGCCGAGCGCGAGCGGATAGGCAGCGCGTCCGCAGACGGTGCCACGGAGCAGTCCGTCCACGTCGTCGACCGGACGGATCGACAGTCGAGTCGATCGCAGTCGCCCGGCGGCCCGGCCGTGTGTACGAGCGGTCCGATTGCGGCTACAGCCACTCGGTAGCGTTCGAGGGATCCGCCGTGCGGCCGGGCGGTGATGCGTACGAGCGGTCCGCGTGCGCTACCGCAACCCAGTAGTGCGTACGGGAATTCGCACGCGGCCGGTGTCACCCGGTTGCGTATGTGAGAAATCTGCGTGGCCGCTACGGTCGGCCGGTTGCGCGCGTGCAGGATTCACGTACAGCGGGGGTCGCCTGGGCGTTCGCCAGGGGTCGCCGGTTGCGCGTGGGAGGATTTCATGTGGGCTGGGGCGCCTGGTTGTGTGTGCGGGATCCGCAGGTAGCTGGGGGTCGCCGGTCGGGTGTGCGAGGAATCCGTATTCGGCTACGGCCGCCCGCGCAGGCGCAGGCCGCGGGGGGTGGCGGCGAAGCCTGCGGCGGTGAGCAGGGGGGCGAACGAACTGCCGTGGACGGATTCGCCGTCGATGCGGTCGATGACCAGCGAGTCGACGCGGCGGTCGTGGACCAGGGCGGCGAGGGCAGTGGCCGCGTCGGTGCGACTCTGCGGATCCTCGGTGAAGGTGAGCAGGGTCTTGCCGCCGCGCTCCAGGTAGAGGGTCAGTTCGCCGCCGACCAGGACGACGATCGCACCGGCCTTGCGACCGGGCCGGTGCCCGGCCGATTCGGGGGCACCCTTGGGCCAGGGCAGTGCGGCGCCGTAGGGGTTGGCCGGATCGCACGCGGCCAGGGCGAGTACCGGGGCCGGGGTGTGTTCCGGCCGTTCGATGTCGAACGAGCGCAGCCGGTCGACCACGTCGGTGGTGGAGAACTGGGCACCGCCGAGGGTGTCGACGAAGTAGCCGCGGCGGCATCGGCCGCGGTCCTCGAATTCGGTGAGCACCCGATACATCAGGGCGAACCCGCCCGGTACGCCCTCGCTCTGCACCGCGCCCCGGGTGAGCACGCCGTACCGTTCGAGCAGCTGATCGGCGGTGGCGTGCGCGCGAATCGTATTGTCCGCCACCCGTTCCGGAAGCAGCGACCAACGGCCCGCGACGGTCGGGGGACCGGTCCGGGTCGGCATGGTCGCGCGCGGCAGGTAGGCCCGGCCGCGCGGCGTGCGCCGTGGGGCGCGATGAGCGGTCGTGCTGCGGGTGGTGCCGGACAGCAATGCCCGCACCGGCGCGAACGTATCGCCGGACACGTATCCGGCCCAGACCAGATCCCACAGCGCCGCCGCTACCGCGGTGTCGTCGAGCAGGCCGGTCGCATCGGACAACTGCCGGAAGAAGTACGCGCCGGCGGGCATCGACACGACCTGTCGGCCGGCGGCCGAATCATCCTGCGGGGCAGCGGTTTCCGGCACTATGGTGGCGCCGAGTGCCAGCAGCAGTGCGATCTGGATCTCGCCGAGGTCGATCTCGTCCGGCGGGGCGAGGGTGAAGCCCGCGTGTTCGGCCGGATGCAGGGCGATCCAGCCGTCCTTGGCGGTGATGGCGCCGTGCCCGGACCACACGATCTCGCCGGTGGCGGTCAACTCGTCGAGCATGGCCGGGGTGTAGTCGCGCACCCGCGACGGCAGGATCAGCGACTCCCACGCCGAGGCCGGAATCGGCACGCCCGCAAGCTGTTCCACCACGGTGGCGACCCCGTCCACGCCGCGCAGCTCACCGGTGCCGATGTGCTGCCAGACCGGCAGGAATCGGGCCAGCGCCGTCGTCGCGACCGGCTCCACCTCTTTGCGCGCGGCCGCCAGCGACCGGCGGCGCAATCGGCGCAGCACCTCGGTGTCGCACCATTCGCCGCCGCTCGCGCCGGGCGTGAATTCGCCCTCCACGACCCGCTTCTCGGCGGTCAGCCGATGCAGTGCGGTGGCGGCGACCGCCGGGCCGAGGCCGAAACGCCGGGCCACCGCCTCCGTCCCGAACGGGCCGTGGGTGCGGGCATACCGGCCGACCAGGTCGCCGAGCGGATCGGCGACCGGTTCGATGAACGCCGCCGGGGTACCGATCGGCAGCGGTACGCCGAGGGCGTCGCGCAGCCGGGCGGCATCCTCCACCGCGGCCCACCAGCGCGCACCGGCGAACGAAACCTCCAGCGCGCGACGGGCTTTCGACAACTCCGCGAACCAGGGGCCCGGATCGCCGGTGCAGCGCAGCGCCGCCTCCGCCGCGGTCAGCGGGCCGAGCAGCCGCAGGAGATCGGCGAGACCCTCGGCGTCGCGGGCCTGCCGCTCGGGGGTCAGGCGTTGCAGCTCGCGCTCGGTGAGCTCCAGCACCGCCGGATCGAGCAGTTCTCGCAGCTCCACCCGGCCGAGCAGTTCGGCGAGCAGCCCGGAGTCCAGCGACAACGCGGCGGCCCGGCGTTCGGCCAGCGGACTGTCGCCCTCGTACATGAACTGCCCGATGTAGTCGAACAGCAGGGAGTTGGCGAACGGGGAGGGCGCGGCGGTCTCGACGGCCACCAGCCGCATCTTGCGGCGGGCGACGGCGACCAGCAGTTCGCGCAGCGACGGCAGGTCGTACACGTCCTGCAGGCATTCGCGCACGGTCTCCAGCAGGATCGGGAAATCGGGGAACTTCCGGGCCACATCGAGCAGTTGCGCCGCGCGCTGCCGCTGCTGCCACAGCGGCGCCCGCCGGCCGGGATCGCGGCGCGGCAGCAGCAGCGCTCGGGCCGCGCACTCCCGGAACCGCGAGGCGAACAGCGCCGAACCGCCGACCTGTTCGGTGACGATCTCGTCGATCTCGTCGGGTTCGAAGACGAACAGCTCCGGACCGGGTGGATCGTCGGTGGTATCCGGCAGCCGCACCACGATGCCGTCGTCGGACGCGGTCGGCGCGGCATCCACCCCGAACCGCTCCCGCAGCCGGGACCCGACCGCCAGCGCCCACGGCGCGTGCACCGGCAATCCGTACGGCGAGTGCAGTACCAGCCGCCAGTCGCCCAGCTCGTCCCGGAACCGCTCGACCACGAGGGTCCGATCGGTCGGTAACTGACCGGTGGCGGCCTGCTGTTCCCGCAGCAGCGCAACCAGATTGGCGGTCGCGAAGGCGTCCAGCCCGGCCCCGCGGGTCGCCTGCTCGAGCAGGTCCAGGTCATTGCCGGCGGCCCGCGACCGGGCCGATTCGGCTTGCGGCGCAGTGCTTTCCGCCTCGGTATCGCGCCGCCCGATCAGCGCGTCCACCTCCGAGGCGCGGGCCCGCTCGACCGCCTGTCCGGCGGTGCGCACGAATTCACCGAGGGCGGCGCCCAATTCGGCCGGGCGGCCCAGGGAATCGCCGTGCCAGAACGGGAGCCGGCCCGGCAGCCCGAACGCGGGGGAGACCAGCACTCGGTCGTGGGTGATCTCCTCGATGCGCCAGCTGGTGGCGCCGAGGGCGAACACATCGCCGACCCGGGACTCGTAGACCATCTCCTCGTCGAGTTCGCCGACGCGGGAGGCTCGTTCGCCGACCATGAACACCGGGAACAGGCCGCGATCGGGTATCGCGCCGCCGGAGGTGACGGCCAGTCGCTGGGCCCCGGGACGTCCGGCGAGGGTGCCCGCGTCGCGATCCCACACCACTCGCGGCCGCAGTTCGGCGAACTCGTCGGAGGGATAGCGGCCGGACAACAGGTCCAGCACCGATTCGTAGGCCGAACGCGGCAGTGCCGCATAGCTACCGGTGCCGCGCACGGTCTCGAACCAGGCATCGACATCGATCGGTTCCAGCGCACAGGCCGCGACGGTCTGCTGGGCCAGGATGTCCAGCGGATGCGCGGGCACGTCGAGCCGTTCGATCTGCCCGGCCGTCATGCGCATCGACGCCACCGCGCAGTGCACGACATCGGTGCGGTGCTTCGGGAAGATGACCCCGCGCGAGATCTCACCGACCTGATGTCCGGCCCGCCCGACCCGCTGCAGACCGCTGGCAACCGACGGCGGCGCCTCCACCTGCACCACCAGATCGACCGCGCCCATATCGATGCCGAGTTCCAGGCTGCTGGTCGCGACCACACAGCGCAGCCGCCCGGTCTTGAGGTCGTCCTCGATGATCGCGCGCTGCTCCTTGCTGACCGAGCCGTGGTGCGCGCGGGCCAGCAGCGGCGCGGCGCCGTGCGACACCTCGGTGGGCGCGCCCAGCTGGGCCGGGGGTGCGTGGGTGCGGGAGACCGGCTCGGCGGACTCGTCGCTCACCACGCCCAGCCGCTCGGCATACGACTCGTTGAGCCGGGCCGTGAGCCGCTCGGCGAGCCGGCGCGAGTTGGCGAACACGATCGAGGACCGATGGTCGAGCACCAGGTCGACGATCGCCGAATCCACATGCGGCCAGATGGATCCCGGCTGGGTGGAATCGCCCGAGGGGTCCGGCTCGGTCATATCCGGCACCGGCACGCGCACCGAGAGATCGAAGGTTTTCGGGGCGGGCGGCGCGACTATGGTGATCGGCGCGGGCCCCACCAGGAACCGGCCCACCTCCGCCGGCGGCCGCACGGTGGCCGACAGGCCGATCCGCTGGGCCGGCCGCTCGGTGAGCAGATCCAGCCGGGCCAGCGACAGTGCCAGGTGCGCACCGCGTTTCGACCCGGCGATGGCGTGCACCTCGTCGATGATCACCGTGTTCACCGTGGCGAGCGTGTCGCGGGCCGCCGAGGTGAGCATGAGGTACAGCGACTCCGGCGTGGTGATGAGGATGTCCGGCGGGTTGCGCTGCAGGGCCCGCCGCGCAGTCGCCGTCGTATCGCCGGAACGCACTCCCACGCTGATCTCCGGGGCAGGCACCCCCAGCCGTTTCGCGGTCTGGGTGACCCCGACCAGCGGGGCGCGCAAATTGCGCTCCACATCCACCGCGAGGGCCTTCAGCGGGGAGATGTAGAGCACCGAGGTACCGCGCGGACCTTCCTCCGCCGGACGGGCCGCCAGCCGATCGATCGCCCACAGGAACGCCGACAGGGTTTTGCCGGACCCGGTCGGTGCGATGACCAGAGTGTGTTCACCTGCGGCGATGGCCTGCCACGCGCCCAGCTGAGCGGGCGTCGGCGCCGGGAAGGCGCCGTCGAACCACTCCTGGGTCGCAGGGGAGAACTGCTGCACGACCCCAGTCTGCACCGGGGTACCGACACAAATATCCCGGCCCGGGTATCGAGTCGAGCGAAGCCTGAGCAATCTCCGGACGAGCACCCGCGCCGGGCCGTACGCTTCCCGGCGTGGAGAAGGTGCTCCGAGTCGATTTGGTCAGTCACGGAATGACCGAGGCGATGCGCACAGCACGATTTCCGGTGGACGAACCGCTGACCGAGGCCGGTCGCCGCGCGGTCGCCGCCTGCGGTCGGCTACCGGTGGCCCGGGTGCTCACCGCGCCGGAGCGCCGCGCCATCGAGACCGCGGCGCTGCTGGGCCTGCTCGGCGAGGCCGACGACCGGTTGCGCGATCTGGACGCCGGCGCCTGGCGCGGCGGGGAACTGCTGGCAGTGCCCCGGGGCGAGCTCTACACCTGGCTCACCGACCCGAAGTTCCGTGGTCACGGCCGAGAGGCGGTCGTCGACGTGATCGATCGAACCCGGGACTGGCTCACCGACATCGCCTCGGAGGGGGTGCCGACCATCGCCGTCACCCACCCCGCGGTGATCCGCGCCGCCCTGCTGGTGAGCCTGGACGCACCGCCGAAATCGTTCTGGCGCATCGACATTCCGCCGATGTGCGTCACCCGGCTGAACTACCGCCACGACTGGACGTTGCACTTCCGGGCGACCGTGTGAACCTCACCCGAACGTGATGCCCTGTGCCAGCGGCAGTTCCGCGGAGTAGTTGATCGTGTTGGTGGCCCGGCGCATGTACGCCTTCCAGGAATCGGAGCCGGATTCGCGGCCGCCGCCGGTCTGCTTCTCGCCGCCGAACGCACCGCCGATCTCGGCCCCGGAGGTGCCGATGTTCACGTTGGCGATCCCGCAGTCGGAACCGTCGGCGGCGAGGAAGCGCTCCGCCTCGCGCTGGTCACCGGTGAAGATCGACGACGAGAGTCCTTGCGGCACACCGTTGTGCACGGCGATCGCGGTCTCGAAATCGGTGTAGTCGAGCAGGTGGAGGATCGGCGCGAAGGTCTCCTCGCGGACGATCGCGGTCTGCGAGGGCATCCGCACGATCGCCGGGCGCACGTAATAGGACGCGTCCCCGGCCACCGCCACTCGCTCACCGCCGCACAGCAGTTCGCCGCCGTCGCGGCGTGCCTCGGCCAGCGCGCGCTGCATGGCGTCGTACGCCCGGCCGTCGATCAGCGGACCCACCAGCGTTCGCGGATCGAACGGATCACCCACGGGCAGTTGTTCGTACGCGGTGACCAGGCGGTCGGCGAGCCGATTCGCGATGTCGCGGTGCGCGATCAGCCGCCGCAGCGTGGTGCAGCGCTGTCCGGCGGTGCCGGCGGCGGCGAAAACCACGGCGCGGGTGACGAGTTCGAGATCGGCAGAGGCGGTCACGATCGCGGCGTTGTTGCCGCCGAGTTCCAGCAGGCAGCGGCCGAATCGGGCCGCCACCCGCGGTGCCACCGCGCGACCCATCCGCGTCGATCCGGTGGCGCTGACCAGCGCCACCCGCTCGTCGTCGACCAGTCGTTCGCCCACCTCGGTGCCGCCGAGCAGCAGCTGATGGATCTCCGGATCGACACCCTCCTCGGCCGCGGCCCGGCGCAGCAGCGCATGGCAGGCGATCGCGGTCAGCGAGGTGGTCGCCGAGGGTTTCCAGACCACGGTATCGCCGCAGACCAGCGCGATCGCGGTATTCCACGACCACACCGCGACCGGGAAGTTGAACGCCGAGATCACCCCCACCACACCGAGTGGATGCCAGGTCTCCTGCAGCCGGTGGCCCGGTCGCTCCGACGGCATGGTGCTGCCGTACAACTGCCGGGACAGTCCCACCGCGAACTCGCAGACATCGATCATCTCCTGCACCTCGCCGCGCGCCTCGGCGCCGATCTTGCCCGCCTCCAGCGTCACCAATTCGGCCAGCTCGCCGAGGTTTTCGGTGAGCAGCCGGCCCAGCCGGCGCACCACCGCCGCGCGCCGCGGCGCGGGCACGGTCCGCCAGGATCGAAAGGCGTTGGCCGCCTTCTCGATTGCGGCATCGACCTGATCCGGGGTGTGCCCGGCCAGGGTCGCCAGCTCGCCGCCGGTGATCGGGGTGCGGGCCGACAGTGTTCCGGCGGTGGGCATTTCGGCGCCGAGCGCGTGCAGCGCACGCTCCGCGCGGACGCGCAGTTCGGCCGTGTCCGGCGCCGCGGTGCCGGGGCGGACGGAGACGTTGGTCATGGCAGCTCCTGGGGTCGGCGGGAATATTTCCGGCCACGAGTCGGGCCGTCTGGGTTAGCCTTCGCTGATGGCTGACGTGCCGGGGAAACCCGTTCTGGACGACATCGATCGACTACTGATCCGCGAACTGATGGCCGACGGCCGCGCGACGCTCTCCAACCTCGCGGAAAAGGCCACGTTGTCGGTATCGGCGGTGCAGTCCCGGGTACGTCGGCTGGAGGCGCGCGGTGTGATCCGAGGGTATACGGCCAAGGTCGATCCCGAGGCGCTCGGACAGCTCCTGTCGGCATACGTCGCCATCACTCCTCTCGACCCCTCTCAGCCCGATGACGCCCCGGCCCTGCTGCAGCACATCCCTGGGATCGAGGAGTGCCACTCGGTGGCCGGTGACGAGAGCTATATGTTGCTGGTGCGGGTGGCCTCGCCACGGCATCTGGAACAGCTGCTGCAGGAGATCCGCGCGACCGCGAACGTGCGGACCCGCAGCACGATCATCCTGCAAACATTCTACGACAGATGATGCAAGATCGTAATTTATCCGGATATCCGTAGCTTTAGCGTAAAAATTTGCGTAGTCTTCGGGTGTGACCATCGAACTGGAACGACCCGGGGTGGTTACCGACGAGGCGCCGGTCACCCCCGCTCGGGTTCACGAGATCCTGTCCGCGAACATCCTCGCCGACGGGTTCGATCTGGTGCTGGATCTGCGCGCCTCGCGCGGCCGGCGCCTGGTCGACGCCCGCGACGGCGCCGAGTACCTGGACATGTTCGGCTTCTTCGCGTCGTCCGCACTGGGGATGAATCACCCCGCGCTGGCCGACGACGAAGAATTCCGTGACGAGTTGACCGTCGCGGCGCTGAACAAGCCCAGCAACTCCGACGTCTACACCGTCGAGATGGCCCGGTTCGTCGACACCTTCGCGCGCGTGCTCGGTGATCCCCGGCTGCCGCATCTGTTCTTCGTCGACGGTGGCGCGCTCGCGGTCGAGAACGCGCTGAAGGCGGCGTTCGACTGGAAGAGCCGGCACAACGAGATGCACGGCCGCCCCGCCGAACTCGGCACCAAGGTGCTGCACCTGACCGGCGCGTTCCACGGCCGCTCGGGCTACACCATGTCGCTGACCAACACCGACCCGGTCAAGACCGCGCGATTCCCGAAATTCGTCTGGCCGCGCATCGACACCCCCTTCCTCGGCGAGAACGTCGACATCGAGGCCGCCGAGCGGCACGCGCTCACCCAGGCCCGGGTCGCGTTCACCGAGAATCCGCACGACATAGCGTGTTTCATCGCCGAACCGATCCAGGGCGAGGGCGGCGACCGCCATCTGCGGCCGCAGTTCCTGCAGGCGATGCAGGAGATGTGCCACGAACACGACGCCCTGTTCGTCCTCGACGAGGTGCAGACCGGCGTCGCGGCCACCGGCTCGGCCTGGGCCTACCGACAGCTCGGTGTGACCCCGGATCTGGTGGCCTTCGGCAAGAAGACCCAGGTGTGTGGCGTCATGGCCGGCGGTCGCATCGACGAGGTGCCCGACAACGTGTTCGCCGTCAGCTCCCGGCTGAACTCCACCTGGGGCGGCAATCTGGCCGATATGGTCCGCGCCCGGCGGATCCTGGAGGTGATCGAGAGCGAGGAGCTCGCACAGCGAGCTGCCCGGCTCGGCGAACATCTGCTGCAGCGGCTGGTCGGGCTCGCCGCATCGCACGACCAGGTGACCGAACCGCGCGGCCGCGGGCTGTTGTGCGCGATCACCCTGCCCTCGGCGACCCAGCGCGATGTGGTGCTGACCGATCTGTGGCAGCGCGAGCGGGTACTGCTGCTGGGCACCGGTGCGCGCGGGATCCGGTTCCGGCCGCCACTCACCGTGACCGCGGACGAGCTGGACGAGGCGGTCGACGCGCTCGATCGGGTGCTGCGGGCCCTCACGCACTGAGTGCCGTGGCGGCACGGCACATTTCGTGTTGCGCGAATGTTTCTGTGAAAGTCGTCGTCGCCCCTTAATATCCGCGGCATGTCGACTTGCCGAACCGTTGCGGCCGTGCGGCGTGCCGCGTGATCGGACGCCGCACGGCCCGGGGATTCGTCCTCGCCGCCGTTCTGCTCACCGGGTGCTCGTCGGGTGTCCGGCCGCCGAAACCACAGCCGGAGACGGTGATTGCGCCCACCTCGGCGGCTCCCGGCCCGGCCACCGAGGCCGCGATCGCGCTGCTGCCCGGAATGCCGCCGCTGCTGTCGCCGACCGATGTCTACGCGGGCGACCGCGAGCTCTCCCCGGCGGTCGCTGGTCAGTTGCCGAGGGTCTACGTCCCGAACAGCGAATCGAATACCGTGTCGGTGATCGATCCGGCCACCTTCCAGGTCGTCGACACCTACCCGGCCCGCGGCGTGGAACCACAGCACGTGGTGCCGTCCTACGACCTGCAGACGTTGTACGTGACCAACGATCTGCCGCTGGGCGGTGGCGGCCTGCTGCCGATCGATCCCCGCACCGGCGAACCCGGCGAGCCGCTGCCGGTGCGCGATCCGTACAACATGTACTTCACCCCGAACGGCGCCTTCGCGCTCGTCGTCGCGGAGGCGGATCGGTCGGTCGATCTCTATGATCCGCACACCTGGGAGCAGGTCGGGGCCATCGCGGTGCCGGACTGTCCCGGCATCGACCACATGGATTTCACCGCCGACGGCCGGTTCGCGCTGGCGAGCTGCGAATTCGCCGGCCGGATGGCCGTGCTCGACGTGGTCGGCACCGACCTGGTGACGATGATCGACCTGCCGGGCGGCCGCGGCAGTATGCCGCAGGACGTGAAGCTCGCACCGGACGGCTCCACCTTCTACGTCGCGGACATGATGGCCGACGGGATGTACACGATCGATGCGCACACCTTCGAGCCCACCGGTTTCGTCCCGACCGGGAAGGGGACGCACGGCCTCTACGTCACCCGCGACTCCGCGGCGCTGATCGTCACCAACCGCGGCGAGGGCAGCCTGTCGGTCTGGGATTTCGCCCAGCAGCGGATCGTGCGCACCTGGCGGATTCCCGGCGGCGGTAGTCCGGATATGGGGAATCTGTCGGCGGACGGACGGGTGTTCTGGGTCTCCGGCCGCTACGACGGCGAGGTCTACGCCATCGACATCGTGGACTGGACCCTGCTGGCCCGCATCCCGGTCGGCCGCGGCGCGCACGGGCTGACGGTCTGGCCGCAACCGGGGCGGTATTCGACCGGCCACACCGGGGTGATGCGCTGAACCGGCCGGGGCGACATTCCGGTCTCACACAATGAGATTCGCCCTCTGTTTCCGATGTGATCCCGCGGCGTCGGCCAGTTGCCTTTCCGGCGCGATACGCTGGTGATCATCTGGTTTCACCAGCCGTTTTCTACTGGCGGGTAGCCAATAACGGTACTCGTGAGTAGCCCCTACTGGAATTCCAACTGTCGGCGACGATGGCTACACTCCGGGTCATGACGAGTGTCCAGCAGCAGTCTTCGCCGGATTCGGCGGGCGCCCCCGATATCCACACCACCGCAGGGAAGCTCGCCGATCTGCGGAACCGGCTGGAAGAGGCCAAGCACCCGATGGGTGAGGCCGCTGTCGACAAGGTGCACGCCAAGGGCAAGATGACCGCCCGCGAGCGCATCCTGGCCCTGCTGGACGAGGGTTCGTTCGTGGAGCTGGACGCGCTGGCCCGGCATCGCAGCGTCAATTTCGGCCTGGAGAGCAACCGCCCGCTCGGCGACGGCGTGGTGACCGGTTACGGCACCATCGACGGCCGGGACGTGTGCATCTTCTCCCAGGACGTCACCGTCTTCGGCGGTTCGCTCGGCGAGGTCTACGGCGAGAAGATCGTCAAGGTCATGGACCTGGCCCTGAAGACCGGCCGCCCGCTGGTCGGCATCAACGAGGGCGCCGGCGCGCGCATCCAGGAGGGCGTGGTCTCGCTCGGCCTGTACGGCGAGATCTTCCATCGCAACATCCAGGCCTCCGGCGTGATCCCGCAGATCTCGCTGATCATGGGCCCGGCCGCCGGTGGGCACGTGTACTCCCCGGCCCTGACCGACTTCGTCGTCATGGTCGACCAGACCAGCCAGATGTTCGTCACCGGTCCCGACGTGATCAAGACCGTCACCGGTGAAGAGGTCAGCATGGAGGAGCTGGGCGGCGCGCACACCCACATGGTGAAGTCGGGCGTCGCGCACTACGTCGCCTCCGGCGAGCAGGACGCGCTGGACTACGTCAAGGATCTGCTGAGCTACCTGCCCAGCAACAACCGCGCCGAGGCCCCGC
This sequence comes from Nocardia sp. BMG111209, assembly GCF_000381925.1. Classification (NCBI taxonomy): domain Bacteria; kingdom Bacillati; phylum Actinomycetota; class Actinomycetes; order Mycobacteriales; family Nocardiaceae; genus Nocardia; species Nocardia sp. BMG111209. Next base: position 674,888 of record NZ_KB907310.1, read on the forward strand.
GCTTCCCGGCCACCGATCCGATCGACGGCGCCATCGAGGACTCGCTCACCGACGAGGACCTCGAGCTCGACACGATCATCCCGGACTCGCCGAACCAGCCGTACGACATGCACGAGGTGATCCGCCGGCTGGTCGACGACGACGAGTTCCTGGAGGTGCAGGCCGAGCGCGCGATGAACGTCATCGTCGGCTTCGCCCGCATCGACGGCCGCAGCATCGGCATCGTGGCCAACCAGCCCACCCAGTTCGCGGGCTGCCTCGATATCGACGCCTCCGAGAAGGCCGCGCGCTTCGTGCGCACCTGCGACGCCTTCAACATCCCGATCATCACCCTGGTGGACGTGCCGGGCTTCCTGCCGGGTACCGGCCAGGAGTTCAACGGCATCATCCGCCGCGGCGCCAAGCTGCTGTACGCCTACGGCGAGGCCACTGTGGGGAAGATCACAATCATCACCCGCAAGGCCTACGGCGGCGCCTACGACGTCATGGGTTCCAAGCACATGGGCGCCGACGTGAACCTGGCGTGGCCCACCGCGCAGATCGCGGTCATGGGCGCCTCGGGCGCGGTCGGCTTCGTCTACCGCAAGCAGCTGCAGCAGGCCGCCAAGGAGGGCTCGGACGTCGACGCGCTGCGCCTGGAGTTGCAGAACGAGTACGAGGACACCCTGGTGAACCCGTATGTCGCCGCCGAGCGTGGTTATGTGGACGCCGTGATCCCGCCGTCGCACACCCGGGGGCAGATCGTCTCCGCGTTGCGCCTGCTGGAGCGCAAGATGGTGTCCCTGCCGCCCAAGAAGCACGGAAACATTCCGTTGTGATTTGAGCGATATGCGTAGGTGTGGTGTGGCGCCTTCTGAGAAGATCATGAGAAGCTTGAGAAGACGGTGAAAACCGTACCGCGCAGAATTGCCTCATCCGAACGAAGATGGTAAGAACGGCCTCTCGTCATCGAGGGTCGTGACGAATACCCGGGAGGCGGGCTCGGAGCATCCGGTCCCGCAGACCGAAAGTCGTCGGGGAATCGAATCCCGGCGACGCCTGAACAGGAGGAACTGGCGCTGTGACGACTGTATCCGACGAAGAGGTGCTGAGGGCCGCTGAGCTCGACCTATCGGTCGAAGAGCTCGTCGACACGATCGTGTCCGCGGTATCCGGGCCCGAATCGCCTGCGGGACCCGTCATCCGGATTCTCAAGGGTTCGCCGACCGCCGACGAGATCGCCGCTGTCATCAGCGTGCTGTCCGCCGCCGCGGCCGCCGGCTCCGCCGCGCCTGTGGCCTCGGGTCCGATCGACATGTGGGGCCGCCCCTCGTTCATGCATCGCGGCACCTCGAGCTTCTCTCCCTACGCCTATCCGTTCGTGTCGCATCTGCGCGACTGACGCGTGGGTGCATTCGTACTCGCGTCCGCGTCGCCGGCGCGGCTGCAGGTGTTGCGGTCGGCCGGGCTGAACCCCCTCGTACGGGTTTCCGACGTGGACGAGGACGCGGTGTCGGCCGCATTGCCCGCCGGCACCGGTCCGGAACAGGTCGTCGTGGCGCTGGCCCGGGCCAAGGCCGAGGCGGTCGCCGCCGCCTTCGCCCGGGAGGGCGCGGACATTCTCGCCGACGCCGTGATCGTCGGCTGCGATTCCATGCTGCTGGTGGACGGCGTGCTGCACGGCAAACCGCACACCCCCGAGGTGGCCCGCGCGCGCTGGTCGGTGATGGCCGGCCGCAGCGCCGATCTGCTCACCGGCCACTGTGTCCTGCGCGTCGACGGCGGATCGGTGGTCGCCGCGGCCGACGATTGCAGCCGCACCACCGTGCACTTCGCGAAGCCCGAGCCGGAGGAGCTGGACGCCTACATCGCCACCGGGGAACCGTTGCAGGTGGCCGGCGCCTTCACCCTGGACGGCCTCGGTGGCTGGTTCGTCGATCGGATCGAGGGTGATCCGTCGAGCGTGATCGGGATCGGGCTGCCGCTACTGCGTCGGCTGTTGCGCGACGTGGGTGTCGGCGTTGCGCAGCTGTGGGTCGGCGCCCGCTAGCTTCGGATCGTTCCCGCGCAACTGCGGGCCCACCCGGGATCCGGTCGGCGCGGCGATCCGCGGTTCCGTCACCGGCATGGCCGCGGAATCGGGTACCAGCGAACTCTCCAGCGCCTCCAGCCGCGCCACGCACAGTTCGGGCTCCACGAACGGGTGCAGGCGGACGTTGACCGTGTCCCGGCCGCCGTTGCGGTCCAGCACCTCGCGCATGAGACCCAGATGCACCCCGCACACCACCTCGGAATGCGTCCGCGCGAGTTCCCGCAGCGGGCAGGCGGTGAGCCGGATCATGACCTGCTGGTCGGATTCGTTGCCGGGATCGCGCTCCGGGGCGAACCCGAGCTCCGACGAGACGGCGACGGTCACATCCTTGGCATCCTCGAGGGTCTGGATGCCCTCCTCGATGGTGTCCAGCTTGGCGCCCCAGGCCCGGCCGGCCGAGACGGCCGCGTCGGAGCGGCGCCGGGGGTCGCTGCCCAGCTGGTCGGCCAGTACCTGGGCCAGATCCTGATAGCCGACCGATCGCTGCACCGCGCTGTATCCGATGCGCGGACGACCCCGTCCGCGAGGTGGTTGCTGGAACTGCCGCACCAACGACTCACGGGTGAGAACGTCCAGATGAAATCGGACGGTGGTGACATGCTGTCCGGTAACCCGAGCCAATTCCTGGGCGTCGAGAGGCTCGCTGGCGCCGCGCAGGATCGCAAGCAGGCGCCGTCGTGGCCAAGAATCGGACATAGCTCACCCCTCCTCCCGGGAGACTTTATCGGATGAAGCTGCGACTTATTCGCTCATTCATCCGATTCGTGGTGTGGAACAAGTTCTCGTATTCGTGCGCACCTACCATCGGTGGGAACAGCTGACCACCACCCTGTCACGTCGGAAGGACCGACCTCGTGCCCGTCGCACCGGACCCTCATCCTTCCTTCGGTCTGCACGCACATCCTCAACGACTAGTAACCACACAGTGGCTGTCGGCAAACATCGGCGCGCCGGGATTACGGATCGTCGAATCCGATGAGGACGTGCTGCTGTACGACATCGGTCACGTACCCGGCGCCATCAAGATCGACTGGCGTGCCGAGCTTACCGATCCGCGGACGCGCGATGTCGTGGATGGCGTGCGTTTTGCCGAACTGATGCGGGAGAAGGGCATCGCGCGCGAGGACACCGTGGTGGTCTACGGGGACAAGGCGAACGGCACGGCCGCGGCGGTGCTCTGGGTGTTCGACCTGTTCGGCCATGCCGATGTCCGGCTGCTCGACGGCGGCCGCGAGGCCTGGATCTCCGAGGGGCGCGACACCACCTTCGAGGTGCCGCCGATCGGATTCGGCGACTATCCCGCGGTCGAGCGCGACGATCGCACCGAACGGGCCTTCCGGGCCGAGGTGCAGCAGTGGCTGTCCGGTGGCGCGGGCGTCCTGCTCGATGTCCGGACCGCCGAGGAGTACAGCGGTGAGCTGGACCGGATCTCCGATCGGCCCGAGGAACAGGCGCTGCGCGCCGGGCACATTCCGGGCGCGATGAACATTCCGTGGACCACGGCCGTCGGCCCGGACGGGCGGTTCCGGTCGCGGGCGGAGCTGGATCGGCGGTATCTCCCACTGCGCGCGGACGCCGAGGCCGGCACGATCGTGTACTGCCGCATCGGCGAGCGGTCCGCGCACACCCGTTTCGTGCTGACCGCTCTGCTGGGAATGGACGATGTGCGGGTCTACGACGGATCCTGGACCGAATGGGGCAACGCGGTGCGCGCGCCGATTGTGCGCGGTCACGAATCCGGCGGCGTAGCGGCCGCCACGCCCGCTGCTGCGCAGAGAATTTGAGTTGTCGCACGTCCCGCTCTTCGGGACTACTCCTCAGTAGCCCCTAGCCGGGTTACGGCTTTGTTGGCAGACTGCCTACACTCGCGAAAAGACGAACGATGTCCACAGCACAGGAGGCTCAGTGCCCAGCCATGCCAGCGCGCAGATCACGAAGGTCCTCGTAGCCAACCGGGGTGAGATCGCGGTGCGTGTGATCCGGGCCGCGAAGGATGCCGGGATCGCCAGCGTCGCGGTGTATGCCGAGCCGGACGCCGAGGCACCCTTCGTGCGGTTGGCCGACGAGGCGTTCGCGCTCGGCGGCCAGACCTCGGCGGAGTCGTACCTGGTGTTCGACAAGATTCTCGAGGCGGCCGCCAAGGCCGGCGCCGACGCGATCCACCCGGGCTACGGATTCCTCTCGGAGAACGCGGATTTCGCGCAGGCTGTGCTGGACGCGGGCCTGATCTGGATCGGCCCCTCCCCGCAGTCGATCCGCGATCTGGGTGACAAGGTCACCGCGCGGCACATCGCCCAACGCGCCAACGCACCGATGGCCGCGGGCACCAAGGATCCGGTGAAGGACGCCACCGAGGTGGTCGATTTCGCCAAGGAATTCGGTGTGCCGGTGGCGATCAAGGCCGCCTTCGGTGGTGGCGGCCGCGGCATGAAGGTCGCGCACACCATCGAGGAGATCCCCGAGCTGTTCGAATCCGCCACCCGTGAGGCCACCGCCGCCTTCGGTCGCGGTGAATGCTTCGTCGAGCAGTACCTGGACAAGGCCCGCCACGTGGAGGCCCAGGTGCTGGCCGACCAGCACGGCAACGTGATCGTGGTCGGTACCCGCGACTGCTCGCTGCAGCGGCGGTTCCAGAAGCTGGTCGAGGAGGCCCCGGCCCCGTTCCTGAGCGACGAGGTCCGTGCCAAGATCCACCAGTCCGCCAAGCAGATCTGCCGAGAGGCCGGTTACTACGGCGCCGGCACCGTGGAGTACCTGGTGCAGGGCGAGACGGTGTCCTTCCTCGAGGTCAACACCCGCCTGCAGGTCGAGCACCCGGTCACCGAGGAGACCGCGGGTATCGACCTCGTGCGGCAGCAGTTCCGGATCGCCAACGGCGAGGAACTGGAGATCAAGGAGGATCCGACCCCGCGCGGGCACGCGATCGAGTTCCGGATCAACGGTGAGGACGCGGGCCGCAACTTCCTGCCCGCCCCCGGCCCGGTGAAGGAGTACCGCGAGCCGTCCGGTCCCGGCGTGCGCGTCGATTCCGGTGTCGTCGAGGGCAGCGTCATCGGCGGTCAGTTCGACTCCATGCTGGCCAAGCTGATCGTGTGGGGCGAGACCCGCACCCAGGCGCTGGAGCGGTCGCGCCGCGCCCTGGCCGAGTACCACATCGAGGGCCTCGCCACCGTGCTGCCGTTCCACCGGCACATCGTCGAGAACCCCGCCTACATCGGCGACGGCACCAAGTTCGACGTCTACACCAAGTGGATCGAGACCGACTGGGACAACCCGATCCCGCCGTACACCGGTGCCGAGCCGATCGACGAGGACGACGAGGCCGCGCGCCAGACCGTCGTGGTCGAGGTCGGCGGCCGCCGGCTCGAGGTGTCGCTGCCGTCGCAGTTCAGCGTCGGCGCCGGTGTGGCGGCCGGTGGCGCCAACGGCGCGGGTGCCGTCCGCAAGAAGCCGAAGCCGCGCAAGCGTGGTGGCGGCGGCATGGGCGCCGCGTCCGGTGACGCGGTCACCGCGCCGATGCAGGGCACCGTGGTGAAGGTCGCCGTCGAGGAGGGTCAGTCGGTCGAGGCCGGCGACCTGATCGCGGTGCTGGAGGCCATGAAGATGGAGAACCCGGTCAACGCGCACAAGGCCGGTGTGGTCACCGGCCTCGCCGTCCAGCCCGGCGCCGCCATCACCCAGGGCACCGTGCTCGCCGAGATCAAGTAGGCCGCAAACCGTTCGTGAGCCCCGCACACTCTGCTGAGTGTGCGGGGCCCACGTCGTTTCCGGGGTGTTCGGAACGGTCTGCTCGGCCGCCGCCGATGTGTTCTGTTCCCTCGTCGGCCGCATTCCCGGTCCGCGGTTCGCGCCGACGCCATGTCGGCGGCTCGAGTTCGGCGTCGGTTCCCTTGTGCGCCAAGGGAACCGACCGCTCATCCGGTCTGTCCGGGGATGTGGAACTGGGTGGGGAAGCCGGGCGGGATCGGAATCTGCAACTGGGAGGGCAGCTGGAACGGCTTCGTGGGGGTGCTCGGCGGCACGGTGGTCGGCTTCGGCGGCACAGTGGTGCTTCTCGGCGAGGTGTGTGGTGCTGTGGTCGTGGAACTGGGTGCGGCCGGTGACGGTTGATGGTTGCCCAGCGTGGACGCCAGCGCCGATATGACCGCGATGAGAGCCAGCACCACCACCAAGGTGCCCACGCCGATGGCCGCGAGTTTGATTCTCCGGCCGCCCGGATCGGGCCGGGCCCGGTCCAGCGCCGCGGAATGCCCGGTGTAGCTGCCGGACAGAGCCGGATCCGACGCCGGTAGAACCTCGGTCGGCCGGGGCCCGGCCGCCACAGCGCCACCCGGCGGCGGGGCGAGGCCGGGAGCAGCGGCCGACGACGGCCACCCGGGCCCACCGGACTGACCCGGACGCATCGGGGTTCCCACGGGATTCGACGAATTGCGGGCCGACTCCGGGACGCCCCCGCTCAACTGTCGACCGGACCGAGCACCAGGAGATGCCGGATTCGATCCGTGGCGAACCGGTTCCGACGGACCGCCGACAGGACGCTGGGGTCCGCCGGGCGCGGCGGTTCCGCTCGGGTTGGATGCGTTGCGGGCTGATTCCAAGGGACTGCCGGCAGGGAGCCGGGGTCCGCTGGGGGTGGGGGTTCCGGCCGGGTCGGATGTGTTGTGCGCTGATTCCAGGGGACCGCCGGTGGGAGGTCGAGGTCCGCCGCGGGCGGGGGTTCCGGCCGGATTGGATGTGTTGTGGGCCGGTTCCTGGGGACTGCCGGCAGGGGGCCGGGGTCCGCCGGGGGTGGGGGTTCCGCCCGGGTCGGATGTGTTGTGGGCTGATTCCGAAGGGCTGCCGGTGGGAGGTCGAGGTCCGTCAGGGGCGGGAGTTCCGCTCGGATTGGAAGGTTCCGGTGGGCTGCCGGTGGGGCGTTGAGGTCCGGCGGGGGTCGCGGACCCGTTCGACTGGTGGTGTGCGGGCTCGGCGGGGGTGCCGGTCGAGGGGCGGGGGGTTGCGGCGCGGTCGAGGTCGGGTGGGGTGCGGGGGACCGGTTGGGTCATGCCGACGGCCGTGCGGGCGGCTGCCGCGAATGCGCCTGCGGTGGGGTAGCGGTCCTTGGACTTCTTCGCCATGCCGCGCGCGATGACCGCGTCCAGGGCGGCCGGGACCGCGGGGTCCGTCTTGTGGACGCTCGGGGGCGGTTGGTGCAGGTGGGAGTGCAGTTGGCGGGCCGCGTCCGTGTCGCCGAAAGGGCGCTGCGCCGTGAGGCATTCGTACAGCACACAGGCCAGGGCGTAGATGTCCGAGCTGGCGTCGGCGTGGCCGGTGAAGCGTTCCGGGGCCATGTACGCCAGCGTGCCGACGGTGAAACCCGTTGCGGTGATGGTCGGCTGATCGGTGGCGCGAGCGATGCCGAAATCGATGAGGTACGCGAATCCGCTCGCGTGTACCCGGATGTTGGCCGGTTTGACGTCCCGGTGGATCAGCCCGGCGGCGTGTGCGGCGTCCAGGGCATCGGCGACCTGCGACACCAGATCGACCGCCTCCGGGGCGCCCAGCGGGCCGGCGTGCAGCCGAGCCGCCACGTCGATGCCGGGTATGTAGGCCATCGCCAGGAACAGCCGGCCCTGTTCCTCGCCGAATGCCCGGATCGGCACCACATGCGGATTACTGAGCCGGGATCCGATCCGCGCCTCGCGGTCGAACCTGCGCCGATAGTCGGGATCCGCCCCGGTCACGGAGAGGATCTTGAGGGCGACGGACCGCTCGGCGGTGTCGCGCGCGAGCCAGACCTCGCCCGCCGCCCCGCGGCCGATCAATCGCTCCAGCCGGTACTCGCCGAACTGCCGCGTCGCCATCGTCACCCCCGTTCACCCCGGCCGTGCGCCGGTGCCGCCACGATCCGCGCAGCGACCGGCGTAATCGTGGGTCGACCAGTGCCGCACTGCCGGAACATGGCCCCGACAGTAGCTCGGACGCCCCGGCCGGAACCAGTGTGTCCCCAGTGACAGCGGCCCCGCTCCGCCCCGGAAAAACTCGGTGACGGGCGGTAATCTCGTCGTATGGCTGCAGATTCACCGGACATCCGCATCGGCACCGCGGAGCGCGAGCAGGCCATGCAGCGCTTGTCGGACCATTTCGCGGCGGGGCGGCTGTCGGTGGCGGAGTTCGACGAGCGCAGCGGTGTGGTCGCCGCCGCCGTCACCCGTGGCGACCTGGCGAAGGTGTTCACCGATCTGCCCGAACCGGTCGTCGCGCCGCCGGTGTCCGCCGGGCCGGTCCAGCGGCGGCCGGGCGGCCCCCGGCCCGAGGTGGTGGTTCCGGCGGTGGGCATCGCGGTGGTGCTGGCCGTGGTGCTGTTCCTCGCGACCCATCTGTGGTTCTGGTTCCTGCTGATCCCGGTCATCGTGCTCGCCCGCGCGGGGCGCAGTCCGAACGATCGCGAGCACCGCCGCCGGGAGCACCGGGAGTACCGCCGCCGGGAACGCCGGGAGCGCCGGGGACACTGATCGGGTGGAACCCATCGAGATCAACGCCGGCTCCTGGTACCTGCGCGCACTGCGCGCCGACGATCGGGTCGACGACCGACCGGCCCTCGCCGAGGGTGGTATCACCGAACCCGGCTACGTCGAACGCCGCGCTCGCGAATGGGACGCCGAGACCCATCTGTCCTGGGCGGTCTGCGTTCCCACCACCGCCGAACTGGTCGCCGAGATCGGCGCCACCCCGCAACCCGGCGGCACGGTGACGATCTCCGGCTGGTCGCGTCCCGGGTACGAGCACGCGCTGGAAGAAGGCCTCGCGGCCGTGCGTCGCTTCGTCGCGGGCGCACTCGGGTTGCAGCCCGCCTGATTTCGTGGATTCGAATCGCATATCGCTTGTGGCCGAACACTTTTCGGTCGGAAGGTGCGTAAAATGACTGTCTCCGTGTCCGGTTGGTCGGCTACTGTGAGTCGTCCGACAGACGGCGCTCGGGGAGGGTGCGATATGTGGGCATGGGGCAGGGACTACGCCGAACGGGCACTGGCGGCCACGTGGCAGAGCCGGCGGCCCGGCGAACCGGAGCCGACGATTCTCGATCCGCGGCCGTGGGAGGCCGAGTACGAAGGGGAGGCCGATTCGATGGATGCCGTAGCCGAGTACGAGCTGATCGGCTGATCACCGGCGTGTTCCGGCGCCGTCACCGCGGCGCCGGAACCGGCGGTGGAGCGGGCCCGGCGGGCGGGTAGCCTGCGGGAATGCAGAGGCCCCCGTTGGATGTCGATCGGCTGCGGCGCGAGATCGCCGAATCGCCGGAGCTGAAATTCTTCACCCGCGTCGATGTCGTGGAGTCGACCGGTTCGACCAACGCCGATCTGGTGGTCCGGTCCGCCGAGCCCGAGGTCGATCGGCAGGTGCTGATCGCCGAGGCGCAGGAGGCCGGGCGCGGCCGGCACGAGCGGACCTGGGTGAGCCCGCCGCGGGCCCAGATCGCGATGTCGGTGCTGCTGCGGCTCGGTGACATCGATCCGGAGGTGCTGGGCTGGCTGCCCCTGCTGACCGGTATCGCGGTGGTCGACGCGATCCGCGCGGTCACCGCGCTGGACGCGAACTTGAAGTGGCCCAACGATGTTCTGATCGGCGGCCGCAAGGTGGCGGGCATCCTCGCCGAAATCGCCACGGGCGCGGCAACTCCCGCGGTCGTGGTCGGGATCGGGCTCAACGTGAGCCTCGCCGACGCGGAATTGCCGGTGCCGCATGCCACTTCGCTCACCCTGGCCGGAGCGCCCGATACCGACCGGACCGCGGTGGTGCTCGGCATTCTCGCCGAGTTCGCGCGCCGGTTCACCGGCTGGCGGGACGCGGCCTGGGACACCGCGGCCCTCGCCACCGCCTACCGCGAACGCTGCGCGACCCTGGGCGCCACCGTCCGCGCCGAACTTCCCGGTGGCGAGGTACTCACCGGCGTCGCCACCGACGTCGACGAGCACGGCCGGCTGCTGATCGACGACCGTGCCGTATCCGCAGGCGACGTCACCCACCTGCGCGCCGAGTACTGAACCGGCAGCGGAGTATCGAACCAGGCCGCTGATCGGCGACCGTGCCGTGCCCGCGTGCGACGCCACCTGCCTCCGCGCCGAGTATCGAGCCCGGCTGCTGATCGGCGATCGGGCTGCGACCTGGGCAGTGCTCACGCACAAGCACCGAGAGCCGGGATCGGTACCGCGGACCCGGTACCGATCCCGGTGGTCCGGCACTACGCGATCTGCATATCCTTCGCGGCCTCGCGGGCGAGCATGCGGTCGCGCTGCTCCTCGAACTTGGCGGCGTCCTGGTCCAGCTTGACCAGGTAGGCGGCCAGTTCGTCGCGCGCCTGCTCGCCGCGCGGCCCGAAATCGGTGCGGTCGAAGACGTTCCAGTGCTTCAGCACCGGCTCGATGACCTCCTGCAGATGCTGGCGGGGATCGTAGATCCCGTGCTTGGCCATCATGATGGCGTACCGGCGGAAATTGGGCATCGAGCGGCCCGGCATCTCGAATCGCTGCACCAGATAGCTGATGTCGTCCATCATGCGGTCCGGCACCAGATCCAGCGCGGCGCCGGTCAGCGAGCGGTAGAAGATCATGTGCAGGTTCTCGTCGGCGGCCACCCGCTGCAACATGTGGTCGGCGATCGGATCGTCGCAGACCTTGCCGGTGTTGCGGTGGCTGAGCCGGGTCGCGAGCTCCTGGAAGGTCACGTACGCGACCTGCATGAGCACGCCGCCCCAGCGCGGATCGGTGGGAGTGGGCACGCCCGTGGTCATATGGGCCATCCGGGCCCGTTCCAGGGCCACCGGATCCACCGCGCGGGTCACCGTCAGGTAGTCGCGGATCACGATGGCGTGCCGGTTCTCCTCGGCGGTCCACCGGCCCACCCAGGTGCCCCACGCGCCGTCCTGGGTGAAGTTGGCGGCGATCTCGCGGTGGTAGGCGGGCAGATTGTCCTCGGTGAGCAGGTTGGTGATCAGCGAGACCTTCGCGATCTCGCTCAGTTTCGACTGGGAGGGCTCCCAGTCGGCCCCACCCATCGCTGCGAAGTTGCGGCCCTGGTCCCAGGGGACGTAGTCGTGCGGGTACCAGTCCTTGGCCATTTCCAGGTGGCGCTCGAGATGGTGCTCGGCCACCGGCTCCAGCTCCCGGAGCAGCTCGAACTGCGTCAGTTCCTTGGTCACACGTGCCTCCGCTGTCGCACATCGATGAAACCGAAAAGGTGGATCGAACTCGAGTCGAGCGAGAGAACTGCCTGGCATTCTTGCACCTTCGGGCGCTTCGACTCCACTGCCCCGCGCGGTAGGGTTTTATGCATGGGTTATCCGGAGGAGCTGCTCGCGCCGGACGAGCAGCTGCTGCTGCATCGTCATCCGCACTGGAAGATGTTGTTCTGGCCCGCGGTCACTTTCGTCGTCGTGACCGCGATCGCCGGATTCGCCGGGGGAGTCGCCTGGCCGCACCTGGAGGGTGTCACCCGCAACGCGGTGCTGATCGTCATCGTCGTGCTGTGGGCCGCAATCGTGTTGTGGCGCGGCCTCGGTCGCGTATTGCATTGGAAGTCGACGCATTTCATCGTGACCGATCGCCGGGTGATGGTGCGGGAGGGGGTGTTCACGCACACCGGTATCGACATCCCGCTCAATCGGATCACCAGCGTCCAGTTCCGCAACGGCCTGTCGGACCGCCTGCTGGGCACCGGCACCCTGATCATCGAGTCTGCCTCGGGCGAACCGCTGGAATACGACGACATCCCCGATGTGATGCAGGTGCACAATCTGCTGTACCACGAGGTCTTCGAGCAGGATCGCTACGATCCGCGCTACGACCGACCGCCGGGGTCGGGCCATCAGCACGGGTCGTGACCGGATTCGGACATCCGTGACCGGCCGCGGTCAACAGGGCATATCGAACACCGGGCCCCTGCGGAGTAAGTAGTCTTTACCCGTGACCGCAGTACTGCTGGCCGAAGACGACGAGGCCATCGCCGCCCCGCTGTCCCGGGCACTGGGACGCGAAGGCTATTCGGTGACCGTGGAGAGTTTCGGTCCCGCGGTGCTGCAGCGCGCATTGGAAGGCGAGCACGATCTGCTGATCCTGGATCTGGGTCTGCCGGGCATGGACGGGCTGGAGGTGTGCCGGCAGGTGCGGGCGCGCGGCGCCGATCTCGCGGTGCTGATGCTCACCGCCCGCACCGACGAGGTCGACTTCGTCGTCGGGCTCGACGCGGGCGCCGACGACTATGTCGGCAAACCGTTCCGGCTCGCGGAGTTGCTGGCCCGGGTGCGAGCGTTGTTGCGCCGCAGCGGGATCGGCGACGAGGCGGTGGAGATCGGCGGTGTCCGGCTGGAGCCGCAGGCGCGCCGGGTACTGGTCAACGGCCACGAGGTGAATCTCGCCAACAAGGAGTACGAACTGCTCAAGGTGCTGATCGACCGGGCCGGCCAGGTGGTGCCGCGGGAGACCATCCTGCGCGAGGTGTGGGGCGACGCGGACCTGCGCGGCTCCAAGACCCTGGACATGCACATGTCCTGGCTGCGCCGCAAGATCGGCGACGAGGGCCCGGTGGCCGAGCGTCGCATCGTGACCGTCCGGGGTGTCGGCTTCCGGTTCAACGCCGACTAGATGCGCCGCCGAATCCTGCTGTCGATGCTGGCCGCATTGACCCTGACCACGGTGGTGCTCGGTATTCCGCTGGCCTATACGGCCTGGCAGTGGGTCGCCGACATCACCCGCAACGATCTGCGGGCCCGGCTGGACCGGATGTCCGCGGAGATCGTCGCGCAGGAACGCGACGACGGGCTGGTGCACGGAACCCTCGACCTGCGCTCGGTGCGGCCGCTGATCCCGCCGGGCGGCCGGCTGACGGTCATCTATCCGACCCCGGAGGACGCCGCGTTGCGGATCGACGCCGGGGTGTCGCGGGTGCCCGATCCGATCGTGGAATCACTGTCGATGGGCACTTCCGGATCGCTGCGGCTCGAGGCGCCGTCCGGGCAGATGCACAATATGCAGCGGCAGGCCGTCGGCGCGGTGGCCCTGGTGGCCCTCGCCTCGCTGGCGGCCGGTGCGGCGGTCGCGGTGGTGACCGCGCGCCGGGTCGCCGACCCGCTACGCGATGTGGCCGCGCGGGCCGCCCGGCTGGCCAAGGGCGATTTCCGGGCCGATTCCCGCCGGCACGGCATCACGGAACTGGACCGCGTCTCGGACGTGCTGGATTCGGCGACGGTCGAGATCGCGGGCCGGTTGCAGCGCGAGCACGCCCTGGTGGCCGACGTCTCCCATCAGCTGCGCAGCCGCCTGACCGCCGTCCGGCTCCGGCTCGACGAGTTGTCGGCGCACAGCGATCCGGCGGTGGTGCACGAGGCGGAGGAGGCGATGGCCCAGGTCGACCGGCTCACCGCGGCCATCGACGAGCTGGTCCGGACCTCCCGCGACGACGGCGCCGCCGATCGTGATCCGGTGCCGGTGGTGGCGGAACTGCGCAAGGTGGTCTCCGAGTGGCGGCTGCCGTTCAGCGAGGCCGGCCGGATGCTGATGCTGTCCGGCGATCCACTGCTGCGAGCGCCGGTCACCGGTTCGCGGCTGCGGGAGGCGGTGGCGGTGCTGGTGGACAATGCCCTGATGCACGGCGACGGCGACTGCACGGTCTCGGTGCGCGCGGTCTACGGCGGTCCGGATCTGTCGCCGCTGGTGGCGGTGGAGGTCGCCGACGAGGGTGAGGGCGTCAGCGACGAGCTGGCCCCGCACATCTTCGACCGCGGTTTCTCCGGCGCCGGTTCGACCGGTGTGGGGTTGGCGCTGGCCCGGGCACTGATCGAGGCCGACGGCGGTCGCCTGGAGCTGCAACGCCGGCGTCCGGCGCTGTTCAGCGTATTCCTCGGCAAACCGGGACCGCAGCGATCGGGCATCGTCAACGAGCCGCGCTGAGCGGTGCTCACCTATGACGCTGAGCGGTGCTCAGCTGTGGCCGAGCTGCTCCTCCTCGTAGAGCCGCCCCTCGAGCTCCTCGACCAGGGTGTCGATCTCGTTCGGGAACACCCAGCGACGCATCGACCAGAACCGGAACACCATCTGCAGCAGATTGCCGATCACGAAGGCGCTGACGAAGTCGGCGATGTTCTCGGCGGTCAGGCTGACATGCGGGACCTGCAGGTCGAACACGTACCGCGAGGCCCACAGCGGAATGTTGCTGAGCAGCACGCCGATGCCGCTGACCACGAAGAACAGCAGCGCCTCGTGATGCTTCTCGCGTCCGCCGCGGCCCTTGAACGACCACTCCCGGTTCAGGATGTAGGACGCGATGACCGCGATGACACCGGAGATGATCTTCGCGGTGATCGGCTTGGAGGACAGCACGGTCAGCTTGAGCAGGTAGAAGATGCCGCTGTCGATGACGAACGTGGTGGCGCCGACGATCGCGAACTTGATCAGCTCGCGATGCCGGTAGGCGAGCTCTCGCACCGCCGGCGGCAACACACGGACCACGTTGTCTAGGAATGACACGCGCCGAGTTTATGCCTCCGGCCTGGGAGGCCCCGTCGGCCCCCCGGTGAATCGGAACAGGTTCCACGCCGGGACGGGCGGCGATTGCCCGAGGTTGCCCCGTCGGCAGGCCGGTCGGCGGGGGATGACAACATTGTGTGGCGTGAGCGCTCGTTCTTTCGACTCGTCGGGAATGCCGACGGTGACCATGATCGGTGGCGGCCAGCTGGCGCGGATGACGCACCAGGCTGCCGTCGCGCTGGGGCAGTCGCTGCGTGTGCTGGCGGAGCACCCCGGCGATCCCGCCGCCCAGGTCTCGCCCGAGGTGGTGCTCGGGTCCCATACCGACCTCGCGGCGCTACGCAAGGCCGCGGTCGGCTCGCACGCGCTGACCTTCGATCACGAGCACGTACCCACCGAACACCTCGAGACGCTGATCGCCGAGGGGGTGAACGTGCAGCCGCCGCCGCGGGCCCTGGTGTTCGCCCAGGACAAGCTGGCCATGCGCCGCAAACTCGCCGAACTGGGCGTCCCCGAACCGCCGTTCGTGGCGGTCGAATCGGTGGCCGACGCGCTCGGCTTCGGCGACGAGCACGGCTGGCCGTTCGTGCTGAAGGCGGTGCGCGGCGGCTACGACGGTCGCGGTGTGTGGATGATCGGCGAACGTGCCGAGGCCGAGCGGCTCGTCACCGAGCAACTGGCGGCCGGGGTGACACTGCTGGCCGAGCAGAAAGTGGATCTGAAGCGCGAACTGTCGGCGATGGTGGCCCGCTCCCCGTTCGGCCAGGCCGCGGCCTGGCCCGTGGTGGAGACCGTGCAACGGGACGGCCAGTGCGCCGTCGTGATCGCGCCCGCCCCCGGCCTGCCGTCCGCCGCGGCGACCGATGCGGAGGCGCTGGCCCTGCGACTGGCCGCCGAACTGGGCGTCACCGGCGCGATGGCGGTCGAACTGTTCGAGACACACTCCGGTGAGCTGCTGGTCAACGAGCTGGCGATGCGTCCGCACAACTCCGGCCACTGGGGTATGGACGGCGCGGTCACCGGTCAGTTCGAACAGCATCTGCGCGCGGTGCTGGACTATCCGCTGGGCAGCACCCGCCCGCTGGCCCCGGTGACGGTGATGGCGAACATCCTCGGCGCCCCCGAGGCGCCCGCGATGTCGATGGACGAACGCCTGCACCACCTGTTCGCCCGGCTCCCGGAGGCCCGGGTGCACCTCTACGGCAAGGGCGAGCGGCCCAAGCGCAAGATCGGGCACGTCAACATCCTCGGCGACGATGTGGCCGAGGTACGCGAGAAGGCGGAGCGCGCGGCGCACTGGATGTCGCACGCGGTATGGACCGACGGATGGGACCCCCATGGCCACTGAAAACACCCCGCCGGGCCCTTCGGGGCACTCCGCAGGCTCCGCGCCCGGCCCCCAGGTCGGCCTGATCATGGGCAGCGATTCCGACTGGCCGACCATGGAGGCGGCCGCGGAAGCGCTGGCGGAGTTCAGAATTCGGTTCGAGGTCGGCGTGGTGTCCGCGCATCGCACCCCACAGCGCATGCTCGACTACGCTCGCACGGCCGCCGCCCGCGGCCTGCGGGTGATCATCGCCGGCGCGGGCGGCGCCGCCCACCTCCCCGGCATGGTCGCCTCGGCCACCGCGCTGCCCGTGATCGGCGTCCCGGTCCCGCTGAAGTACCTCGACGGCATGGACTCCCTGCTGTCGATCGTGCAGATGCCCGCCGGCGTCCCGGTCGCCACCGTCTCGATCGGCGGCGCCCGCAACGCGGGCCTGCTGGCGGTCCGCATCCTCGCCGCCGCCGACCCCACCCTCCGCACCCGCATGGAACAGTTCCAGGCCGACCTGGAGAAACTCGT
The DNA here is from genome assembly GCF_000381925.1 of Nocardia sp. BMG111209. Lineage (NCBI taxonomy): Bacteria > Bacillati > Actinomycetota > Actinomycetes > Mycobacteriales > Nocardiaceae > Nocardia > Nocardia sp. BMG111209. Next base: position 691,305 of record NZ_KB907310.1, read on the forward strand.
CCTGGAAAAGGACGAATCCCTCCGCACCCGCCTGCTCGGCTGATCCGGAACGACCCGGTATCCCCGCGGCCCGCGACTCGATTCCGGGGCGGCGGGCATCGAGTAGGTTGCAGAGGTGGACGTGAATTCGCTGGCAGCGCTGCTGCCGGACGGTGTCGTGGTCACCGATCCGGACATCCTCGGTGGCTATCGGCAGGATCGGGCGCAGGATCCGGATGCCGGGATGCCGGTGGCGCTGGTGCGGCCGGTGAGCACCGAGCAGGTGGCCGCGGTGGTGCGGTGGGCGCACGAGCATCGGGTGCCGATCGTGCCGCGCGGGGCGGGGACCGGGTTGTCCGGGGGCGCCACCGCACAGGACGGCGCGCTGCTGCTGAGTACCGAGCAGATGCGGGAGATCGCCGTCGATCCGGTGACGCGGACCGCGGTGGTGCAGCCGGGACTGCTGAACGCCGAGGTCAAGGCGGCGGTGGCCGAGCACGGCCTGTGGTATCCGCCGGATCCGTCCTCGTTCGAGATCTGTTCCATCGGCGGCAACGCGGCCACCAACGCCGGTGGGCTGTGTTGCGTGAAGTACGGGGTCACCACCGATTACGTGCTCGGCATGGAGGTGGTGCTCGCCGACGGGACCGTGGTGCGGCTCGGCGGCCCGCGGTTGAAGGATTCGGCGGGGCTGTCGCTGACCAAACTGTTCGTCGGCAGCGAGGGCACCCTCGGCATCATCACCGAGCTGACGTTGCGGTTGCTGCCCGCGCAACCGCCGCAGAGCACAGTGGTCGCGTCGTTCGCCACCCTGGAGTCGGCCTGCGACGCCATCCTCGCGATCACCGGCCGGCTGCGGCCGTCGATGCTGGAATTCATGGATTCGGTCGCGATCAACGCGGTCGAGGATCAGTTGCGGATGGGCCTGGACCGCGAGGCCGCCGCCCTCCTGGTCGCGCGGTCCGACGCCCCCGGCGAACATGCCGGTCAGGAGGTGGCGCAGATCGCGGAGTTGTGCGAGAAGGCCGGTGCCACAGAGGTTTTCGCCACCGACGATCCGGCCGAGGGTGAGGCGTTCACGGTCGCCCGCCGGGTCGCGATCCCCGCGCTGGAGCGCAAGGGCCCGCTGCTGCTCGAGGATGTCGGCGTGCCGCTGCCCAGACTCGGCGAACTGGTGACCGGGATCGCCGGCATCGCCCGCCGCCGCGAGGTACTGGTCTCGGTGATCGCGCACGCCGGCGACGGCAACACCCACCCGCTGATCGTCTACAACCCCGCCGACGCGGACGAGGCGGCGCGCGCACAGCAAGCCTTCGGTGAGATCATGGAACTGGCGATCACCCTCGGCGGCACCATCACCGGCGAGCACGGTGTCGGCCGCCTCAAGAAGGCGTGGCTACCGGATCAGGTCGGCCCGGATGTGATGGCGTTGACCCGCCTGATCAAGACCGCCCTCGACCCGCAGGGCATCCTCAATCCGGGAGCCGTACTGTGACCGGAACAATTGTCGCTACCGAGGAGTTCCACCGAGCATGACGACCAGGCTCGAACACAATGCCGCGGCCACCAGGTACGAAATCCACATCGACGACACGCTGGCGGGCTACGCGGACTACAGCGAGCGCACTCTCGGCGACACCCGGGTTCGGGATTTCCAGCACACGCTGACCTTCCCGGAATTCCGTGGCCGCGGCGTCGCCGCAGAGCTCATCGAATTCGCGTTGCGCGATGCCCGCGAGAATGATTTCGCGATAATACCGACCTGCTGGTATGTCGAGAAATTCATCGCGGAACATCGCGAATACGCCGACCTGGTGGCTTAATTCCGCCGCCACAGGCGCTGGTTCACGCCGCTGCCGAGAGCGTGGGCAACTTTACTGCCGTCGAAACCGGGTAGCTGGCGCAGGCGGTCGAGGAACTTGCTGTCGGCCGCCGATCGCGGCACGACGCAGCCGTTCCCCTTGGTGCCGATCAGCACGTAGAACACCACGTCGGTGAACGGGCCGTCCGACGTGCTGATGATTCGAACCTCCGAAAGCTCCTGCCACGCAACCTCTTCGATACGTCCGTTGTCGAGGGTGCGCCGGACGAACCTGTCGTTGATCTCGACTCCGGCCATGGATCAATAGTGCGCTATGAGCCGCACGTATGCATAGACCCTAATTCGCCCGATTGCGAATGAAATAGCAAATGCAAGAACGACTCTGGCGATGCGAGGGCCCGGAGATCATGCCCCGGCCGCGCACCGCCGTCGTCGCCGGGAATCAGCCCTTGAGCAGCGCGCGCGACATCACCACGCGTTGAATCTGGTTGGTGCCCTCGTAGATCTGGGTGATCTTGGCATCGCGCATCATTCGCTCCACCGGGAAATCGGTGGTGTAGCCCGCGCCGCCGAACAACTGCACCGCATCGGTGGTGACCGACATGGCGACATCGGAGGCGAAGCACTTGGCGGCGGCGGAGATGAAGCCGAGGTTCTTCTCGCCGCGTTCGGCGCGGGCGGCGGAGGTGTAGACCATGAGCCGGGCGGCCTCCACCTTCATCGCCATATCGGCGAGCATGAACTGGGTGTTCTGGAAATCCGCGATGGGCTTGCCGAACTGCTTGCGGTCCTTGGTGTAGGCGAGGGCCGCGTCCAGGGCGCCCTGGGCGATGCCCACGGCCTGCGCGCCGATGGTCGGGCGGGTGTGGTCGAGGGTCTCCAGCGCGGTCTTGAAGCCGGTGCCCTCCGCGCCGATGATCCGGTCGCCGGGTATCCGGCAGTTCTCGAAGTACAGCTCCGCGGTCGGCGAACCCTTGATGCCGAGCTTGTGCTCGAGCGGCCCCACCACGAAACCCTCGTCGTCCTTGTGCACCATGAAGGCCGAGATGCCGTTGGCGCCCTTCTCCGGGTCGGTGACGGCCATGACGGTGTACCAGGAGGATTTGCCGCCGTTGGTGATCCAGCACTTGGAGCCGTTGATCACCCAGTCGTCGCCGTCGCGGCGGGCACGGGTGCGCATACTGCCGGCGTCGGATCCGGCCTCGCGCTCGGACAGCGCGTAGGAGGCCATCAGGCCGCCGGCGATATCGGGCAGCACCCGCTGCTTCAGCTCCTCGGAACCCTTCAGGATCAGGCCCATGGTGCCGAGCTTGTTCACCGCCGGGATCAGCGAGGACGAGCCGCACACCCGCGCGACCTCCTCGATCACGATGCAGGTGGCGACGGAATCCGCGCCCTGGCCGCCGTACGCCTCGGGGACGTGCACGGCGTTGAAGCCGGCGGCGTTCAGCGCGTCCAGGGCCTCCTGCGGGAACCGTGCCCGGCCGTCGACGTCCTTCGCGTACGGCGCGATCTCCTTCTCCGAGAGGGCGCGGATGGCCGCGCGCAACTCGTGATGGACGTCGTCCAGCTGAAAGAGTCCGAAGTCGGGGTTGCCCGCCATGAGTTCACTCCTGGTCGTGGGTCGGATCGCGTGACGACGCGAAGCTCCAGCATGTCGGCACCGAGTGCCATTCAATTCGAGTATACGCCGCCAGGTGGCGACCACATGCGCGGACGGGCGTGTTCAGCGGGTGGCACTGAGTGCCAAGGTGTGCGATCAGGAAACTGTGAGCGCCATCACAGACTACCGAGGTGATCCGACAGCAACTCGGCCACCTGTCGCGGCGGCATGTCGCGGGGGAACACCGCCACCACCATCTCGCCCGCCGCGCGATCGCCGCGCGGGACGGCGGCCAGGGCCGTGCGCAGATCCGCGGCGGCGGCCTCGCTCTCGCCGCGCACCATCCGGCGCAGCAGATAGTTGTGGGTGGCCGTGACCGCGGCGCTGAACTGCACCATCGCCAGATCCGGGGCGTCGGGCAACCGGCCGCGCAGATAATCGGTGAACAGCCGCTCGTAGCGGAACACCGTGACGATCTCGCGATCGCGCAGCGCCGGCACCTGCCGGACCACCCGATACCGCTGGGCCGCCAATTCCCTTGTCCGGGTGAATCTCTCGAATACCCCGACGACCGCCTCGCAGACTGCGGTCCACGGATCGGTCTGCGCCGCTTCGAGATCCGCGCGCGCCTGCGCCAATTGTGCTTCGTGGTCGGCGAAGACCACATCCTCCTTGGAGCGGAACTGCCGGAAGAACGTCCGCCGCGACACCCCCGCCGCCTCCGCGATCTCGTCGACGGAGGTGGCCTCGTACCCCTGCTCCGCGAACAGCCGCAGCGCCTCCCCGGCCACCCGCAACCGGAACCGGGCGGCCTCCGCGGCGACCTCGGCACGAGCATTGTCGTCAACAGGCACCCGTCAACGGTAGCGAGTGCCGTCCGGCTCGACTGGCGACGAGTCGGCAAAAGCGGCACACTCCCTGCACAATGGATTGCCTCGGGCCGGGGGAGTCGGCACGGGCGGTCGACGAAAGGATGCCTGCGTGATGGGGATGGATTCGCCCGGAATCCGGGATCTGCTGGTGGGACTGTTCGCCGACGACGAGGTCGATGCCGCCGTGCTGGGACGGATCCGGGCCGGGGAGATCCGGACCTGGGTCGAGGCGGTGGACCGTTCGGGCCTGTTCGGCCGCGAGGTGGTGGCGCGGGTACGACAGCAGTGGACCGAGGATCCGCGGTCTCTGCTCGACGTGCTGCTCGGCACCGCCGACGACCTCACCCGTCGCCGGTGGCTCGGCGAATGGGGCGGCCCGGCCGCGAGCGAGCGTTTGATTTCCTAGTCGGTGCCGCGCGCTAGACTGCCGCGGTGTCCGATTCGAAGCTCGAAATTCAGATGCTGCACGATCGGGTGATGGTCCGCGTGTCTCCCGAAGAGGGGGAGCGGCGCAGCAGCGGAGGCATCCTGATCCCGGCGACCGCCCAGGTGGCGAAGCGTCTGACCTGGGGGCAGGTCTGTGGGGTGGGTTCGCATGTGCGCGCGGTGGGCCTGGGCGACCGGGTGTTGTTCAACGCCGACGACCAGTTCGAGGTCGAGGTGCAGGGTCAGGCGTATCTGGTGATGCGCGAGCGCGATCTGCACGCCGTCGCCAACGAGCGGCCGGAACACGGCACCGGGCTGTACCTGTAGATTTCCGGCGCCGGCCGGAACCACGCCGAGGTGCGCGCGGTTCCGGCCGGGCGAGGATCACGGCCGGTCGGCCGCCGGGCGGGGCAGCGCCAGCGCCGCGGCCAGCACGATCGCCAGCACCACGGCGCCACCCAGCGCGGATGTCTCCATCGCGGTGACGAAATGCCCGCCGTGGCGTCCGGTGCCCAGGGCGGCGAAGAAGATCACCCCGAGGACGGTGGCGCCGATCGCGTTGCCGAACTGCTGGGCGGTGGTCAGCACCCCCGCGGCCATACCGGCCTGCCGTGCGGGGATACCCGAGGACAACACCGCGCCCACGACCGAGGGGATGGTCAGCCCGTTGCCGGCGCCGACGATCATCATGCCGGGGATCAGCGCCACGGCGCCGAGATGCGGTTCGCCGAAATGCAGCACCGCCAGCGTGATCGCCAGCCCGGTGAGGCTGGTGCAGGTGCCCAGCACCATCACCCGCGTGCCGATCCGGGCCGCCACCCGGGGCGCGAGGAAGAACGAACTGCTCGCGAAGCACACCCCCAGCGGCGCGAACGCCAGACCCGCTCGCAGCGGCGACAATCCGAGCCCGTCCTGCAGGAACAGGGTGAGGCACAACATGAATCCGGCGAAGAAGGTCAGATAGCCGCCCGCGATCAGCAGTCCCAGGCCGAAGCCCCGGCGGCGAACCATCGAGATGTCCAGTACCGGTTCGCCGCCGCGCGCGGTGAGCCGTCGCTCGTAGTGCACGGTGAGCGCCAGGACCGGCGCCGCCGCGATCATCGACAGCCAGGTCCACAGCGGCCAGCCCTCCGGGCGGCCGAGCGTGATCGGCACCAGCAGCAGCGCCAGCGCCGCCGAGATGCCCAGTGCGCCGACCGGATCCAGCTTCGGCCGCTGGATCCGGTCGTGTGCGGGCAGCCAGCGGGCGGCCAGCGCCGCGGCGGCCAGCCCGATCGGCACGTTGATGTAGAAGATGCTGCGCCAGCCCCAGCCGAACAGGTCCAGGTTCAACAGGATTCCGCCGAGCACCTGGCCCGACACCGCGCCGATGCCGATGGTGGCGCCGAAAGCGGCCATGGCCCGCGGTCGTTCGCGCACCGGGAACAACGTGTTGATCAGCGCCAGCATCTGCGGCACCATCAGCGCCGCGGTGCCGCCCTGCAGGATGCGGAAGGCGACCAGTGCCCAGGCATTCGGCGCGAGCCCGCACAGCAGCGAGGCGACGGTGAAGGCCAGCATGCCGAGCACGAACAGCCGCCGGTGACCGTGCAGGTCGCCGAGCCGGCCGCCGGTGATCAGCCCGGACGCGTAGGCGAAGCCGTATCCCCCGACGATCAGCTCCAGCGCGGATTCGCCCGCGTGCAGGTCGGTTTGCAGTGAGGAGGCGGCGACGTTGACGACGAACCAGTCGAACATCGCCATGAACATGGCGCTCAGGACCACCGGCAGTACCCGGTGGCGTGCGGGAAAGCCGTCGTCCGCCGGAGCTCTGACGGAAATGGTTGGTGCGGAACGGGTTTCGAGGACTGACACGTCGTTCTCCCGAATGCGGATCATCGGTGGGGCGGCGCCACACTGCGCCGGGTGGAGACGAAGTCTGTAACTAACTGGTTGGTTGTAACTATTCCATCGCCGCGAAATGCGTGTCAACCGATCGGTTGCTTACGATCGGTACATGCCGCCGAGAGACCCCGAGGCGACCAAGGCCCGCATCTTCGACGCGGCGACCCGGGAGTTCGCCGCCTACGGGATCGCCGGCGCCCGCGTCGACCGCATCGCCCGCAACGCACAGGCCAACAAGCAGCTGATCTACGCCTATTTCGGCGACAAGGAACAGCTGTTCCACCAGGTCCTGGAGAAGGCGATGGTGCACGTGGCCGACGCGGTCAGCACCGATATCGATGATCTGGACCGGTGGGTCGACCAGCACATCGACTACCACCGCGCGCATCCGGAATTCCTGCGGCTGCTGATGTGGGAGGCGCTCGAACTCGGCCAGGAGGGCGCCTCGGCCGGCGAGACCCGGACCGCTCGCTACCTGGACAAGAAGGTCAAGGTCGACTCGGCCCAGCAGCGCGGCCTGATCCGCGCGGACCTGCCACCCGGGCATCTGCTGATGCTGCTGATGAGCATGATCAACTATCCCGCGGCGGTTCCGCAGGTGCGCGGTTTCCTGCTCGGGCCGGACGGCGATCCGGAGCGCGCGCGGGCCGTGATCAAGGATGCGGTCCGGCGCATCGCGGCGCCGGGCGAGGACGCCGCCGACACCCGCTGACGAACTGCCGGATCACCGCCGCCGGTCGGACCGGGGGAACACGTCCGCCGGGCGGCCTCAGGAGCCGGGAGTGACGAGTACCTCGACGCGATCACCGTCGACCACCACCGCGTCGTCGTCGGTGAGGGCCCAGTGCGCGACGCCCTCGGCGCGATACCGGTCGGCGATCCGGTCGCAGGCCCCGTCCGGATCGGTGCCGGGCGAGCCGACGTGTGGGACGATCCGGTGATCCACCACACCCAATCCGTCCCAGCGTGCTTCGATGCCGCAGGCCGGTGGTACCTCGCCGGGATCGTCGACGGCCTCGATACCGCGCAGGTCCGGGGTGAGCAGGCAGGCCCCCGCGCTGTAGCCCGCGTAGGCGACGGCATCCGCCGCGAGCAGCCGTGGCAGCACGAGATCCGCTCCGCTGAGCGCGAATCGGGCCCGCAGCACGAAGGTGTTGCCGCCGCGCACCCAGATCAGGGGGAACCGGGTGAGGGCGCGTTCCAGTTCGGCTTCGCGCCCGGTGAATTCGCGCAGGTCCACTACGTCCGGACGGAAACCGCGGTCCCGCAACGGTTTCAGATCGCTGGTGATCGCACCCTGCCAGGCGGCGGGCCAGGCATCGCAGGCGTTCGGGATCACCGCGACCGGTCCGGGAGTGCCCACGAGTGCGGCGAACCGGTCCTCGTGCTTCCCGAATCGATAGCTGGACAGGAACAGTCGCATCAGTGCCCGCCGAACCGATCGGCGGAGAAAGGTTCTCGCGCCGCGCCGGCGCAACGAGCGCCGGACGTTCGCACCCCTTGACAGAATCTGTTGTCCGACAGACGGTTCGGCATCAGATCGTGAACGCCAGGTTGCGGACGATCCGGAGCGCGAGGTCCCGGTCGCCGGACAGTGCGATCCGCGCGAGTTCGCCCTCGGCGTCGACCCGGCCGCCGCACAACCGCGCGAACAGCCCGGCGTCCAGGCGGATCACCGCATCGGCCGGACGATCGAGGGTGTCGGCCACCTCCGCGCGGCCGTCCACCCGGATGTGCACGGTCCGCGCGTGCGGGCCGGTGAGCTCGAAGGTCAGCCGGCTGCCGTCGGGCGCCCCGCCGCGCTTGACCACCGTCCGTCCCAGCGAGGCGGTGAGCTCGTCGAGGGCCAGCTCGGCGCGTAGGTCCGCCTCGTCGCCGTCGGGTTCGCGGCCGAGCGCGTCGGTGATGTCGAGTTCGTGCATCCAGCAGTCGAAGACGCGGGTCCGCATGAAGCGCACGTAGGGCACCACACCCACCGGGGACGGCAGCGACTGCTGCCAGTCCGGCGCGCCGAGGGCCGCGAGGGCGGCCCGGCGGCGACCGGTGACCGATTCGAACCGGTCGATCAGCTGCGCGCCGGTGAGCGCGCGCAGCGTGTCCAGCCAGGCCTCGTTGAGCGCGCCGATGTCGTTGCGCACGTGCGGCTGCTCCCGAATCGCCGCCGCGATCTCGGGATTCGGCTCGCCCAGCAGCATCGACTCGGTGCCGGTCACGTGCGCCAGCACATCGAACACCGTCCAGCCGGGCAGCGGCGACGGTGTGCGCCACTGCCGCTCGTCGAGTCCGGTGACGGCCCGCGTCAGTGCGGCCCACTGCGCGGTGAGAGCCGTGATCATCGTCGTGGGTTCGAGCGCAACGGCCGTCACGGGTGTTCGCCTTCCAGTCGGTCCAGGCCCGCGCGGATCGCCGCGGCGGTGGATTCCGGTTCGTGTGGCCTGCGGAGCAGGAAACCTCTGGCGAAGGCCAGCGTGTCGCCATTGCGCCGCGGCACCACGTGCAGGTGTACGTGCGGTACGGTCTGGAATGCCGAACGACCGTCGTTGAGCAGCAGATTGGCGCCGTCGGCGCCGAGCTCGCTGCGGCGCACGGCCTTTGCGAGGCGATGTCCGAGGGTGAAGATCGCGGCGCCGGTCGCGTGGTCGAGTTCGTCGAGATCGGTCGCGTGCCGTTTGGGAATCACCAGCGTGTGACCTCGCGCGATGGGGCGGATGTCGAGGAACGCGTACAGCGTGCCGGTCTCGTGGACCACGGTGGCGGGGGCGTCGCCCGCCACGATCCGGCAGAAGATACAGCCCGTCACCGAGCGAACCCTACGGCATCGTAGATGTGTGCTACGTCATGTCGAAGAAGGGGCAATTGGGAGAATCCTCACTTGGCTATGTGATGTTGATCTCGGCTAGGCTCACCGCTTGCCGGGTACAGTTGCGACAATCGTCACGAACTTACTGAAGAGTAAGTTCCGGAGCGCCCGATCGGCCACCGGCGGCGGCCCACCACGGAAGGTGGGGGCCAGCTTCGGCCGTTACGAGTAAGGAAGATGAGCAGTGGAGACAACGCAGAGCGTTCCCCACGGCACGCGCGTCGGTGTGGTTCGGGAGTCCAATCCCGACGAGCGCCGGGTCGCGTTGGTACCGAAGATCATTCCGACCCTGGTCAAGCAGGGTGTGGAAGTGGTCGTGGAGCCGGGCGCGGGCCTGGGTGCGCTGATCCCGGACGAGGCGTACACCGCCGCGGGCGCCGTGCTCGGTGATCCGTGGTCGGCCGAGGTGATCGTGAAGGTCGCCCCGCCCAACGACACGGAGATCGGGAAACTGTCGGCGGGCCAGACACTCATCGGATTCCTCGCACCCCGCAACGCGGACACCAAGATCGGCGCGCTGAAGGCCGCCGGTGTGCAGGCGTTCGCGGTCGAGGCCATTCCGCGGATCTCGCGGGCGCAGGTGATGGACGCGCTGTCGTCGCAGGCGAACGTCTCCGGTTACAAGGCGGTGCTGGTCGCCGCGTCGGAGTCCACCCGGTTCTTCCCGATGCTGACCACCGCGGCCGGCACGGTGAAGCCGGCGACGGTGCTGGTACTGGGTGTCGGCGTCGCGGGGTTGCAGGCCCTGGCGACCGCGAAGCGCCTCGGTGGCCGGACCACCGGATACGACGTACGGCCCGAGGTCGCCGATCAGGTGCGCTCGGTCGGCGCGCAGTGGCTGGATCTGGGTATCGACGCCGCCGGTGAGGGCGGGTACGCCCGCGAGCTCACCGAGGACGAGAAGGCGCAGCAGCAGCTGGCATTGGAGAACGCCATCAAGGGTTTCGATGTCGTGATCACCACCGCGCTGGTGCCGGGCCGTCCCGCGCCGCGCCTGGTGACCGCGGCCGCGGTCGAGGGTATGAAGCCCGGCAGCGTGATCGTGGACCTGGCCGGCGAGACCGGCGGCAACTGCGAGCTGACCGAACCCGGTAAGACGGTGGTCAAGCACGGCGTCACGATCGCCTCGCCGCTGAACCTCCCCGCGACCATGCCCGAGCACGCGTCGGAGCTGTACTCCAAGAACATTCAGGCCCTGCTGGAGCTGATGCTGAAAGACGGTGCGCTGGCACCCGATTTCGGTGATCAGGTGCTGGCGGATTCGTGCGTCACCCGCGACCGTGAGGCCCCCGCGGCTGTCGCGGCACCGGCGGCGGAACCGGTCGCCGATTCCGCTTCTCCGGCGGCCGATTCCGCTGCCGCGGACGCTGCGGCCGCCGACTCCGCCGCTCCCGCGACCGATTCCGACGCGGCCGATGCGTCCGCGCCGGCTTCCCCCGATTCGAAGGCGGGTAACTGATGTACACCGAGTTGCTGGCGAACATCGCCATTCTGGTGCTGTCCGGGTTCGTCGGCTTCGCCGTGATCTCGAAGGTGCCCAATACCCTGCACACCCCACTCATGTCGGGTACCAACGCGATTCACGGCATCGTCGTGCTCGGCGCGCTGGTGGTGCTGGGCAAGATCGCCCATCCGTCGGTGGCCGAGCAGATCATCCTGTTCGTCGCCGTCGTGTTCGGAACCTTGAACGTGATCGGCGGATTCGTGGTCACGGACCGGATGCTCGGCATGTTCAAGGGTAAAAAGCCTGCGGCGCAGGACAACTCCGCCGGTGAGAAGGCGGGGAAGTAGCTCATGGACAATCTCGTCAACATTCTCTACGTCATCGCGTTCGCGATGTTCATCTACGGTCTGATGGGCCTGACCGGCCCGAAGACGGCGGTGCGCGGCAACCAGATCGCGGCGGTCGGGATGGCGCTCGCGGTGGTCGCGACCTTCATCTCGATCCGGCACACGAACAACTGGATCCTCATCGTCGCGGGCCTGGTCGTCGGTGTGGCACTGGGCATCCCGCCGGCCCGGTTCACCAAGATGACGGCGATGCCGCAGCTGGTGGCCGCGTTCAACGGCGTCGGCGGCGGTACGGTCGCGCTGATCGCCTGGTCGGAATTCCTGGACACGCAAGGCTTCTCGCGGATTCCCGAGCAGCCGACCGTGCACATCGTGATCGCCTCCCTGTTCGCCGCGATCATCGGCTCGATCTCGTTCTGGGGCTCGCTGATCGCGTTCGGCAAACTGCAGGAGATCCTGCCGGGTAAGCCGCTCGGGATCGGGAAACTGCAGCAGCCGTTGAACATTCTGCTGTTCGTCGGCGCGGTCGCGTCGGCGGTCGTGATCGGCGTGGGGGCCACCAACGACGGGGTGTCCGGCTGGTGGATGGTGCTGCTGCTGGTGCTGGCCGCGGCGCTCGGCCTGATGGTGGTGCTGCCGATCGGCGGCGCCGACATGCCGGTGGTCATCTCCCTGCTCAACGCGCTCACCGGATTGTCCGCCGCCGCAGCCGGTCTGGCGCTGAACAACACCGCGATGATCGTCGCGGGCATGATCGTCGGCGCGTCCGGCACCATTCTCACCAACCTGATGGCCAAGGCGATGAACCGGTCCATCCCGGCCATCGTGGCCGGTGGGTTCGGTGGCGGCGGCGTGGTCGCCTCCTCCGGCACCGGTGAGCAGAAGCAGGCCAAGGCCACCTCGGCGGCGGATGCCGCGATCCAGATGGCCTACGCCAACCAGGTGATCGTGGTCCCCGGCTACGGTATGGCCGTCGCCCAGGCCCAGCACGCGGTCAAGGAGATGGCATCGCTGCTGGAGGCCAAGGGTGTGGAGGTCAAGTACGCCATCCACCCGGTCGCCGGTCGCATGCCCGGCCACATGAACGTGCTGCTGGCCGAGGCCGAGGTGTCCTACGACGCGATGAAGGAAATGGACGACATCAACGGCGAATTCGGCCGTACCGATGTGGCCCTGGTCATCGGCGCCAACGACGTCACCAACCCCGCCGCCCGCGAGGATGCCGCCAGCCCCATCTACGGCATGCCGGTGCTGAACGTCGACCAGGCCAGGAGCGTCATCGTGCTGAAGCGCTCGATGAACTCCGGCTTCGCCGGCATCGACAACCCGCTGTTCTACAGCGACCACACCTCGATGCTGTTCGGCGACGCCAAGAAGTCCGTCGGCGCCGTCACCGAGGAACTCAAGGCACTGTAAACCGTTGCGAGAGGGCCCCGTTCGGTATCGGACGGGGCCTTCGTCGTGTGCCCGCCCGAATCGGGCGATCTGCCCTAGGATCGGCACACCGGCCGCCGTCGTGCGGCCCGAAGGAGGGGTTCGGCATGACATTTCGCGAGTTCTTCCGCCCGTTGTCCGTGGCGTCGGAAGCGCCGGTCTTCGGGACGCCGGTGGAGACCGCCGACGGTTCCACCGTCATCACGGTCGCTGCCCCGGGCGGCTGGTTGCGTCCGGCGACGCGGCCGATCGGCGTCTTCGTCATCCACGGCGGCCGGGTGACGTGGAGTGCGGCGGAGGACGACACCCGCATCGCCCTCGTCGGCGAGACGATCGGACTACTGAGCGCGGTGATCGCCACCCTCGCCGTACTGCGTCGCCCGCCGTGGCCGGACCTCCGGCGGCAGCGCGACGGCAGCATCGGCCCACACTGAGCGCACCGATCGGCAGGTCCGGACCTCGTAGGCCGGGGTGCCCCGGCCCACCGAGCGGCCGAACCACTGCACGGCCCAGCCTGACCCCGGACCGTCGCGCGGACGGTTACGGCCGGATCAGCGTGTGCCCGGCGGCGGATCGTCGGCGTGCCGGAGGAAGTCGTCGACCATGCGGTGATTCAACCGGGCCAGTGCGGCCAGGTCGTCGGAGTTCCAGTCGTCCAGACAGTCCCGGATGACCCGGCGGCCGACCGCGCGCATCGCGTCGACCGCGTCCGCGCCGGCGGTGGTCAGGCGCACGCGCTGGGCGCGGCGATCGCAGGGGTCCGGCACCCGGGTGACGAATCCGCTGCGCTCGAGCCGCTGAACCTGCCGGGTGATGTGCGGCGCCTCGACGTCGAGGCGCGCGGCGATCTCGCCGAGCCGCAGCGGTTCGCCGGCCTCGGCGAGCAGGCGTAACAGCGGGACGTTGGCACGGTCGACGTCGACGCCGGCCTCCGCGGCGGTGCGATCGTGGCGGCGGGCCCGGGTGAGCATGTGCGCGATACGGGTCAGTGCGCGTTCGAGTTCCGCGATGTGATCGGCGTCGGCACCCGTCCGGGCAGGCGGATCGGCGTCCGCATCGAGATCGTTTTCGGGGGTAGCTGGAGCCCGGCGCATGGGGTTATTCTACGAGGCGAGTTACTTAAGTTAGGTAAGTATGCCGTGATCCGCCGCACAACGGGGTGCCGCGCCGATCCGGCCATCAGGGGAACCCGTTTTCGGGACGAGGATGAGGACATACAGATGACGTCGACCGTCGAGGGCCGGCCCGGAGCCGGCGCGAACACGACCGACTCCGGCCCGGACGACGCCGGTACCAAGGCCCCGCTCGGCCTGACCCTGCTCGCACTCTGTGCCGCCGGCCTGGTCGTCTCGCTGCAACAGACCGTGGTGATCCCGCTGCTGCCGCGGCTGATCGTGCAGTTGCACACCAACGTCTCCGGCGTGACCTGGCTGTTCACCGCCTCGCTGCTCACCGGCGCGGTCGCGACGCCGCTGCTGTCGCGATTCGGCGACATGTACGGCAAGAAGCTCATGGTGATGGTCTGCATGGGCCTGCTGCTGGCCGGTTCGGTGATCTGTGCCCTCGCCGCCACGCTCCCGATCTACGTCGTCGGCCGGGCGTTGCAGGGTGTGTCGTCCGCGCTGATCCCGTTGGCGATCGGCATCATTCGCGACACCTTCCCGCCGAAGCGGCTGACCACGTCCATCGGCGTGATGAGTGGCACGATGGGCGTCGGCGGCACGATCGGCATGCTGGTCACCGGCGTCATCGCCAACCACACCACCAGCGCGCATCCGGTCTTCTGGATCACCGCCGGGATGGCCTTGCTGTCCACGATCCTGATCGGCGTGACGGCCGCGGACACCGGCATCCGGCACGGCGGCCGGCCCGATTTCGTGGGGGCCGGTCTGCTGGCGGGCCTGCTGACCTGCCTGCTGCTGGCGATCAGCGAGGGGCCGGACTGGGGCTGGGGTTCCGGCAGTGTGATCGGGCTGTTCGTCGCGGCCGTCGTACTCACCGCGGTGTGGGTGTTCGCCGAGTTGAAGGTGGCACAGCCGCTGGTGCGACTGCCGCTGCTGGTCGGGCCGCGCTCACTGTCGGCGAACCTGGCCTCGGCCCTCCTCGGATTCGCGATGTTCGGCTCGTTCTCGCTGATCTCGAATTTCGTCGAGACCCCGGCGGACAAGGTGGGGTACGGCCTGTCCGGCACGGTGCTGGATGTCGGCCTGTACGGCATCCCCAGCACCGTCATGATGACCTTCTTCTCGTTCCGCACCGGCCGGATCGCGGCCCGCATCGGTGCGGCGCACACGCTGGCGCTCGGCGCGGCCATCGCCGCGTTCGCGCCGCTGTCGCTGGCCTTCTTCCACACCCACGGGTACGAGCTGATCATCTCGAATGTGTTGCAGGGCATCGGTTTCGGTATCAGTTACGCGGCGCTGGGCACCCTGGCCGTCCAGCATGTGGCGATGAGCGAGAGCAGTATCGCCAGCGGGATCAACTCGCTGGTCCGGACCGCCGGCGGCAGTATCTCCGGCGCCATCACCGGCTCGATTCTGTCCGCGTACACCATCGGTCACTCCAACGTGCCGCAATTGCACGCGTACGTACTGAGTTTCGTGCTGCTCGGTATCGGCGCGCTGCTGGCCGCGGTGGTCGCCTTCGGAAACGGCGTGCGGCACAAGCACGTCCCACACTGACGATCAGCGGATTCGCGGCTCCCGGGCCTCCACGGCGTCCTTGGCCTCGCGCAGTGAGGCCTGGGGGTACAGCTCGCGATACCGCTTGATCGCGGCGATCTTCTTGCCCTGGGTCAGTAGCTCGTCCACGTCGGCCATCTCGCCGGCGAATTCGACCGGCGGCGGCCGGTACTCGGCATCCATCCGCTCCGAATCGATTCCGGTGATGCCGAGGTGCGCGATGATCGCGTCCAGTTTGCGTTCGATGCGATCGAGTCTGCGGTCCTGCCGCTCGTTGGCGAACATGCCCCGACTGTAACCGCGGGATCGCGTCAGGGTTCCGGTGTCGCGACGATGCGGGCGAACCACGCGCACAACAGGATCGCGACCAGCGGGAAGATCAGTGCCGTGGTCAGCGAGGTGAATTTCGCCAGCCAGCCGATCACCGAGGGTCCGGCCAGGAAACCGAGATAACCGAGCGTGAATACGTGCGACATATCGGTGGTCGCCGTCTCGGTCCCGAGATTGCCCGCGGCACTGAAGATCTGGGGCACGCCACCGGCCAGCCCGACCCCCAGCAGCGCCCAGCCCGCCAATGTGACCGGCACCCAGGCCGATCCGACGATCAGGCCCAGTCCGGCCGCGGCGAGCAGCGCGCCCCAGCGCACCAGCGCCACCCGCCCGAACCGTCCGTTGACCCGATCGGCGGCGAACCGGCCGATGGTCATCGTCGTCGAGAACGCGCCGAAGGCCAGCGCCGCCGTGGCATCCGAGACGTGCAGCCGCTCGTGCACCTGGAGCGTGCTCCAGTCGTTGGCGACGCCCTCGGTCATCAGGAACGCGATCGCGATCGCGCCGAGCGCCAGCACCTTTCGCACGTCCCGGCGGCTCGCTCGATCGGATACGGCTGCGCCGACCGCGGTTTCGCCACCGCGCTCCGCGGCCGCGCCGGACGCCTCGCGGCGATCCCCGGCGATTTCGGCATCGCCCGGCCCCGGGGTGCTCGCAGCGGCCGATGCCGGCCGGGCGGCGTCGGCGGCCGGGTGCGGGCGATCGTGCGGGAGCAGGCGCGGCACCAGCACGGCGATCAGCACCAGGCCGAGTGCCGCGACGCCCGCCACGGTCAGCCGGGTGTCCAGTCCGGCGTGCAGCGCGGCCGCGCCGACCAGTGATCCGGCCAATCCGCCACAGGAGAACAAGGCATGGAACGCGGACATGATCGGCCGCCCGTACTGCCGTTCCACGTGCACCGCTTGACTGTTCATCGACACGTCCAGCGCGCCGTTGCCGAAACCCAACGCCGCCAACCCGATCGCGAGTGTCACCGGACCGGCCGCGTTGATCGGGATCAGGATCACCAGGGAGACGAACACGCCGGCCACCGCGACCACGGTGCGACTGCCGGCCCGGTCGGCGATCGGCCCGGCGGCCTGCATGCCGAGGATGCCGCTGCCGGCCATCAGCAGGATCAGCATGCCCAGCGTGGCGTGCGAAACTCCGGCGCGCGCGGTGATCACCGGGATGTGCACCACCCACATCGACAGCGTGAATCCGTTCAGCCCGAACACCGCGAAAACGGCGGCACGCGCGAACCTGGTGGCCGGGGCGAGGGTCGACGTGTCCACCGATTCGACGGTACCGGCTCCCGCCGGGTCACCGATGGGACAAGAACAGGTTGCCCGTGGCAAATGTACAGCTACCTTTGTTCCGACAGCCCGGATCGGCGATCCGGGATTCGCTCGGCGACCGGACGAAGGAGGCTCTCCCGATGCCTGTGTGTACGACGCGCGACGGAGTGGACATCTACTACAAGGACTGGGGTTCGGGCCGCCCGGTCGTGTTCATCCACGGATGGCCGCTGAATGCCGATGCCTGGGACGACCAGATGAAGGCGGTCGCCGACGCGGGTTTCCGGGGTATCGCCCACGATCGCCGTGGTCACGGCCGCTCGGAGCAGCCGTGGGACGGTTACGACTTCGACACCTTCGCCGACGATCTGAACGATCTGCTGACGCAGCTCGACCTGCGGGACGTGACCCTGGTCGCGCATTCGATGGGCGGCGGCGAGCTCGCCCGCTACATCGGCCGGCACGGCACCTCGCGGGTCCGTTCGGCCGTACTGCTGTCGGCGATCACGCCGCACATGCTGAAGACCGCCGACAATCCGTCGGGTGTGCCCGAGGACGCCCTCGTGCAGATCAAGAACGGGATCCTCGGGGAGCGGTCGCAGTTCTGGAAGGACGTGTCCGAGATGTTCTTCGGCGCGAACCGCCGCGGCTCGAAGGCCACCCAGGGCAACCGGGACGCGTTCTGGTTCATGGCGATGCACGAATCCATCCAGGCCGGCGTGAAGTGCGTGGACGCCTTCGGCTGGGACGATTTCACCGCCGACCTGAAGAAGTTCGACATCCCGACCCTGATCGTGCACGGCGACGACGATCAGATCGTGCCGATCGACGCCACCGCCCGGCAGGCGGTCGAGATCATCCGGGACGCGAGCCTCATCGTCTACGAGGGCGCCTCGCACGGCCTGGCCATGGTGCCGGGCGACAAGGAGCGTTTCCTCAAGGATCTGACCACCTTCCTGGGGGTCTGACCCGAGATGACCCGGCGCCGGCTACCGCGACGCGGCGGTGGTCGGCGCCGTCCGGCCACGCGGCGCGAGCACCCATCGCACCAGCAGGCCGGCGGCCAGTGCCCAGAAGGCCGCCCCGATACCGGCGATCGTGATCGCCGACGCCGAGACGAGGAAGGTCACCACGGCCGCCGTGCGATGTTCGGCCGGGCCCAGCGCGGCGGTCAGCGCACTCGCCAGGGTGGCCAGGAGGGCAAGGCCCGCAACGCTTTCCAGCGCACCCCGGGGCGCGGCGGCGACCAGCGTCACCAGTGCGGCGGCAGCGGGCGCGATCAGCAGATAGGTACCGCCGGTACCGACCGCCGCGATCCATCGGCGGCGCGGATCCGGATGGGCCGCGGGCGCCGCGGTCAGCGCCGCGCTGATCGCGGCCAGATTCACCACGTGCCCACCGGCGGTCGCACCCACCAGCGTGCCCAGCCCCGTGGTGATCATCGCCGCCCGCCACGGCACCCGATAGCCGAACGACGAGAGCACCGCGGTGCCGGGGATGTTCTGCGCGGCCATCGTGACGATGTACAGCGGCACCGCGACGCCGACCACCGCCTGCCAGGTCCAGTGCGGCGCGGTCAGTTCCACCCGCGGCGTCATGGCGGCGAGATCCAGGTGGCGATGGGTCACCGCGATATCGATACCCGCGCCGACGGCCGCGGTCGCGAACGCCGCCAGTACCGCCCAGCGGGCGGCGAACCGTTGCAGCACCAGCCACACGACGAGCACCGGCACCACCACGGCCGGACTGACGGTCACCGAACGCACCGGCGCGAGGCACAGCGGCACCAGCACCCCGGCCAGCATGGCCTGCGCGATCTCGACCGGAATCGCCGCGATCAGCCGGCCGAGCCGATCCCAGAATCCGGTGAGCACGATCAGCACCCCGGTCACCAGGAACGCGCCGACGGCCGCGGCCCAGCCCCCGGCCACCGCACCGGTGCTCGCCAGCAACGCCGCACCGGGGGTGGACCAGGCCAGCGTGATCGGGATGCGAAAACGCCGGGCCAGCAACAACATTCCGATCGCCTGGGTGAGACAGACGACCATCAGGCCCGAGGCCGCCTGTGCCGGTGTGGCGCCCATCTCGGTCAGCCCGGCCAGCACCACCGCGAACGAACTGGTGAATCCGACCAGCGCCGCCACCGCCCCCGCGCCGATCGCATGCGCGGTATGGCTCGGCGGGCCACCTGCCGGAGCCACCGGGTCGCCGGCCCGTGGTTCGGGCGAATCGACCGGTTCGGTGGGCGAGGCTCCGGGGGATTCGGCGGCGGTGGTGCTCATCGTGTCATCGTCGGTGACCGCGTTCGGTGCGGTCAGCGGCCAATCGTGCGAAACTGGTCCGTTTTCGGTCCGGCGGGCTCAGCGGGTGTTGCCGTCGGCGGCCACCCGGGCCAGCAGGGGGGCCGTGCGGGGGCCGACGAACTGCTGCATCACCAGGGCCATATTGGTGCGTTCCACGCCGCGGATCTCCAGGATCCGGCCCGCGACCCGGTACAGATCGTCGGCGTCGCGGGCGACGACGCGGACGGTGAGATCGGTCTGACCGGTCAGCCCGCACACCTCGGTGACCTCCGGGACCCGGGCCAGCTCGTCGACGACGGCGTCCAGGGTGTGCTGATCGACCACGACGGAGACGAACGCGGCCAGCGGATACCCCAGCGCGCGCGGATCGACCCGGCGTTCGAAACTCGCCAGCACCCCGGCCGACTCCCAGCGGGCCAGCCGGGCCTGCACGGTGTTGCGGGACAGCCCCAGGCGGGTGGCCAGCTCCACGCCGGTGGCGCGGGGATTGGCGACCAGCTCCAGCAACAGCCGCGCATCCGTCGCGTCGATCACGGCACCGATCTGCTCTGCACTGGACATGTAACGCAGTATGACAGGCGACTCCCCGGTCGTGCCACGCATTCTGCCCAGTTGCGAGGTTGGTACTTGCGCGATTCGCTCAATCGTGGATGCTGTGTGGTGTAGGACACCATTGCACCGCAACGGCCGGCGACCCCGGCCGGAACCGGAGGCGGCGGCTGCGCCACCCGCGCAGCGGCCCCGTGATCGCCCGGACGGGCGAGGAGGCGATGACGATGACCGACCCGAGCGCCTATCCGGTGCAGTTGGTCCAGCCCGACGGCCGCCGCGTACTCGATCGCGAGCACGCCGCCCTGGTCGCCGATGTCGGCCCCGAACGGCTGCGGCGAATGTACGAGGACATGGTCGCCGCCCGGCGCATCGACACCGAGGCGACCGCACTGCAACGCCAGGGCCAGCTCGGCCTGTGGCCGCCGCTGCTGGGCCAGGAAGGCGCGCAGATCGGTTCCGCCCACGCTCTGAACTCCGACGATTACGTGTTCTGCAGCTATCGCGAGGCCGCGGTGGCCTACTGCCGGGGTGTCGATCCGGGCGCGATCACCCGGATGTGGCGCGGTGTCGCGCACTGCTGCTGGGAGCCGGACACGATCAACATGACCAATCCGGCGATCGTGGTCGGCGCGCAGGGTCTGCACGCCACCGGCTACGCCTACGCGGCACATCTCGACGGCGCCGAGATCGCGACCATCGCCTATTTCGGCGACGGCGCGACGAGTCAGGGCGATATCGCGGAGGCGCTCGGCTTCGCCTCCTCGTGGAGTGCCCCGGTGGTGTTCTTCTGCCAGAACAACCACTGGGCGATCAGCGAACCGGTACAGGTGCAGAGCGCGACCCCGATCGCGCGCCGGGCCTACGGCTACGGCATGCCGGCCGTCCAGGTCGACGGCAACGACGCGCTGGGTGTGCTCGCGGTGACCCGGCAGGCGGTGGCCCGGGCGCGGGCCGGTGGCGGGCCGTCGTTCATCGAGGCGATCACCTACCGGATGGGCCCGCACACCACCGCCGACGATCCGACCCGCTATCGCGCGGCGGCGGAGCTGGAACTGTGGCGGCGCCGCGATCCGATCGATCGGATGCGCCGGCTGCTGGAACGAGAAGGGTTCTGGGACAGCGACTTCGAGCAACAGGTACGCGATCGTTCGGACGCTGTGGGGGAGCGGGTGCGCAGCGCCACGGTCGGCATGCCCGATCCGGCGCCGGCCGCGTTGTTCGAGCACGTATACGCGACACCGCATCCGCTGATCGACGAACAGCGGCGGGACTACACCGCATACCTGGAGGGAGTCCGGTCATGATCACGTTCGCCGCCGCTCTGAACACGGGCCTGCGCCGCGCCCTGGAGGACGATCCCAAGGTGGTGCTGCTCGGTGAGGACATCGGCCGGCTCGGCGGTGTCTTCCGGGTCACCGACACCCTGCAGAAGGATTTCGGGGACAACCGGGTGATCGATACGCCGCTGGCCGAATCCGGCATCATCGGAACGGCTTTCGGGATGGCGCTGCGCGGCTACCGGCCGGTGTGCGAGATCCAGTTCGACGGCTTCGTGTATCCGGCGTTCGATCAGATCGTCTCGCAGGTCGCGAAGATCCACTACCGCACCGGCGGCGCGGCCTCGGCGCCGCTGACCGTGCGGATCCCGTTCGGCGGCGGGATCGGGGCGGTGGAGCACCACTCCGAGTCGCCGGAGGCGTACTTCGCGCACACCGCCGGGCTGCGGGTGGTCTCGCCGAGTACCCCCGCCGACGCGTATCTCATGTTGCGCCAATCGATTTCGCTGCCCGACCCGGTGATCTTCCTGGAGCCCAAGCGCCGTTACTGGGACAAGGCCGAGGTCGATCCCGATGCGCTGGACGCCGATCCGTATCCCCTGGACCGGGCCCGGATCTGCCGTCCGGGCCGGGACGCCACGATCGTCGCGTACGGCGGCATGGTCCGCACCGCGCTGACCGCGGCCGAGATCGCCGCGGGGGAGGGGCACGAACTGGAGGTGATCGATCTGCGCAGCCTGTCGCCGATCGACTTCGACACGGTCGAGGAATCGGTGCGGCGGACCGGCCGGCTCGTCGTCACGCACGAGGCGCCGGTGTTCGCGGGGCTCGGCGCGGAGATCGCCGCCCGGATCAGCGAACGCTGTTTCTACTACTTGGAGGCGCCGGTCCTGCGCGTCGGTGGCTTCGACATCCCCTATCCCCCCGCTAAGCTCGAACGGCACCACCTGCCCGACCCCGATCGCATCCTGGATGCGGTCGATCGAACGTTTGCGTGACACCGTCCGACCGCCCGTTCAGACAGAGGTGCCCCTTGCCGAACGACTCGGAAAACCGTGTGGTGGAAGCCCGCCGCCAGATCCTGGAGTTCCGGCTCCCCGATCTCGGCGAGGGTTTGGCCGACGCGGAGTTGATCTCCTGGGCCGTGGCGGTCGGTGACGCCGTCGAGCTCAATCAGACCATCGCCGAGGTGGAGACGGCCAAGGCGCAGGTGGCGCTGCCCAGCCCGTTCGCCGGTGAGGTGGTGGAACTGCTCGCCGAGCCCGGCGACACCGTCGCCGTGGGCGCCGCGCTGATCCGGGTGGCCGCCTCGGACGCGGCGCCGGGTCCGTCGTCACCGGACGCGGTCGCGTCCCGGGGTGGCCGCGCAGAATCCGTGAACAGCGAATCCGACGGCGCCGCAACCGATTCCGGTGGCAGGCGCGCGATACTGGTCGGTTACGGCCCGGAGGAGGAGACGGCCTCCCGCCGCGGCCGCCCACCGGTGAGCGGATCCGGCGGCCCAGCGGTGAGCCGATCGGATGACACGGAGATGCCCGCGTACCCCGAGTTCGCGACCCGGCAGGCCGCCACCCCCGCGGCCCGCAAACTCGGCCGGGAACTCGGTATCGATCTCGCCGTCGTGGCCGGCTCCGGCCCGGGTGGCGCGGTCACCGTGGAAGATGTGCGGCAGGCCGTTCCGGTCTCCCAGCCGATGAATCGCGCTCGCCCCGTCGACGATCCGGACGCTCGGGCGGCCGCTCCGGCGCCGCCGGCCATGCGGCCCGAGGACGGCGGCCCGGCCCGGCCGGCCCCCGTCGAGCGCGAGACCCGGATCCCGGTCAGCGGCGTCCGCAAGCGCACCGCGGCGGCGATGGTCACCAGTTCCCACACCATTCCGCAGGCCAGCGCGTTCGTGACCACCGATTTCACCGCGTCGATGGAGTTGCTGGACCATCTGCGCAACACGGCCTCCTTCAGCGGCCTCAGCCTGACGCCGCTGGCGCTGACCGCCAAGGCCGCGCTCGCCGCGATGGCGGAATTCCCGGGCATCAACTCGTTCTGGGACGAGGAGAACCGGGAGATCGTCACCAAGCACTATGTGAACCTGGGTATCGCGGTCGCCACCGACCGCGGGCTGCTGGTGCCGAACGTCAAGGAGGCGCAGACGCTGAGCCTGCGCGATCTGTGCCGCGACATCGGCTGGGTGGCCGAGATGTCGCGCTCCGGCGCCGCCACCCCCGCGGATCTGATCGGCGGCACCTTCACCATCAGCAACGTCGGGGTCTTCGGCGTGGATATCGGTGTGCCGCTGGTGAATCCGGGCGAGGGCGCGATCCTGTGCCTCGGCTCGATCCGCAAGCGGCCGTGGGTCTACCGCGACGAACCGGCGGTGCGCTGGGTCACCACGCTGGGCCTGAGCTTCGACCACCGGATGATCGACGGCGAACTGGGCTCCCGATTCCTGTCGACCGTGGCGTCGCTGCTGGAGGATCCGCTGACGCTGCTCGGCCGGGTCTGAGGCCGCTCACGAGAATCGACAGCGCGGGCTCAGGTCAGCGTTTCGGCAGCTTCGCGGATGACGGCGGGGATCTCGACCGGTTTGCGCGTCAGCTCGTCGACGTAGACGTGCACGAACCGGCCGGTCGCCGCCGCTTCCAGCCGGTCGCCGTCCTCGCGGAAGACGGCGAGGTCGTAGGTGATGCTCGAGTGGCCGAGGCGGGCGATGCGCAGGCCGACGCGCAGCCGGTCGGGGAAGCTCAGCGAGCCGAGGAACTTGCAGGAGGTCTCGGCGACCACGCCGATGGCGGGCAGGTCGCGGATATCGGTGCCGGTGGCGTGCATCAGCCAGGCGTTGACCGCGGTGTCGAAGTACGAGTAGTAGGTCACGTTGTTCACGTGGCCGTAGTGATCGTTGTCGGCCCACCGGGTCGGGACCGGCCAGAGCACCGGGTAGTCGTCCTGCGTCGTCACCAGGCCGACAATAGCGGCCCGCCCCGCGGACGCGCGTCGCGCATTGCGTGCCGAGGGGGTCCTGCACTAGATTTACTTTGACGTCCTACTATTGGGATGGCAACTGATGCACGGTGTGGAGGTAACCATGACCGACCTACATGTACCGGTGCATCCGGTACGTTTCGTCACCTCGGCGGCGCTCTTCGACGGGCACGACGCGGCGATCAACATCATGCGGCGGATCCTGCAGGCGCAGGGCGCCGAGGTGATCCACCTCGGGCACAACCGGGCCGTCCACGAGGTGGTCGACGCGGTCCTCAGCGAGGACGTGCAGGGGGTGGCGGTCAGCTCCTATCAGGGCGGGCACGTCGAATACTTCGAATATCTCGCGGCGGCGCTGCGCGAGGCCGGCGCCGGGCACGTGCGGATCTTCGGCGGCGGCGGCGGCGTCATCGTGCCGGGGGAGATCGCCCGGCTCGCCGAGTCCGGGGTGCGCATCTTCTCTCCCGAAGACGGCCAGCGGCTCGGTCTGCCCGGCATGATCAACGAGCTGGTCCGGGACTGCGACGTGGACCTCGCGCAGCAGCCGGTGCCCGTGACCGCGACGCTCGCGGGGGAGCGCACCGCGCTGGCCCGCACCCTCACCTGCCTGCAACAGGACACCCTGCCCGCCGACGACCTCGCCGCGCTGACCGCCGCCACGGCCGGCCGGACCGTGCCGGTTCTCGGCATCACCGGTACCGGCGGCTCGGGTAAATCCTCGCTGACCGACGAACTGGTCCGCCGGCTGCGCACCGATCAGCAGGACAAACTGCGCGTGGCCGTGCTGGCCGTCGACCCCACCCGCCGCCGCGGCGGCGGCGCGCTGCTCGGCGACCGGATCCGGATGAACGCGCTGGACGCCGGCCACACCTACTTCCGCTCGCTGGCCACCCGCGGCGCACACGAACTGCCGACCAATATCGACGCGATGATCCTGGCCTGCAAGGCCGCCGGATACGACCTGGTGATCCTGGAGACGCCGGGTATCGGCCAGGGCGACGCGGCCATCGTCGACCACGTCGACGTCGCGCTGTACGTGATGACCCCGGAATTCGGCGCCGCCTCCCAGCTGGAGAAGATCGACATGCTGGATTTCGCGGATGTGGTGGCGATCAACAAGTTCGAGCGGCGCGGGGCCGCCGACGCGCTGCGCGACGTATCGCGGCAGCTGATCCGCAACCGGGAGGCCTTCGGCGCCGCGCCGGAGGATATGCCGGTGTTCGGCACCAGCGCCGCCACCTTCAACGACGACGGCGTCACGGCGCTGTACCAGCATCTGATCGGTCTGCTCGGCGAGCGCGGGCTGCCACTGGAACCGGGTGCGCTGCCGCGCGTGGATGTGCGGGCCTCGACCAGATTCGCCCAGCTCATCCCGCCCGCCCGGGTGCGCTACCTGGCGGAGATCGCCGATACCGTGCGCGGCTATCACGCCGAGACGGCGCGGCAGGTGATCGCCGCACAGCGGGTGCAGCGGTTCGACGCGGTGCTCGCGGAACTCGGCGCGGGAGACGAGATCGGTTCCGCCGCAGCGCGATCCGGTGATGCGGTGGCGCACGCGCCGGTCGCCGCCGAAACCGCGGCCGCGACCGCGGCGGTGGGAAGGTTGCTGGCGCAGGCCCGCACCGAGCTGACCCCCGGCAATGCCGCGCTGCTCGACGGCTGGCCCGTGGTGGCCGAGTCGTACCTCGGCGAGGAGCAGGTGGTGCGGGTGCGCGACCGCGAACTGCGGACCGCGCTGCGGCGAACCACGTTGTCCGGCAGTTCGATTCCGCGCGTGTCGCTGCCACGCTACACCGATCACGGTGAGCTGCTGCGATTCCTGCGCGCGGAGCATCTGCCGGGCCGATTCCCGTTCACCGCAGGGGTTTTCCCGTTCAAGCGGGACAACGAGGATCCGGCGCGGATGTTCGCCGGCGAGGGCGATCCGTTCCGCACCAACCGGCGGTTCCGGGTGCTGTCCGAGCATTCCGACGCGAAACGCCTGTCCACGGCGTTCGATTCGGTGACCCTGTACGGTCACGATCCGGCCGAGCGGCCCGACATCTACGGTAAGGTCGGCACCTCCGGGGTCTCGGTGGCCTCGCTGGACGATATGAAGGCGCTCTACGACGGGTTCGACCTCTCCGCGCCGACCACCTCGGTGTCGATGACCATCAACGGGCCGGCGCCGACCATGCTCGCCTTCTTCCTGAACACGGCGATCGATCAAGCGCTGCAACGATTCTCGGAATCCGAGGGGCGCGCGCCGACCGCGGACGAGACTGCCGCGCTGCGCGCGCGGACCCTGGCCACCGTGCGCGGCACCGTGCAGGCCGACATCCTCAAGGAGGATCAGGGCCAGAACACCTGCATCTTCTCCACCGAGTTCAGCCTGCGCATGATGGCCGACATCCAGGAATGGTTCGTGCGCAACGGGGTTCGCAACTTCTACTCGGTGTCGATCTCCGGCTATCACATCGCCGAGGCCGGGGCGAATCCGATCAGCCAGCTCGCCTTCACCCTCGCCAACGGATTCACCTATGTGGAGGCGTATCTCGCGCGCGGGATGCACATCGACGAGTTCGCGCCCAACCTGTCCTTCTTCTTCTCCAACGGCATGGATCCGGAGTATTCGGTGATCGGCCGGGTGGCGCGGCGGATCTGGGCGGTCGCCATGCGCGACAAGTACGGGGCCGACGAACGCTCGCAGAAGCTCAAGTACCACGTCCAGACCTCCGGCCGCTCGCTGCACGCCCAGGAGATGAACTTCAACGACATCCGCACCACGCTGCAGGCGCTGATCGCGATCTACGACAACTGCAACAGCCTGCACACCAACGCCTACGACGAGGCGGTCACCACCCCGACCGAGGAGTCGGTGCGGCGCGCGCTGGCGATCCAGTTGATCATCAACAAGGAGTGGGGTCTCGCGGTCAACGAGAATCCGCTGCAGGGCAGTTTCATCATCGAGGAGCTGACCGATCTGGTCGAGGAGGCGGTCCTCGCCGAATTCGAGCGGATCTCCGAGCGCGGCGGCGTGCTGGGTGCGATGGAGACCGGCTATCAGCGCGGCCGCATCCAGGACGAGTCCATGCGGTACGAACATCGCAAGCACGACGGCACGCTGCCCATCGTCGGGGTCAACACCTTCCGCAACCCGCACGGGGAGGAGCACCGGGAGCTCGAACTGGCCCGCGGCACCGAGGCCGAGAAGCAGTCCCAGTTGCAGCGGACCCAGGACTTCCGGCAGCAGCACCGGGACGAGGCGCATGCCGCCCTGGCCCGCCTGGAGGCCGCGGCCCGCGGTGACGACAACGTCTTCGCGGTCCTGATGGACGCCGCGCGCGTCTGCACCCTGCAGCAGGTCACCGACGCCTTCTTCACCGTCGGGGGGCAGTACCGCCGCAACGTCTGACCGGTTCGTGGCCCGCCCGTCGCTCGTACTCTGGACAGTATGCAAGCGATCGATCGGCCCGACCTGCGGCGATCGGCCCCGGGACCATGGGGCGATCGCCGATCGGACGGGTAGCCGGACGAAAGGGGCGGTATGGACCTCGCGGGAATCAGCGTCGTGGACGCCCACATCCACCAGTGGGATCCACTCGGGACGCCCAGGGAGTTCAGCGCCGCCGCCAAGCTGCTGCGCTACCTGCCGCTGCCGGCCGACTTCGCCACCCGGCTGACGCCGAAGCGGGATCGGGAGTTCATCGCCGACCCCAGCGCCTATCTGCACCCGTACCTGCCCGCCGACTACCGCTCCGACGCCGGTGAGGTGCCGGTGGAGGCGCTGGTGCACATCGAGGTGGAATGGGCCGGGCGGGCGCCGGCGGCCAAGGCCGACGAGACCCGCTGGGTCGCGAGCCTGCCGTTCGGCGTCGACACGCCCGCCCTCGGGGCGATCATCGGCGGCGGCGATCCGAGCCGCCTCGGCTTCGCCGACCTGGTCGACGCGCACCGCTCGGCATCACCGCTGGTCCGGGGCATCCGCACGATGGTCGCCCACCACCCGGACCCCGGCGTCCGCTCCTTCGCGGAGGTGCCGGGCGTCCTCACCTCCTCCGGATTCCTGAACGGATTCGGGGTGCTCGCCGACCGCGACCTGCTGTTCGAGGCCTGGGTGTACTCGCATCAGCTGCCGGAGGTGACTGCCCTGGCACAACGGTTCCCCGAGGTGACCATCGTGCTCGACCACCTCGGGACCCCCGCGGGCATCTTCGGCCCGGTCGGCCGCACCACCGGCGCCGATGCCGCCGCGCGGCGCGAATTGTTCGGCCGCTGGCGCGAGGACCTCGCCACCCTGGCCGCCCAGCCGAACGTGCTGGCCAAGGTCAGCGGCCTGGCGATGCCCATCCTCGGCCATCCGGTCCCGGTCCGCGGCAACCCGACCCCGGTAGCGGCTCTGCTGGAACGCGTCGCGCCGCTGCTGCACCACGCCTTCGACGTCTTCGGCGCGCAACGCCTGATCTGGGGCTCGAACTTCCCGATCGACAAACCGATCACCAGCATCGCCGACAGTGCCCAGGTGGTCGTCGACGTGCTGGCCGACCGCGGTGGCAGCGCCGTCGAGCTGGACCAGGTCTTCCGCACCAACGCACAGAGCGTCTACGCGATCGACGCCGCCCTACTGGCCTGACCGAGCGCCGGT
Source organism: Nocardia sp. BMG111209 (assembly GCF_000381925.1). Lineage (NCBI taxonomy): Bacteria > Bacillati > Actinomycetota > Actinomycetes > Mycobacteriales > Nocardiaceae > Nocardia > Nocardia sp. BMG111209. Next base: position 719,996 of record NZ_KB907310.1, read on the forward strand.
CGTCGGCGCCGTCTGCGAGCTGCTGACCGTCGGCGACGCCGGTAGGGATCGGCGGCAGTTGTGGGGATGTCCGTGCCTGCCGGGACCGCCGGTCGTCGACACCGGTGCGGTGCCGGCGCTGCGTGGCCGCGGTGATGTGGTGCGTGTGGCTCGGTCGGCTCGGCCGAATGGTGTTGTGCCGGTGCGCTACTCGGTCCGGTGGTGGACGGCGGCGGCGAGGGCGGCGGTCAGTTCGGCGTGGGCGGTGACCAGGGACGGGCCGTACCAGGTGAGGGCGCGGCCGGCGACGAGTGCCACCGGGAGGTCCGGGAAGGCTTCCGGGCCATCGGTTTTCGTGAAGACGTACGGTTCGTCGGGGAGTACCGCCAGGTCGACGTTCGCCGTCAGTTCGGCGTCGGACACGGTGGGATAGCGCTCGGGGCGGTCGGCGTGCACCAGGTGCAGGCCGAGGCGGCGGGCCAGGTCGCCGGTGAAGGTGTCGCGGCCGACGACCATCCACGGATTGCGCCAGATCGGAATCACCGCGCGCACAGCGGGTTTCGGTGGGGGTACGGACCAGATCCGTTCCGCCTCGGTCAGCCAGGGCGGGAGCGGCACCGCGAGCGCGGTGCCGAACAGGTTCGCCAGGGCGGTGCAGGCCTCGTCCAGGGTGGTGATCCTGGTGACCCACACCGGAATTCCCGCCGCGCGCAGCCGGTCCACGTCCAGGCGGCGGTTCTCCTCCTGATTGCAGACCACCAGATCCGGGGCGAGCGCCACGATCCGGCGCACATTCGGATTCTTGGTGCCGCGCACTCGTTCCACCGCCAGGCCGGTCGGGTGGGTGCACCAGTCGGTGGCGGCGATCAGTACCTCGGGGCAGGTCGCGGTGATGGCCTCGGTCAGCGACGGAACCAGCGACACCACCCGCCGCGCGGGGCGGGGGATCGGTACCGGTGTGCCCAGATCGTCCACCGGATCGGTCACGGCCGGTCCTCCAATGCCCGGTAGATCGCGCGCAGATCGCGCAGGCCCGCCTCGGCGGTGCGCTCGTCCGCGGCGGTCGCGCGCAGGGCCTGGCGCAGCGGGATCGGATCGAGATCGTCTATGGCGGTGCGGAATTCGGGCGTGGGCAGGGCGGGCAGGGCGATGTTCTCGCCGTACAGGTCGTCGGAAACCGTGGGGCCGCTGTCGCGTTCGACGCCGCCGATGAGGGTGTCCAGGTCGAGGCCGCGCAGGGTGAGCATCACCGCGGGTTCCTCGTCGAGGCGTTCCGCGATGATGTAGCAGAGTGCGGCGACATGTTTGCAGGGCCAGCCGGAATCCGGGCAGGTGCAGGAGAAGTCGAGTTCGGCGGCGGTGCCGGGCAGCAGCATCGGGCCCAGTTCGGGCGGCAGGGTGCCGGAGGCGAGCTGCGCGAGCATGCCGGGGGTGGCGCGGACCAGGTCGATCACCTCGTCGAGGCGCTCGTCGCGCAGCTGCCGCAGCGTCAGCACCGCGGTGAAGGGCCGGGGCTGGCTGCCCTGCACCTCCGCGGCCACCGTGCCGGGTTCGAGGTGATAACTCACCACCTGGCCCGCGCGGGCATAGGAGCGGCCGCGCGTGAGCCGGCCCGCATCGGCGACCTGTTCGATCGCGTCCAGAAAGGCGCGGCCCCACCAACTCCGGGCGAAGGACGCGCCACGGCGGCTCCGGGACCGCACCCCGCCGTGCACCGGAATGCGCTTGCCGTACTTGCTGTAATCCTCGACCGGACTCATACCGCGGTGTCACCTGCCCCGTTGCCGATGCCGTGGCCTACCCGTGCCGCTCGACCGTTCATTCGCCGACCGCCTCGGAGCCGAGTGCGAACAGGGTGCGGATCTCGTCGTTGTTCAGTTCGCCGATCCAGTTCTCGCCGGTGCCCACCGTCAGATTCGCCAATTCCTGTTTGCCGCCGAGCATGTCGTGGATCCGTTCCTCGACGGTGTCCACGCACACCAGTTTGCGTACCTGGACGTCGCGGCGCTGGCCGATGCGGAAGGCGCGGTCGGTGGCCTGGTTCTCGACCGCCGGATTCCACCACCGATCCAGGTGCACGACGTGGTTGGCGGCGGTCAGGTTCAGGCCGGTGCCACCGGCCTTGAGCGACAACAACATCAGCGGTGGGCCGTCCTCCTCCTGGAACCGTTCGACCATGGTGTCGCGGCCGGTCTTGGACACCCCGCCGTGCAGGAACGGGATGCGGGTGCCGAACCGTTCGGTGAGATACGGCGCGATCAGCTCGCCGAATTCGCGGAACTGGGTGAACAGCAGGGCCTTCTCGCCGTCGGCGAGGACGGACTCCAGTACGTCCTCCACCAGCGCCAGCTTGCCGGAGCGGTGCTGTCCGCGGCGCAGTATCGAGGAGCCGTCGCCGAGGTAGTGGGCCGGGTGGTTGCACACCTGCTTCAGCCGGGTCAGCGCGCCCAGTACCGTGCCCTTGCGCGAAATGCTCTCGCTCTTGGTGCTTTTCAGCTTCGCGACCATATCGTCGACCACGGCCTGATACAGCGCGGCCTGTTCGACGGTGAGGTTGGCGCGGACCGCCATCTCGATCTTGTCGGGCAGGTCGGCGATCACCGCCGGATCGGTCTTCACCCGGCGCAGCACGAACGGGCCGGTCACCGTGCGCAATCGGGTGATGGCGTTCTCGTCGCGTTCGCGTTCGATCGGAATCGCGAACCGGGCGTGGAACTGTGAGGCCTTGCCCAGCAGCGACGGCGCCGCGAAATCCATGATGGACCGCAGCTCCTCCAGCCGGTTCTCCACCGGAGTTCCGGTGAGCGCCAGGCGATGTCGCGCCGGGATCTCCCGCGCGGCGCGGGCCTGGCGGGTGGCGGCGTTCTTGATGTGCTGCGCCTCGTCGAGGACGACCCGGCCCCAGGTCTGCCGCTTCAGCTCCTCGACATCGCGGGCCAGCAGCGCGTAGGTGGTGATCATCAGATCGGAATCGGCAACGGCGGCATCGAATTCCGCGCCGGAGCGGCGGCCGGCCCCGTGATGCACCGCGACCCGCAGGTCGGGGGCGAACCGCTGCGCCTCACGCTGCCAGTTGCCCACCACCGACATCGGGCACACCAGCAGCGTCGGCCCGGGTACGGCGGCGGCCTGCTCGCGCTCGTGGACCAGCAGGGCCAGCACCTGCACCGTCTTGCCCAGGCCCATATCGTCGGCCAGGATGCCGCCGCAGCCCAGCCGGCTCATGGTGGCCAGCCAGGTCAGTCCGCGCTCCTGATACGGGCGCAACTGGGCCCGCAGCCCGGCCGGGGCCGGGATCGGCGCCACCTCGCGGTTCCCGTCGAGCAGCGCCGACACCCAGCCGGTGGCGGTGACCTCCTCCAGCGGCACCCGCTTCACCTCGGAACCCGACACCTCGGCCAGCACCTGGGCCATCGTGCCGATCCGGTCGTCGGTGCGGCCGCCGAGATAGACGGCCGCGGCGGCGAGCGCCTCGTGGTCGGCCTGCACCCATTCGCCGCGCAACTGCACCAGATCCGATTTGGCCTGCACCAGCCGCGCCATCTCGGCGGGGGTCAGCACGGTATCGCCGAGCGCCAATTCCCAACGGTAGGAGACCAATCCGCTGAGGCCGACGGCGCTGTCGGCGGCGGCCGGACTCTGCACCCGCAACCGCATACTCGGCGCGACGATCCGCCAGGCCCGCGGCAGCATGAGTTGCACTCCGGCGCCGCGTAATTCGTGTGCGCCGTGCGCCACCAGATCCTGTACCCCGGTGGTGGTGAGCAGGAAGTCGATACCGCCGGGTGCGCGCGGCAGATCGCGCAGCCGCGGGTACGCCGCGATCGCGGCCGTCACCTTCTCGCCCGCCAGGCGCAGCATCGCCGGTTCGCCGGACAGCGGGACCGGTTGCGGCGCTTCACCTTCCGAGCGCAGGCAGACCTCCAGGCGCCACAGCGTGTCGGCGTCGACGATGCCGTCGGGATCCTCCGCCGGCTCCAGCAGCCGCAGGACGAGTTCCGGCTCGCCGACGGTCAGACTGGTTCGCCACTGCTCGAGCGCGGTGGCCACCCGATGCGAGCCCGATTCGACCGGCGCGTCGGCGAGCAGCGCCGCGACCAGCTCGTGGGTGGGCTGCTGCGGTGCGGCCTCGGCCAGCACACCCCGCACGATCGGATCGGTCAGCTCCGCGACCAGATCCTCCAGCACCGCCGCGGGCCGCCCGGCCACCCGCAGCGCGGGCGGGGTGGCCGCGACCAGTTCGGCCAGCCAGGCCCGTTGCCGCTGTCCGCCGATCAGCCGCCAGCGTGCCCACCATTCGCCGTCGGCCCGGGTCAGCTCGGGCACCACCCGGCCGCCGCGCGCCCAGCGCCGCACCCCCTGCGCGGTGTGCGCGAGGAAGCGCAGGTCGGCGGCCACCGCGGCGGGCGGCAACCGCTGCAACAGCACCTCGGCGGCCCCGTCGGGCGCCAGCGCGTGCGCCGGCACCTCCACCTCGGCCGGTCCGTCCGGCCCGGGGCGCAGCACCCGGGCCCGATGCCGGAACCGCGCCGCCGCCACCAGCTCACCGAGCAGGCCGGGTACCGCGGCGCCGGAATCGTCGTCGCGCCACAGGAGCAGGCCCGACCCCGGCGTCCACAACCCGTGCAGCATCCGCCCATCAAATCAGCCGGTACCGACATCCGCGGCACCGGCCGCCGCCGCGGAACCTCCGGACATCCGGGCGGCGAATGAATTACCGAGCCGTAATTCGCGCTCGGCCGCGGGCCACGAATCCGTCGCACCGACCGACCACCCCTTTATTTCCCGCGGCGCGCGGAACATACTGAAATATCTGCTGGTCATGACGCGAGCGGCGGATCGCTCGCGTTCCGCGACCTGTACTGAAGATTGTTCCGGGCATTGAACGGTCCTGCGACCGGGTGTTCCCGGCGAGCCCGAATTCGCGGCGCGGCCGGCGTCGCGCAGAGCAGGGAGGGCAGTGAATCATGACAATTCTGCTCCAGGTACTCGAGCAGGGTTTCACGCCGACGACGCCGTGGGAACGACGCAAATTCACGTTCGTCGACGCGTCGAAGATCGTCGGTATGCGGCTGGACGGCCAGTCCGGGGTGTGGCTGGATCTGTCCCGGCCGGGTGAATCGCAGCGGCTGGCGCGGACCGGTGATCCGCGGCACGCGATCACCTTTCTGTTGAACACGTTCGCGAAGATCGCCGAATGCGAGGAACGGGGTGGTTCCTGGCTGATCGGCCACGACGGCGTGCACGCCGAATCCGTGCAGGCCATGCGGTATCCGCCGCAGGAGGCCGACCTCCCCGCCGACGATCTGCTGGCGCGCGCCTGGCTGTAGCGACCCGCCCGCCGGACACGCCGGGACGCGCGGAGTTGTCGGCGGCCCGGTGTAAGAACTGATCCGTGCGATCGAGCAGGGGTGGATCGGGAATCGCGCGGGCACACCGCCCGCCGCCGGTATGGCGTGGGGCACTCGTGGTGGTGCTCACCGCACTCCTCGCGGGCTGTGCGCAACTCGCCCCGGTCGCCCCCGCTCCGGGCAGTCCCACCCGGGTCGACCTGGAGGGTCTGCTCGCCCGGGTGCGGGTGGTGCCGCGCCGCCCCCATCCCGGTGGCTACGACCGTGGCTGCCAGGCCGCACAGTTGTGCGTGTTCGGTCCCGCCTGGGTCGACGGCGTCCACGACTGCGACGCGCGCAACCGCGTCCTCGGGGCGCAGCTCACGGCGGTCCGCTTCCGTCCCGGCAGTCGCGACTGTGTCGTGCTCACCGGCACCCTGTCCGATCCCTACACCGGCCATCGCATCGGGTTCGACCGCAGTCGTCCCCGGGCCGTGCAGATCGACCACATCTACCCGCTGGCCGCCGCCTGGGATCTCGGCGCCGCGAATTGGCCACTGCCGCAACGCATCCGGTTCGCAAACGATGTCGAGGTGAATCTGCTCGCGGTCGACGGCGGCAGCAACGAGGACAAGGGCGACCGCACCCCCGCCGACTGGCTCCCGCCGGCCCGCGCCTACCACTGCTTCTACGCCGGCCGCTACCTGACCACCGCGACCCGCTACGACCTGCCCGTCACCACCGCCGACCACACCACCCTCCACCGCATCGCCGACCGCTGCCCCTGAGCCGTGCGCGGGCTATGGACTATCTCACAGCGCGCTGTGATGCGTGGATATCCGACTATAGATTTGTTCATTCAGTGAGAAAGTGGCCGGTTGATGCCTGCCCGCGGAGGAAGAGGGTGGCGATGACCGACGAAGTGCTCATCGAGAAGCGGGACGGGCTGGGGGTGATCACCCTCGATCGGCCGCGGGCGATCAACGCGCTGAATCATCCGATGGTGCGGGCGGTACTCGCGGCGTTGCGTGCGTGGGCCGACGACGACGAGGTCCGGGTGGTCGTGCTGACCGGCTCGGGGGAGCGCGGACTGTGTGCCGGCGGCGATCTCGTCGGTATGTACACGGACGCGAAAGACCGTGTGGGCGGGGCGGATTCGCCGAGCGGGCAGTTCTGGCGCGACGAGTACACGCTGAACGCGCTGATCGCCGACTATCCGAAGCCGTACGTCGCGATCATGGACGGCCTGGTACTCGGCGGCGGGGTCGGTGTCTCCGCGCACGGTAGTCATCGCGTGGTCACCGAGCGGTCGTCGATCGGGATGCCGGAGACCGGGATCGGATTCGTACCGGATGTGGGCGGGACCCGCCTGCTGTCGCGGGCGCCGGGTGAGATCGGCACGCATCTGGGGCTGACGGCCGGGCGGATGGCGGCCGGCGATGCGATCGCGGCCGGATTCGCCGATCACTACGTGCCCTCGGATCGGCTGCCGGCGCTGCTGGCGGCGCTGGCCGGCACGGACGTGGAGGTCGCGATCGCCAAATTCGCCGAGGCCGCACCGGCCTCCGCACTGCTCGCGCAGCGCGAGTGGATCGACGCCTGCTACACCGGCGACGACGTCGAGGAGATCGTCCACCGATTACAGGCGCATCCGGTGCCGGAGGCCCGGCAGGCCGCCGCCGACATCCTGGCGAAGTCGCCGGTCGCGGTGAAGGTGACGCTGCGGGCGTTGCGGTCGGCCCGCGGCGACGCCACCCTGGCCGACACCCTCAATCGCGAATTCCGGGTCTCGGTGGCGGGGCTGCGCAGCCACGATCTCGGCGAGGGCATCCGCGCGCAGGTCATCGACAAGGACCGTGCGCCGCAGTGGCTGCCGCCGGCGCTCGGCGACGTCAGCGCCGAACTGGTCGACTCCTATTTCCTCGGTCTCGGCGATGGTGAACTGGGTCTGGTGGATTCGGGCGCCTCGGCTATCGTCACGACTGTCCGCACCCGATCGGAGGAGCAGTCGTGACCGATTTCGAGACCATCCTGCTGGAGCGCAAGGGCCGTGTCGCGCTCATCACGCTGAACCGGCCGAAGGCCCTGAACGCGCTGAACTCGCAGGTGCTCATCGATATCAGCGCCGCGCTCGACGAACTCGAATCCGACGCGGGGATCGGCGCGGTCGTGCTGACCGGCTCGGAGAAGGCGTTTGCCGCGGGCGCCGATATCAAGGAGATGCAGTCCAAGTCCTATATGGACATGTTCCTGGCCGATCAGTTCGCGGGCTGGGAGCGGTTCTCCGCGTTCCGCAAGCCGATCATCGCCGCGGTGGCCGGATTCGCGCTCGGCGGTGGCTGCGAGCTGGCCATGATGTGCGACATCCTGTTCGCGGCCGATACCGCGAAGTTCGGTCAGCCGGAGATCAAGCTCGGCATCATCCCGGGCATGGGCGGTTCGCAGCGGCTCACCCGCGCCGTCGGCAAGGCCAAGGCGATGGATCTGGTGCTGACCGGTCGCACCATGGGCGCCGAGGAGGCCGAGCGCGCCGGGCTGGTGGCCCGGATCGTTCCGGCGGCCGAGTTGCTGTCCACCGCGCTCGAGGTGGCGGAGACCATCGCGTCCATGTCGCTGCCGTCGGTACTCGTCGCCAAGGAGTCGGTCAACCGCTCCTACGAGACCACCCTGTCCGAAGGTCTGCGGTTCGAGCGCCGGGTGTTCCACTCGCTGTTCGCGACCGAGGATCAGAAGGAAGGTATGGCGGCGTTCGTGGAGAAGCGCGGCGCCAATTTCGCCAATCGCTGACGACCGGCGCCGGGCGGAAATTCTTCCGCCCGGCACCGGCGCCGAATCAGAGCGAGCGGCGGGATTCGAACCCACGTGAACGGATTTGCAATCCGGTACCTCACCACTCGGCCACGCCCGCATCGTCCCCCTCATCATGCCCGCCGAGGTTCTCGGAACCGAGGATTGCGGTCATGGTGATCGCAATCAATAGACTCACGTCATGGCGACACCGCGTCCACTCCCACTCGATCCGATCGAGGAGGCCCACCGGCAGTGGGACGCACACGGCTGGGGTGATGTGGCCGACGGGATGGCCGCGGTCACCTCGCTGGTGCGGGCCCAGCAGATCATGATGGCCCGGGTGGACGAGGCGCTGCGCCCGTCGGGGCTGACCTTCTCCCGATACGAGCTGCTCATGCTGCTCAGTTTCAGCCGGACCGGGGCGCTGCCGATGGCGGTCGCCAGCGCGCGCTTGCAGGTGCATCCGACAAGTGTGACGAACACCGTGGATCGACTGGAGTCCGCGAATCTGGTGAAACGTGTGCCACATCCGAGCGATCGGCGGGCAACGTTGATCGAGATCACCACGGCGGGAAGAGATCTGGTCGCCCAGGCGACCGCCGAGCTGAACGGGACGGTTTTCGCACGCCCCGGCCTCCCGCCGGATCGGCTGCGGCTGCTGCTCGCCCTGCTCGCGGAATTCCGCCGTGCCGCCGGCGACTTCGACAACGGCGACACACCGACGCGTTGGTCATGACACGCCGACTTGTATACCCGTCCGATAACTATTGAGCTTCCACCCAGCGACTTTCCCGCGCACCCGCTTGGCATTGCGGCGCAAAAGGTTCACCATTGAGCCATGGTGCTGGTCCTCGGGGTATCAGCAGGTGCCGGGGGTGCGCGTGCAATGCTCACGCACTCCGATCAACCACACCTCCCCCCCATCGATCACTGCACGGTGCCGCGACCGTCCGGCGCCGGTGTCGACGAAGCGGTCTTCGAAGCCGTAGAGCTGATGCGCGAGGCCGCGACCAGCCGCGACGAGTTCGTCACCGGTATCGCCGTCACCACCCGCTGTGCCACGCACGAGGAGGCCATCCGCGCCGCCGCCGGGCGCAGCCGCCTCACGATCGTCGACGAGCCGTTGGCGCAGTTGCGCTATCTGCGCTTCACCGAGCGACTACCCGCCGAGGGCACGGTACTGATCTACGATCTCGGCGCCTCGGGCCTCACCGTCACCCAGGCCGACTGCCGCACCGACGCCATTCTGGCGGGCCGGCACAGCACGGTGGTGTGCGGCGACGGTCACGATGCACTGCTGCGCTGGCGGCTGGCCCACGACGGCGTCGCCATCGACCGGCCGACCAGTTGCGCCTACAAGGAGGCGCTCACCGCCTCGCCGGTGGTCACCGCGAGCGATCCGCGTACGCATACGCGAGTCGTGCTGACGCGCAGCGATTTCCACGAACTGGTCGCCGCCGGGATCCATCATTCGGTCTCCTATGTGCGGCAGCTGATCGAGGAGACGGGGGTGACCCCGCAGGCGGTGGCGCTGCTGGGCGGCTGCAACCGGAACCCGGGTATCCGTACCGAGGTGGAGACCCTGCTCGACCTCCCGGCCATCTACGATCCCGAGCCCGAATTCGTCTCCGCGCGTGGCGCGGTACTGATGGCGACCCAGTTGCCCTCGGCCCGGCGGGTGCGCGGCGTGCGCTTCGCCGGGAAGCCCGCGACACCGGGCCGGGCCGGGGCGGGCGGCGTCTCCAAGCGCAAACTCGTTGCGGCCGCGGCGGTCACCGCCACGCTCGGCGCCACGGTGGCCGGGCTGCTGGTCCTGGACCACACCTCGGCTCCGGGCGGCACCCGCGGCGGGACGGGCCCGAGCCCCATGGAGGTCGCGGGTACGCCGCCGAAGCCGGTGGACACCAAGTAGTTCCGGCTTCAGACGCCGTCGACGTCGAGGGTGGCCTGCATCAGGCCCATCGCGGCGGCGCACGGATCCGGTTGCGCCGCACGGCTTCTGTTCTGCACCCACCACGTGATCGTGCCGGTGTCGGCGGTCGTGACCGCACAGCTGCCCGGATCGTTCGGGTCGCGCCAGTACATGCCGCCGAACTTCTTCAGCACCACTTTCTCGGTGCGGTACCCGAATCGGTCGGCCACCTGGAGATCGCGCAGCAGCGTGTCCTCGCGCAGCCAGGCGTAGGTGACGTCGACGGCGTCGCCGCCGGGCAGTTCGGCGGTCCAGGTGCAGACGGTCGGCTGGGTCTGCGGCCGCACCAGCGGTACGGCCAGCCGATTCGCGATGATCGCGTCGCTCAGGGGCCCGCAGCCCGCCAGCAGGTTGGGTGTGTCGGCGGCGCGCACCGGGCTGTCCGATCGACCGCCCGAACATCCCGCGAGCGCCGCCGCGACCACCGCCGCCGCCAGTCCGAGCCGTATCGCCGCGCGCATGTCAGCCCGCCTTCGCGAGGGTGGTGGCGGCGATGTGTTGCAGGGCCGTGCACTGCGGGCCGGCGCCGGTCCCGGTGAACGTCCAGTCCACGAAGTCCTGCCCGCCCGAGTCGACCGCGAGTTCACAGGACGTGGGTCCGGACCAGGCGATCCCGGACCGGCCCGAGACCGTCACGGTGCTCGCCTGCCCGGTCACCTGGCCCCGGCGGTCCGCCAGCGAGCTGCCGCGGAACCATTCGAACACCACCCGGTAGTTCGGCCGATCGCCGGGCCCGGCCCATGCGCACCGCAACGGATTGGCCGAAATCTGTTCCAGCCCGGTGACTCCCAGCGCGCTGTCCAGATCGCCGGCGTCCTCGGATCCGCACAGTCCGATATCCATCGCCTCGGACGCAGCCGGGACCACGGTGGCGGATCCGGACGGTGACGTGCCCGCGGAACTCGCACACCCGGCGAGCCCGGCCGAGATCGCGGCAGCCGCCGCCACCTGCTTCCACACGTGCTCCAGGCTACGTGCCCGGCGATCCGTGATCCCGGGGGCCGCCACCGGTCGGTAGCGGCTCGCCGCCGGCGTCGGCTACCACCCCGGCACGGTGGCGCGGACCGCCGGTGCCGGATTTCTCCGGGCCGCGCGGGTGAACGGGTGCTCAGGCGGCGGTGAGTCCCGAGAGGTCCCGCGTCACAACGTAATTGCGGTCGGCGGTGGTGCCGAGGGTGTATTCGGGCTCCAGGCCGAGGTATTCGCCGCGGCTGCGGGTGCTCCAGCGTTTCGCGTTCTCGGTCCGCGTCTTGTAGAAGTTCAGCATGTAGCCGCCCTCGTACAGGCGCAGCGCGGCGTAACCGCCCGGGTACTCCTTCACGGCGCCGACCTCCAGGAAGTCGACCGGGATCGGCAGATCGGGGCGGGTGCGGCGGTTGCGGTGGCTGTGACCGGCGTGGTGCAGGAAGACCCCGGGGGCCGTCCGGTACAGCGACTGCACCGCGGCGGCGTCGGCGCGGTCCAGGATGAAATCCATACCGCTCATGTTGGTGGCGCCGGATTCGCTGGTGACCGGGTGATGACCGTAGACGACGGTCGGGCGGTCGGGGTCGGCGGCGAGCAGGGTGCGCAGGCGGTCGAGCTGTTCGGGCTCGATACTGCCGCCGGCGATGTCCAGTTCGGTGGTGTCGAGACCGAGCAGGCGCAGCCCGCCCACCTTGTGCTCGGCCAGCACGCCGCGCGCGGCGAATCGATCGCCCCAGCAATCATGATGGGCCGCATCGGTATTCGATGTGCAGGCGCGATAGTCGTCGCCGATGTGCGGGCGATCGTGGTTGCCGCGGACGGCGAACCAGTCCCGTCCGGCGGCGCCCCAGCCGTCCAGCCGCGATCGGACCGTGGCGACCTGTTCCGGCCTGGCCTCGGCGGTGAGATCGCCGGCCACCAGCAGATGGTGGACCCCGCGGTCGGGCCGCCGCAGGTCGTCCAGCAGGGCGTCGAGCATGACCTCCGGGTACGGCGGCAGCCCGGTCTCCTGGCCGATGCCCGGCGGCAGGTTCTGCTTGATCAGCCCGGCCACCGTCTCGCCGATGTGCACGTCGTTGGACAGCGCGAGGGTGCGCAGATATCGGCCGGGCGGCGGCACCAGAGTGCTGACCACGCCGAGGGTTTCGGGGGTGCCGGGCCGCGCGGTCACCAGATTCGCGGCGGGCGCCGCGCGCACCCCGCCGGAGCGGGCCTCGAATCGGTAGGCGCGGCCCGGTTCCAGGCCCCGGATCTCGGCGTAGTGGTACGGCGTCGGCTCCGGATCGGAATGGACGAGACCCGGCGGGGCGGTCGAATCGGCCGGTGCCAGAGACACTTCCGTATCGGCCGCCACCGGCACGCCGTCGAAGGTGCGGGTGGTCCAGGTGAGGATCACCGTGGTGTCGGTGACGGTGACCACCTCGAGATCGGTGGCGACGACCGAACCCCGGGCGAGCGCCGGGCCGGTTCCGGTCAGCGACAGTACCGGCAGGGCCGCGGCGGTGGCCGCGAGTGCGCCGAGCATGCGGCGGCGGGTCGGTCCACAGCAGGTCATGTCACAGATCCGTTCTCACTCCTGCGATCAAGGCTAGCTGCGGTCGGGGTTCACCGGGTGGCACAGTACGTTGTCAGCCGAACCCGGTGATGCGGAAGCGGCTCGGAAGGACGGCGCGTCGGTGCGAGGAAAGATGACGGCCGCGGTGCTCGCGGCCCTGGCGGTGCTCGCGGCGACCACGGCGTGCGCGGGATCCGGCGGCGATCGGATCCTGGTCTACAGCGGTGAGCACGAGGCCCTGGCGCAGGCGTGGGCGCGGGCCTTCACCGCCGCCACCGGCATCACGGTCACGCTGCGCATCGGGGACGACACCGATCTCGGGAATCAGATCGTCTCGGAGGGGGCGGACTCGCCGGCCGACGTGTTCCTGGCCGCCGACGCCCCGGCGATCGCGCAGGTCGACCACGCGGGCCGGTTCGCCGGTCTGGACCGGGACACCCTCGCTCAGGTGCCCGAGGGATATCGGTCCGCCGACGGCACCTGGACCGGGACCGCCGCGCGCACCGCGGCTTTCGTCTACGACCCGGCGCGAGTGCCGGCCGACCGGCTGCCCGTCTCGCTGCTGGAGCTGGCGCAGCCGCAGTGGCGTGGCCGCTGGACCGCCGACACCGCCGGCGCCGACTTCCGGGAGGTGGTCGCCGCGGTGCTGGCACAGCAGGGCGAGGAGGCCACCCGCGCCTGGTTGCAGGGGGTGAAGGCCGGGGTGGTCGTCGCGCAGAATCCCGGCGCGGCCATGGCGGGTGTGGACACCGGCCGATCCGACGGCGCGCTGGTCTTCGCCGATCACTGGTTCCGCGACCGGGCCGGCACCGACGCCACCGATCCCGATCGGTCCGCCGCCGCGGAACACAGCGGTCGCACCGCTCTGTACCGGTTCGAGTCGCCGGATCCCGGCGCGTTCGTCTCGATCTCCGGCGCCGGTGTGCTGAAATCGAGCCGGAACCGAACTGCCGCACAGCAATTCGTGCGCTTCGTGACCGGCCGGTCGGGTCAGCAACTGCTGGCGGATCCGGCCGCGCTGGAATATCCGGTGGCGGCGGACCTTCCGGCCGCTCCGGTGCTGCCGCCGCTGGATCCCCGTGCGCCCCGGGTGGATCCGGCCACCGTGGACGATGTCCGGGTCACCCGGTTGATATCCGAGGCGGGGTTGTCGTGACGCCGGTTCAGATGCCCAGCGGCAGGGTCAACTGCCGCATGGCCGGCCACAGGACGGGCCAGGCCGCGGTCGGCCACCGGCAGGTGTGGATCGCGACCTTGCGGTTCACCCCGGGATAGCCGAGCGGGTCGTCGAGCCGGCCGGACAGCGTCACGGTGTCGAACTGGTGCCGCAATGCCGGTGTGGCGCTGTCCAATCCGATGTAGAGCACGGTGGTGGCGATGTCCGGGGGCGGGCCGAAGAAGCCGTAACCGCGATTGGGACTGTAGGTCGCGGGCAGGCCGTAGCGGCCGCCGAACTTCGCGAGTGCGCCTGCCTGCCAGTAGTTCTGGGCGACCAGGACGGTGTGGGCGCGCTCGTCGGCCGGCAGCGTGCGGTAGACCCCGGCGACGCCCGCGACCAGCTCCTGCCAGCCGGCCGGACCGTAGAGATCCGAGCGCAGCGCGAACTCGCCCGGCGAGGTGATCGGGTCGCGCGCCCACGACCGCGGCAGCGGCAGCGCCGCGAGCAGCGTCACGATGATCGCCAGTGAGCCCGCGACCGCGGTGAGCGTGCCGAGCCGGATCCAGCAGCGCCATCGGGTGTGGTCGAGGGCCGACAGGCCGACGGCCCCCGCGGCGAACACCGCGGGCATCAGCCCGCCGACGTAGTACGGCCGCCCGTGCCCGATCAGCACCACCGCGATCATCGACAGCGCGGTGACGAGTAGGAATCGGTAGGGCCGCAACGGTTCCCAGCGGAACAGCTGCCACAGCCCCCAGCCGCCGAGCAGTCCGCCGAGAAGCCCGGCCAGGCCGATGATCTGCGGCAGACAGGCCAGCGGCCCGCCGCCGGCGGCGTCCTGCTCGGCGCCGATCACCCGGCTCATCGCCAGTTCCGGCCAGCCGTGCGTGGCCTGCCACCAGATGTCGGGCGCGGCGCCGGCGGCGAACACCAGCGCGCCGAGCCAGTGGGCCCGGCGCATCAGCAGCGTGCGGGGCCCGGCCACCGCCAGTCCGGCGAGCAGACAGCACCAGGTCACCGGGACCAGCCATTTCACCTGGATATCGATCGCCGCGAGCAGCCCGGCCAGGATCAGCAGCCGGTCCCGGCGGGTGCGGATCCAGCGGATCAGTAACCAGACCGTCGCCGCCTGCAGGGTGGCGTCGAGGGAGAAGGTGCTCAATTGTGCCGCCTGGGTCAGCGCGAGCGGCGAGGTGGCGTAGGCGATTCCGGCGAGTAGCTGGGCGCGCGGACCGCCGCCGAATTCGTAGGCGATCGCCGCGCAGACGATCACGGCGAGCGCGGCCATGACGATTCCCGGCATTCGCAGCGTCACGGCCGATCCCGGCGCGATCAGGTCCGCGAATCGGGCGAGCAGCGGTAGCAGCGCGCCTTGATCGGCGTAGGCGACGGCGGGCCGCGAGCCTGCCGCGATGAAGTACAACTCGTCGCCGAAGTAGTCGTAGCGCAGACCCGGAATGGTCAATATCACCGCGGTGAATACGGCCAGAACCGTGACGCCGATGCCGCCGAACCGCACGGGCGCGGCAATGGATCGGACGCGCGGCGCGGCGTCGGACATGGTGACGAGAACCAATGTTCCCCCCTGAAACCCGGAATTGGTCAACCGGCGAGCGTATCCGAGGGACGCAGCCGGGTACCAGTACGTTTAAATGGGATTTATTTCACATTTTCCTCGGCATTTGCCGGCTCTGTTCCGGATCGTATCGGCTGAGCCGGCGGTAGCCCGAGCCCCCAGTTCGAGGGCTACCGCTGTCGCTCGACGAAAGGCCCGCGCGTGTCGTCCTGTCGTGTGGCACCGCGGGGAGGGCCTAGGGTGGGTGCCGTGCGAGGGCCGGGAGCGCCCTCACCCGACGGAGAGGAGCCCGGTGCGCCGCCCGCTGTTCATCGTGTCTCTACTGGCCTGTGCCGCAATGGCGATGCCGCTGACCGCGTGCTCGCACGCGGCCGACGATTCGGGGTCCGCCCGTGCGGCATCACCTCAGGAAGGCGCCGGTCCGGCCGCCGATGAAGGGATATTGAAGGTGCAGGCCACCACCGGCGCCGAGAAGTTCCCGGCCTCGGGACTCGGTGTCGGAGTGTCGAAATGCGATTCCAGCGCGTCGCTGACGACCCTCACCACCGCGGGCCACGAGGGCGCCGCGACCCACAATCTGCCCGGGGGTTGCTACCAGGTGGCGGCCACGGGTGTGCCGTCCGGCTGCATGCTCGGCAGTCCGTCGCCGGTGAAAGTCGATGTCACACCGGGTAATACGAGTACCGCCAGCTTCCAGCTGAAGTGCGCCTGACCTGAGAACCCTTGTCGCCGGGCGGTTTCGGATTCCGTCCGGCGTCGGGTTGCGGATCATGCCGGGTCACCCGGCGGTTCGGTCAGCGCGCGTTCAGTTCGGCCAGGCGGAACGCCTGGGCCCGGCGTAGCGCCGGAACCCGGGCCGCGGTGCGAATCGCGGTGTTGCGCAATGCCCTTCCGGTCGTCGACCGGATGGTGGCGAGCCGGGTCATCCGGTCGGTGAAGGCGACCACGCCGAGCGCGATCGGGCGGCGGGTCCGCTCGTACTCGTCGAGCAGGGTCGCGGATTCGCCGCGCAGCACCCGGGCCAGTAGCGCGCCGAGGGCGGCGCCGTCCTGGATGCCGGTGTTCATGCCCTGGCCGCCGGCCGGGCTGTGCACATGGGCGGCATCGCCGGCCAGGAAGATCCGGCCCGCCCGGTAGTGGTCGGCGAGCCGGTGGTGGACCCGGAACCGGGAACTCCACATCACCTCGGTCACCGTGGCGCCCGAACCGGGACGGCAGTCGTCGATGATGTCCTGCACGGAATCGCGATCCGGATGTTCCGGCGGGGTGGCGGTCACGGTCGCCACCACGCGATAGCGGTCGCCGTGCTCGTCCGGTAGCGGCGCGACCACTGCCAGGCCCTGGGGCGCCAGGGTCAGGGTGGCCTCGGTGCGCGGGTCGGGCCAGCTCATCCGCACATCGGCGAGGACGAACGATTCGGCGTAACTGTCCCCGGTGAAGCCGATACCCGCCGCCTCCCGGGTATGGCTGTGCATCCCGTCCGCGCCGATCACGTAGTCCGCGCGGATCGTGCCGGGCGTGCCGTCGGCGTCGCGGTATTCGACGGTGACGGCACGGTCGTCCTGCGTGACTCCGGTGACCTCGCAATGCCGGTGCACCCGGCCGCCGGCCCGCTCGAGCCGCCGCAGCAGGACGGCCTCGGTGTCGTTCTGCCCGAGCATCACCGTGAACGGGAACGGTGTCGGGAGCCGGTCGAAGGAGAGCCGGGCCAGCACCCGATTGCCGTCGCGGAAGCTGAACCCGGGGACGACGAGACCCCGTTCGCACAGCTCCGCGGCGACGTCGTACGCGCTGAGCACCTCGAGGGTGCGGGCATGGATCACGCAGGCGCGGGAGGTGTTCTCCCCCTCGGCGAGGCGGTCCAGCAGGACGACCTCGACGCCGGCGTCGGCGAGGGCGATCGCGGCGGTGAGGCCGGTCGGCCCGGCCCCTGCGACGACGACGGATGCGGTGGCGGGAATGGTGCTCACGACGACTCCTCGGTTTTGCCAACATCTGTAGGCCAACGTTTGTTGACTTCACGGTAGAACGACCCGGGTGCAATGTCAACGGATGTTGGCCTACAGTTGTTGGCATGAGCTCCGAACCGATCTCCCCGGCCGCCGAGTCGCCCGTGCGGCGGTCCGACGCCACCCGCGCCGCCATCCTCGAGGCGGCGCGGCGGCGGTTCGCCGAGGACGGGTACCGCAAGGCCACCATCCGGGCCATCGCCGCCGACGCCGGCATCGATCCCTCGATGGTGATGCGCTACTACGGCAACAAGGAGGGGCTGTTCGCGGCCGCCGCCGATGTCGATCTGGCCATTCCGGATCTGGCGACGGTCTCGCCGGAGACGTTGGGCGAGTTGGTGATCCGGCACTTCCTGACGCTGTGGGAGACGCCGCCGGGTGACGAGGTGCTGCAGACGCTGCTGCGGTCGGCGGTCACCGACGACGTCGTCGGCGACCGGGTCCGGCAGGTGTTCTCCGGACAGGTGATGCCCGCGGTGCTGCGGATCGGCGATCCGGCCGACGCCCCGCGCCGGGCGGGGCTCATGGTGACCCAGTTGCTCGGTATCTCGTTGTGCCGGTACGTATTGCGCATTCCGCCGGTGGTCGCGCTGACCACCGGGCAACTCGTGGCCGATGTCGCCCCGACCCTGCAGCGCTATCTGACCTCGACGCCGGTGTGATCGGTTGCCGAATTACCGTGCACCGCAATGAGATTCAGCGCGGGGCGAGGTACAGGGTCTGGGTGCCGCGGCCGATCGGCCCGCGCTCGTCGAACAGCCGCGATTCGGCCAGCCCGATTCCGGTGCGCTCCGGATAGGTGGTCGCGTCGAGGCACACCCA
Organism: Nocardia sp. BMG111209; assembly: GCF_000381925.1. Classification (NCBI taxonomy): domain Bacteria; kingdom Bacillati; phylum Actinomycetota; class Actinomycetes; order Mycobacteriales; family Nocardiaceae; genus Nocardia; species Nocardia sp. BMG111209. Next base: position 738,154 of record NZ_KB907310.1, read on the forward strand.
TTCCCCGGCCGGTTCCCGGTGCAGCGTGACGGTGAGATCGGTGTTGATGAAAAGGTATCGGTCCCAATCGAGTACCGCGCTGACCCCGTTGCCCGAATCGGCCGCGGCCAGCGCGCGTTCCAGGGGGCTGGGCACCGTGCCCGCGACGATCGGATACCGCAGCCGGATCCAGCACACCGCGGGCCCGGCCGTCCGGAACGAGCCGGAGACGAAGCGGTAGTCGATGCCGGTGTGGAAGCCGATCGGCTGATCGGACGGGAATTGCGCACGCTCGGTGACCGTTTCGGGTCCGGGGTGCCCGCCGGCCGGTAGCGATTCGGCCGGCAGATCGAGTTCCGGCTCCGCCGTGCGCAGGCGCCAGGCGTGGGCCGTGAGCACCGGTCCACGCTCGGAACTCAATGTGGCGGTGAGCAGTTCGACATTGCGGCCGGGGCGCAGCACGCGCGTCTCGGCGGTCAGCGGCGCGATCGGCACCGGACCGAGGATCTCCACCGCCACGCGTCCGATCCGGAAGCCCTCCCGCGGCGCACAGCGCTCCAGCACATGTGCGAGCAGCGCCGACGGCGGCCCGGCGTGCTGTGCGTCCGGCGACCACGGTCCGCGCGTGAGTTCGGTCGATTCGAACCTGTTCGGATCCGCCGGATCCGGGAGGTAGAAAGCGTCCATAGTGCCCTCGAACCTACGGGAGCATCCGGACAGAAAAATGGCCCGGGCCGATTTTCATCGGCCCGGGCCACTGTCACCTGTGCCCTCGGCAGGATTCGAACCTGCGGCCTTTTGCTCCGGAGGCAAACGCTCTATCCCCTGAGCTACGAGGGCTGGGTGGACCCGCTCGTCACACCGTTCTCACGTCGTCCGATCGGGCTTCGAAAGCCTATCGTATTCGGCGGCGTGCACCAAAAAACGGGTCCGACCTGGTGATCAACTCATCGGCAGGGGAGTGGCGCCGCGTGTGGTGAGCATCCCCGAGATGAGTTGCATCTCACTGGTCTGGCTGGCGCTCATGCTGTTGGCCAGTGTGCGCACGGCGTCGGTGACGGCGTGGTTCATCCCGTAGTCGATCATCGGCACCCCGCCCTGGTGGTGCCGCAGCATCAGCTGGAGGAACAGCGTGTCCTCGGCGACGCCGGTCGACGTGCGCAGTTTCTCCATCTCCTGATCGTTCGCCATCCCGGGCATGGTGGCGACGGGACCGGACATGCTGTGCGAGGCGCCGTGGTCGTGCCCGCTCATCGGGTCGGACATCCAGGCCATGTATTCGCCGTTGCCGAGCAGCGGTTTGCCCCACAGTTGCAGCCAGCCCTGCATCCGGCCCACCTGGTTCTGCTGGGTGGTCACGATGTCGTAGGCGAGCCGCTTCACGTCCGGATCGGAACCGCCGGACAGTTCGAACGCGGCCATCTGCACCGCCTGGGTGTGGTGCACCGACATGTCCTGGCAGAAGCCGACGTCCACCACGCTGGGCGCGGCGTCGTCACCCTTGTCCTGCAACGGGATCCGGGCGATGAGGCCGATGGCGAAACCCGCCAGCAGCAGCCCGACCGCGGCGAGGACCAGCAGTGCGGTCCGCTGCCGCCCGGCGGGGTGGCCGGGGGCAGCGGTCGTGACGTCGTCGTCGGTCATCTACTGATTCGCCCCGGGCTCGGCCGGTGCGGGCTGCGCCGGTACCGGTTGGGCCGGTACGGGCTGGCCCGGCTGACCGGGGACGCCGCCGGGTACACCCGGCATGCCCGGCAGCCCGGGAATGCCACCGGGCAGCCCCGGGATGCCGCCGCCCGCGCCGCCGCTGAGCTCGGTCTGATCCTGGTTGAGGCCCTTGCCGTCCATCGGGATCGCGGTCGGTCCCGGCGGGGTGGGATCGAACGGCGGCGGATTGTCCACGTTGAAGGTCGGATTCGCGCAGTCCGCGCCCACCTCGGGATAGACGCCGTACTGGTTCAGCCGCAGCGCGCTGATGAACTCGCCGACCCGCTTGTCGTCGGCGTCGCCGAGCTTCAGCTGATGACCCCAGGACTGCAGCGAGACCGCCGAGTCCAGGCCGGGATACGGCGACATCAGCATGTAGGGCTTGCCCTGTACCTGCTGCTTCAGCGTGTCGAGCGCGCCGCCTGCGACCTTGTCCGGGTTGTAGGCGATCCAGACCGCGCCGTGTTCCAGTGCGTGCACCGCGTTCTCGGTGCGGATGGCCTTGCCGTAGACCTTGCCGGTGCAGTCGGCCCACGAGGCGTCGTGCGGACCGCCGAACGGCGGGCTCTGGTCGTAGGCGACCCGCTGGGTCGCGCTGACGTGCAGCGCGCCCTTGTACTCCTTGGTGACCACGCCCGGGATCTGCAGCGAGGGATCCTTCTTCTGCGCGGTCGGGGTGAACTTCTCCGCGTCGGCCTTCTTCTGGTACATCGGTACCAGATAGACCGCCAGCGCGGCGATCAGCGCGATGATCACCACGGCAGCGCCGATGGTCGGCCAGGGGATCTGACGCTTGTCGGGTAGCTTGGCCCCGCCGCCGCCGGCCTTGCGCGAAGGTGACGATTTCGCGGCGGCGCGAATCGCCTTGGCCGATTTGGCGCTGGTGTTCGGCATCGCTTCTGTGCTGCCTCTCGAATGTGCTCTCTGGAGTGCTCGGACAATCCGCGGTGCGGCAACGCGGTGCTGCCGGCCGTGCCCGGGCGGTCGCCCGGGAGGTGGCCGCTGGCAGCGCCCACCTGCTCAGACCATAGGATAGAGACTCGTGACTCCAGCTGACCTTGCAGATCTCCTTCGCGCTACGGCCGCGAAGGTGCTTGTCGAACGCGGATCGGACCCCACGGTCCTGCCCGACGAGGTCAAAGTGGAGCGCCCGCGCAATCCCGAGCACGGCGACTACGCCACCAATCTGGCCATGCAGGTGGCCAAGAAAGCGGGCCTGAACCCGCGTGAGCTGGCCACCGCGCTCGCCGCGGCGCTGGCCACCGCCGACGGTATCGAGACCGCCGAGGTCGCCGGGCCCGGCTTCCTGAACATCCGGCTGGCCGCGGCCGCACAGGGCGCGATCGTGGCCCGGATCCTCGCCGAGGGGGCGGATTACGGCGGCGCCGACAGCCTCGGCGGCACCCGGATCAACCTGGAGTTCGTCTCCGCGAATCCGACCGGCCCGATCCACCTCGGTGGTACCCGCTGGGCCTCGGTCGGCGACGCGCTGGGCCGGATCCTGGCCGCGCAGGGCGCGGATGTCACCCGGGAGTACTACTTCAACGACAACGGCGCGCAGATCGACCGGTTCGCCAACTCGCTGGTCGCCGCCGCGACCGGGCAGCCGACGCCGGAGGACGGCTACGCGGGCGCGTACATCGAGGAGATCGCGGGCACCATCGTCGCCGCGCATCCGCAGGCGCCGGAACTGCCGGCCGGCGAGCGGCACGAGTTGTTCCGCCGCGAGGGCGTCGAGCTGATGTTCGCGCACATCAGGCAGACCCTGCACGAGTTCGGCACCGACTTCGACGTCTACTTCAACGAGAGCTCGCTGTTCGCCTCGGGCGCGGTCGAGCAGGCCGTGGCGCAGTTGAAGACGTCGGGCAAGCTGTACGAGAAGGACGGCGCCTGGTGGCTGGCCTCCACCGAATACGGCGACGACAAGGACCGCGTGGTCATCAAGAGCGACGGCACCTCCGCCTATATCGCCGGTGACATCGCCTATTTCCAGAACAAGCGCGGCCGCGGTTTCGACCTGTGCATCTACATGCTCGGCGCCGACCACCACGGTTACATCGGCCGGTTGAAGGCCGCCGCGGCCGCCTTCGGCGACGATCCGGACACCGTGGAGGTGCTGATCGGCCAGATGGTGAATCTGGTCCGCGACGGCCGCTCGGTCAAGATGAGCAAGCGGGCCGGCACCGTGGTCACCCTGGACGATCTGGTCGAGATCATCGGCGTGGACGCCGCGCGCTACGCGCTGGTCCGCAGTTCGGTCAACTCCGGTATCGATATCGATCTGGACCTGTGGACCAAGCAGAGCAACGAGAATCCGGTGTACTACGTGCAATACGCGCACGCCCGTACCTCGGCCGTGGCCCGCAATGCCGCGGAATTCGAATTCGCCGGTGTCGCAGCCGATTACGGCCTGCTGACCGCCGACGAGGAGGGTGAACTGATCCGCACCCTGGGCGAGTACCCGGCGATCGTCGCGGGCGCCGCCGCGCTGCGCGAACCGCACCGGGTCGCACGCTATCTGGAGGAACTGGCCGGCGCGTACCACCGTTTCCAGACCAACAAGACGCTGCGCATCCTGCCGAAGGACGACGATCCGGTGACCCCGGTGAACGCCGCCCGGCTGGAGCTGGTCGGCGCCGCGCGGCAGGTCCTGGCCAACGGCCTCGGGCTGCTCGGTGTCGGTGCCCCGGAACGCATGTGAGCCTGAAGGAGAAAGGACCGACCGTGAGTGCGCACCCGGCGGGACCCCGGCATGCCGAGATCCCGCACGCCCCGAATCTGCCCGAGCGGCCCGGCGAACCGGCGCAGATGATCGATCTGCCGTCGAATGTCTGGCCGCGCAACGCTTCTCGCGATGCCGCGGGTACGGTCCGGCTGGCCGGCGTGCCGGTGACGGAACTGGCCGAGGAGTTCGGCACCCCGCTGTTCGTGGTCGACGAGGACGACTTCCGTTCGCGCTGCCGCGATATGGTGCGCGCCTTCGGTGACAATGCGCGAGTTCACTACGCCTCCAAGGCTTTCCTGTGCGGCGAGGTGGCGCGCTGGGTGCGCGACGAGGGCCTGTACCTGGACGTGTGCTCCGGCGGCGAACTGGCCGTGGCGCTGCACGCCGGTTTCCCGGCCGCGCGAATCGCCTTGCACGGCAACAACAAATCCGTCGCCGAACTGGAGCAGGCGGTCACCGCCGGCATCGGCCACGTGGTGGTCGACTCGCTGATCGAGATCGAGCGGCTGGAGGCCGTCGCCGGTCGGCGCGGTGTGGTGCAGGACGTGCTGGTCCGGGTCACCGTCGGCGTGGAAGCCCATACGCACGAATACATCTCGACCGCGCACGAGGATCAGAAGTTCGGTTTCTCGATCGCCGGTGGCGACGCCCTGGAGGCGCTGGCCATGGTGTTCGAGGCGGACAACCTGCGCCTGGTCGGCCTGCACAGTCACATCGGTTCGCAGATCTTCGAGATCGATGGTTTCGAGATCTCGGCGCGCCGGATGCTCGGCCTGCTGCGCGACGCCATCGACAAGTTCGGCGTCGAGCGCACCGCGCAGATCCACACGCTGGATCTCGGTGGCGGACTGGGTATTTCGTATCTGCCGAACGACGATCCGCCGCCGCTGGCCGATTTCGCGGCGAATCTGCGCCGCGTGGTCGCCGAGGAGGCGGCCCGCGCCGGACTGCCCACCCCGGTGATCGCGGTGGAGCCGGGCCGCGCCATCGCCGGACCGGGCACGGTCACCCTCTACGAGGTCGGCACGACCAAGGACGTCTCGCTGGACGCCGGCGCGCGGCGCCGCTACGTCAGCGTCGACGGCGGTATGAGCGACAACATCCGGCCCGCGCTCTATCAGGCCGAGTACGACTGCCGGCTGGTGTCCCGCGCCAGCGGGGCCGATCCGGTGGTCGCCCGCGTGGTCGGAAAGCATTGCGAGAGTGGCGATATCGTCATCCGTGACACCTGGATGCCGGCCGATGTCGGACCCGGCGATCTGATCGCCGTCGCCGCGACCGGCGCCTACTGCTACTCGATGTCCAGCCGCTACAACCTGCTGACCCGCCCGGCCGTGGTGGCCGTGCGCGACGGCAGCGCACGTCCGATCCTCCGCCGCGAGACGGTGGCGGACCTGCTGAGCTTGGAGGTAGAGGCATGACGGAGGCGGCAGCCGAGCGTGACCACGGGGGACTCCCGGTCGTGCCACAACACCTGAGCACGAGCGCATTCGGGACCGATCATCCGCTCGGTGTGGCGGTGCTCGGTATGGGCAACGTCGGCACCGAGGTGGTGCGGATCCTGCGCGAGCATGCGGAAGAGATGCGGCAGCGCGTCGGCGCGCCGCTGATCCTGCGCGGCGTCGCGGTCCGGCGCGCGGGTGTCGACCGCGGTATCCCGGCGGAACTGCTCACCACCGACGCCGAGGCGCTGGTGCGCCGCGACGACGTCGATCTGGTCGTCGAGGTGATGGGCGGCATCGACCCGGCCCGCGCGCTGATCGGCGCCGCACTGCGGGCCGGCAAATCGGTGGTGACCGCGAACAAGGCGCTGCTGGCCGATTACACCGGCGAACTCGCCGCCGCCGCCGAGCGCAGCCGCGCGGATCTCTATTTCGAGGCCGCGGTCGCGGGCGCGATCCCGGTGGTGCGGCCGCTGATCCAGTCGCTGTCCGGCGATCGGGTCGACCGCGTGGTCGGCATCGTCAACGGCACCACCAACTTCATCCTCTCGGCGATGGCCGAGACCGGCGCGGACTACCACGCGACGCTGGCCGAGGCCACCCGGCTGGGCTACGCCGAGGCCGATCCGACCGCCGACGTCGAGGGTTACGACGCCGCCGCCAAGGCCGCGATCCTCGCCTCCCTGGCCTTCCACACCCGGGTCACCGCCGCCGACGTGTATCGCGAGGGCATCGCCCGGATCTCCGCCGAGGATCTGGAGACCGCGGCGGCGGTCGGCTGCACGGTGAAGCTGCTGGCCATCTGCGAGCGCATCCCCGGCGAGCTGTCGGTGGCCGAGGGGGGTAAGGACCGGGTCTCGGTCCGCGTCTATCCCGCGCTGATCCCGCTGAAGCATCCGCTGTCGTCGGTCGACGGCGCTTTCAACGCGGTGGTCGTGGAGGCGGAGAACGCCGGTCGGCTGATGTTCTACGGCCAGGGCGCCGGCGGCGCGCCGACCGCGTCCGCGGTGATGGGCGACCTGGTGATGGCGGCCCGGAACAAGTTCTACGGCGGCCGCGCACCGGGCGAATCGGTCTATGCTGAGCTGCCGATCGCTCCGTTCGGCGACACTCCCACTCGATACCACGTGAACCTGCAGGTCGCCGACCGTACCGGGGTACTGCAGGCGGTGGCCGGCGAATTCGCCGACCACGGGGTCAGCATCTCCACCGTGCGCCAGGAGGGCCACGGTGCGGGCGCCCGCCTGGTCGTGGTGACCCACCACGCGCAGGAATCGGCGCTGGCCGATACCGTGGCAGCGCTCGCCGAGTTGGAGTCCGTCACGTCCGTGACCAGCGTCCTGAGATTGGAAGGCACCGAGGAATGAGTAACACCGGACCGGCTGTCGCCGTAACGGATTCGCGGTCCACCGCGGTCCACAAGCCTTGGCCGGGCTTGATCGCCGCCTACCGGGATCGGCTCGCGGTCGGCGCCGATTGGGAGCCGGTCACGCTGTTCGAGGGCGGCACCCCGCTGGTTCCGGCCCCGCACCTGTCGAAGCTGACCGGGTGTGAGGTTTATCTCAAGGTCGAGGGCGCCAACCCGACCGGCTCCTTCAAGGACCGCGGCATGACCATGGCGATGACCGATGCCAAGGCCCGCGGTCAGCAGGCCGTACTGTGCGCCTCCACCGGCAACACCTCCGCCTCGGCCGCCGCCTACGCCACCCGCGCCGGTATGCACTGCGCGGTGCTGATCCCGCAGGGCAAGATCGCGATGGGCAAGCTGGCCCAGGCGGTCATGCTCGGCGCGAAGATCATCCAGGTGCAGGGCAACTTCGACGACTGCCTGGAGCTGGCCCGCAAGGTGACCTCCGAATTCCCGCAGGTCGGCCTGGTGAACTCGGTCAACCCGGCGCGTATCGAGGGGCAGAAGACGGCCGCGTTCGAGATCGTGGACGCGCTCGGCAAGGCCCCCGATGTGCACGTGCTGCCGGTCGGCAACGCGGGCAACATCACCGCGTACTGGAAGGGCTACACCGAGTACCACGCCGACGGCCTCACTCCGGCCCGTCCGCGGATGCTGGGCGTCCAGGCCGCCGGCGCCGCGCCGCTGGTACACGGTGCGCCGGTGAGCAATCCGGAGACCATCGCCACCGCCATCCGGATCGGCGCGCCGGCGTCGTGGAACAGCGCGGTCGCCGCCAAGGAGGAGTCCGGCGGCGCCTTCCGGGCCGCCACCGACGACGAGATCCTGGCCGCCTACCGCCTGGTGGCGGGCAGCGAGGGCGTCTTCGTCGAACCCGCCTCCGCGGCGAGCGTGGCCGGACTGCTGGCCGCGCGCGCGGAGGGCTGGCTGGACTCCGGCCTCACCGTGGTCTGCACGGTGACCGGCAACGGGCTCAAGGATCCCGACACCGCGCTGTCGGGCATGCCGGACGTGCAGGCGATCGGTGTGGATCCGGTCGCCGTGGCCCGCGAGCTCGAGCTGGCCTGAGTTGACGCACGAAGGCCAGCAGTTGATGACGCGGACCCTGCCGCCGGGTCTGACCGTGACGGCACGGGTTCCCGCGTCGAGCGCCAATCTCGGGCCCGGATTCGATTCGCTGGGTCTGGCGCTGGGTATCCACGACGAGATCGTCGTGCGCACGACCGATTCGGGGCTTACGATCCGGGTGGAGGGTGAAGGCGCCGACGACGTGCCCTGGGGGCCCTCACATCTGGTGGTGCGTGCGATCGAAAGGGGTCTGGAATCGGCCGGGGTCTGGGCCGATGGCCTGGATGTGGTGTGCCACAATGTGATTCCGCACTCGCGGGGGCTGGGTTCCTCCGCGTCGGCGGTGGTGGGCGGATTGGCCGCGGGACGCGGCCTGGCCGCCAAGTTCGATGCCGAACTGGCTTGTAGCAGCGACGAATTGGTGCAACTGGCCGCGGAATTCGAGGGGCATCCCGACAACGCGTCCGCGAGTGTGCTCGGCGGCGTGGTGGTGTCGTGGACCGAGGCCGAGGGGGAAACCACCGGGCCCGACGGGAACGGTGTGGTGGATCACCACATGCGCGGGTATCGCGCGGTCCGGCTGGATCCGCATCCGGCCCTGCGCGCGACGGTCCTGGTCCCCGAGGAACGCTCCTCGACCGCGCATACCCGCGGTCTGCTGCCCGAAACGGTGCCGCACGGTGACGCCGCCTTCAATCTCAGCCGGGCCGCACTCGCGGTCGTCGCGCTGACCCGGCGCCCCGACCTGCTGCTGCCCGCCACCGCGGACCGGCTGCATCAGGGGTACCGATCGGCGGCGTTGCCGTTGACCACGGCCTGGATCGGCCGGCTGCGGTCGGCGGGTATCGCCGCGATGGTCTCCGGCGCGGGGCCGACCGTCCTGGCCCTGAGCACCGAGGGATTCCCCGCTGACCTGCGCGAACAGGCCGCTGCCGATGGCCTGCGGGTATGGCATCCGGAGATCTCCGGCGGCGTCCGGGTGGATTGACGGCGCGCCTGCCTTGCAGGTAGGACCGGCGGGAGTTATCCTGGGCGAGTCCGTACATCGTGCGCGTCAGACGCCGGTGCTTCATTTGGGCAATCGCTCCAGCAGGCTCCTCGCTCAGGCTCGAGGCAGACAGACAGGGCAGGTCGACTCGGCCGACTGGATGTTTGCGTCTCGAACCTCGGGACAGCACTGGAATGATCTCTCCCACCTTCGTGAACCGGTGGCGAAGCCGCCGGTCCGGCGGGGCAGGCGATACGGCATCCGAACTCGGCGCAGTGACCGAGTTTCGGGACGGAACCCTCGAGTTAGCACACGGCAAATCGAGGGAAGGAAAGGATCTCCGTGACAGATACGGACCTGCTCGCGACACCCGTGGTGGAAACCGATGAAAATTCCTCGGGTCGCGAAAGTGACTCCGGACAGATTGCGAAAATGAGCGAACATACCGACGTCGCACGATCGGGGCTGACTGGAATGTTGTTGCCGCAGTTGCGTGCGCTTGCCGGAGAGCTCGGTATCCGAGGCACTTCCGGAATGCGCAAGGGTGATCTGATCGCCGCCATCAAGGAAAACCAGGCCACTACGTCGAGCAAGCCTGTTCGCGGTGGTCGTGGTGAGGCGAAGGCCGGAGGTAAGGTCGAGGCGCCGGTGGCGAAGACCGAGACGGCAGTGAAAGCGGCACCGGCCGCGAAGCCCGATGCGGCGGTGAAGACCGAGCCCGCGGCGAAGTCGGAGCCGGCCGTGAAGGCCGAGCCCCCCGCCGCCAAGCCCGTGCGGGAGCGCCGGGCCCGGGCCGAACAGCCCACCCTGGACAGTGTCATCGAGCCGCCGGCCGCGAACCACGCGCCCGCCGGTGAGTCGGAAACCGCTGCCCGCCCGGCTGATTCGGGTGACGACAACGGCCGCGACGGTAACCAGCGCGGCCGGGGCCGGCAGCGCCGCAGCGGTCGTGAACAGCGTGCCGCCGCTGCGACCGGTACCGAGTCCGCCGCCGAGAACGCCGCCGAGTCGAAGCCGGAAGGCGAGGGCGAGCGCCGCCGCAATCAGAACGGCCAGTCCAACGGCGGCCAGCAGTCCGGCGGTCAGCAGAGCGCCTCGCAGGGCCAGGCCGGCCAGAACGGCACCGGCGGCCGCGATCGGGACCGCGACCGCAACCGGGACGGCGACGACGAGGACGGCCGCGGCCGCCGGGGACGTCGCTTCCGCGAGCGCCGGCGGGGCCGGGATCGCGAGGGCGGCAGCGAGAACCGCGGCGGCGGTGAGGTCGAGATCCGCGAGGACGACGTCCTGCAGCCGGTCGCCGGCATTCTCGACGTGCTCGACAACTACGCGTTCGTCCGCACCTCCGGCTACCTGGCCGGTCAGAACGACGTGTACGTGTCGATGAACCTGGTGCGCAAGAACGGCCTGCGCCGCGGTGACGCCATCACCGGCGCGGTCCGCGCTCCCCGCGACGGCGAACAGGCCAATCAGCGGCAGAAGTTCGATCCGCTGGTGCGCCTGGACACCGTGAACGGCAGCGATGTCGACGCGGCCCGGCGGCGGCCGGAGTTCAACAAGCTGACCCCGCTGTATCCGAACCAGCGGTTGCGGCTGGAAACCCAGTCCAACAAGCTGACCACTCGGGTGATCGACCTGATCATGCCGATCGGTAAGGGCCAGCGCGCACTGATCGTGTCGCCGCCGAAGGCGGGTAAGACCACGGTCATGCAGGACATCGCCAACGCGATCGCGACCAACAACCCCGAGTGCTACCTGATGGTGGTACTGGTCGACGAACGTCCGGAAGAGGTCACCGACATGCAGCGCTCCGTGCGCGGCGAGGTGATCGCGTCCACGTTCGACCGGCCGCCGAGCGACCACACCTCGGTCGCCGAGCTCGCCATCGAGCGGGCGAAGCGCCTGGTGGAAATGGGTCAGGACGTCGTGGTGCTGCTCGACTCGATCACCCGGCTGGGCCGCGCGTACAACAACTCCTCGCCGGCCTCGGGTCGTATCCTCTCCGGTGGTGTCGACTCGACCGCGCTGTATCCGCCCAAGCGGTTCCTCGGCGCGGCGCGCAACATCGAGAACGGCGGCTCGCTGACGATCATCGCCACCGCGCTGGTGGAGACCGGTTCCACCGGTGACACGGTGATCTTCGAGGAGTTCAAGGGCACCGGCAACGCCGAGCTCAAGCTCGACCGCAAGATCGCCGAGCGGCGTGTCTTCCCGGCGGTGGACGTCAATCTGTCCAGCACCCGCCGTGACGACCTGCTGATGGCGCCCGACGAGGCCGCGGTCATCCACAAGCTGCGGCGCGTGCTGTCCGGGCTGGACTCGCATCAGGCCATCGATCTGCTGATCGACCGCCTGAAGAAGTCCAAGAGCAATGTCGAATTCCTGATGCAGATCGCCAAGACGGCTCCGGGCGCTCTGGACGAGTAGTCCCCGGTTGTCATCGACTCGACGGCTCTGCCGTGGGGTCTCCCAGCGGCTCCGCTTCGGCGGGGCCGCTGCGGCGTTTCCGGGGTACGCGGGCGGTAGAAGACGAGGCCGATCGCGGCCGAGGCGGCGATCAGCCCGAGCAGGATCATCGCGGTGACGCCGGCCATCCCGCCCAGCGGCGTCGCGGTGGCGGTGAACTGGAATTGCGGTTCGGCGGGTCCGGTGGCGGCGGTCACGGGCGGGCTGCCGCCGGAGGCGGTGCAGGCGCCGCCCGCCACGGTCAGCGCCAGTACGGCGAATACCGCGCCGGCCGGCAAGGTGGCATGGCGATTCACGGCTGTCCTTCCTCCGGGGATCGCATGGTTCTCGATGAAACGAGACTCTATGAACGCCGCTGTTCACATTCGCGAGTAGCCGACTACTCGACTTCAGCGTGGCTCGAGACCTGGGAAGATCGCGTGCCCGTACTTCCTGGGGGAGCGGCCGCGGCGACCGGGAACAAGCCGCGACGGGGAGGTGTTTCAGAAGCGTGGGAAGCGCTCTGGCATACTGGTCCGCTGGTGCGGGCCCAGTCCCCGCGCACCACAACATCCCCGCCTGAGTCGGCTCCGGTTCACGTCCTCGATCGTGTCGAGGGCGACCCGGCGGCCATTTTCGAAAGGACACCCATGAAGGCAGGAATTCACCCGACCTATGTGGCGACCACCGTCGTCTGCGGTTGTGGCAATACGTTCGAGACCCGCAGCACCAAGGAGTCGGGCCACATCACGGTCGAGGTCTGCTCGCAGTGCCACCCGTTCTACACGGGCAAGCAGAAGATCCTCGACACCGGCGGCCGCGTCGCCCGCTTCGAGGCCCGCTACGGCAAGCGCGCCAAGAAGGACGACGCCAAGTAGCTACCCCGCCGACGCCCGTCCTGCTCAGCAGGCCGGGCGTCGGCGCGTTTCGCCGGAGGCGGCGCCGAAGACTAAGGAGCATTCCGCGATGGCCGACAAGACGGCCCCGTCCGCGATCGACGACATCCTGGCCGAGTATTCCGGGCTGGAGGCGCAGCTGGCCGATCCGGCGCTGCACAACAACCCGGGTGAGGCCCGGCGCGTCGGTAAGCGGTTCGCCGAGCTCGCTCCGGTCATGTCCACCTACACCAAGCTCTCGGCCGCCCGCGACGACCTCGATGCCGCGCGCGAACTGGCCGCCGACGACTCGGCCTTCGCGGCCGAGATTCCCGGCCTGGAGGAGCAGGTGGCGGAGCTGTCGAAAGCCCTCACCGACCTGCTCGCCCCGCGCGATCCGCACGACGCCGACGATGTGGTGCTCGAGGTGAAATCCGGCGAGGGTGGCGAGGAGTCGGCGCTGTTCGCCGCCGATCTGGCCCGGATGTACATCCGCTACGCCGAGCAGCACGGCTGGAAGGTCGAGGTGCTCGACGCCACCATCTCCGACCTGGGCGGTTACAAGGAGGCCACGCTCTCGGTGAAGAGCCGGGAAGCGAGCCGGGACGGGGTGTGGTCGCGGCTGAAGTTCGAGGGCGGCGTGCACCGCGTGCAGCGGGTGCCGGTCACCGAATCGCAGGGCCGGATCCACACCTCCGCGGCCGGCGTGCTGATCTACCCGGAACCGGACGAGGTGGAACAGGTGCAGATCGACGAATCCGATCTGCGCATCGACGTGTACCGGTCCTCGGGTAAGGGCGGTCAGGGCGTCAACACCACCGATTCGGCGGTGCGCATCACCCACCTGCCCACCGGCATCGTGGTGACCTGCCAGAACGAGCGCTCACAGCTGCAGAACAAGATCCGTGCCATGCAGGTGCTGTCGGCGCGATTGCAGCTGCTGGCCGAGGAGCAGGCCGACGCCGAGGCGGCCGCCGGGCGGGCCAGCCAGATCCGCACGGTCGACCGGTCCGAGCGCATCCGCACCTACAACTTCCCGGAGAACCGGATCACCGATCACCGCATCGGCTTCAAGGCGCACAACCTGGATTCGGTGCTGGACGGTGAGCTGGACACCCTGCTGGACGCGCTCGGCGCGGCGGATCGGGCCGCGCGACTGGCCGCGGAATGACCCGGAAAATGTGAGTTGCATCGCTCTCACCTGCACGAACGCTATATGAGAGCGCCGTGAGAGGTCTGTGAGATGTTGGCTCCGAGGGCTGTGCTGCGGGTCGCGACGGCGCACAGTTGATCGTGTGAAACATGCCGACATGTCGCACCAGCGCGGACGCCCCGGCCGACGGGGTGGCTCGGTGTGCCGGACTGCCGGAAGAGGTCGAATCATGACTGACGTAGTCGTCGAGTCGGGCACAGTGAATTCCGTGAGTCGTGTGCCCTTGCGTACCACCGTCGTGGAAGCAACCGAAACCCTCGCCGCCGCCGGCGTGCACAGCCCGTACACCGACGCCGAACTGCTCGCCGCGCATGTGCTCGGCGTCGAGCGGACCCGGCTGGCGCTGGTTCCCATGCTGACGCCGGTACAGCTCGCCGAATACCGGCAGCTGGTGGCGCAACGCGCGGCCCGGGTCCCGCTCCAGCACCTCACCGGGGTGGCGGCGATGGGCGAGGTCGATCTCAGCGTCGGACCGGGCGTGTTCGTGCCCCGGCCCGAGACGGAACTGCTGTTCGCGTGGGCTCTGGCGCATCTGGAACTGACCGAGCGCGGTCATCGGCCGATCGTCGTCGATCTGTGCACGGGTTCCGGTGCGCTGGCGCTGGCCATCGCCCACGCCCGTCCCGACGCGCTGGTGCACGCGGTCGACCTCGATCCCACCGCCCTGAAGTGGGCCCGGCGCAATGCCGAGCGGCTGGCCGCCGAGGGTGACGCACCCATCGCCCTGTACGAGGGCGATGTCACCGCTCCCGAAACGCTGTCCGAGCTGAACGGCCGGGTCGACATGGTGGTCGCGAATCCGCCCTACATCCCGGCCGACGCGGCGCTGGATCCCGAGGTGATCGACCACGATCCGCATCTGGCCCTGTTCGGCGGCCCGGACGGGCTGGACGTGATCCGCCCGACGATCGGCACCATCGCCCGGCTGCTGCGTCCGGGCGGCGTGACCGCCGTGGAGCACGACGATTCGCACGGCTCCCGCGTCGCCGACCTGTTCGACGTGCACGACGACTTCCTGGACGTGGACGAACACCCCGATCTCGCGGGCCGGCCGCGGTTCGTCACCGCGCGGCGCATGCCCACCACCTGATCGGAAAACCGCCACCGCCCGCCGGTGGCGGTTTTTTCGGCTGGTAATTACCTCTGGTTCAGAGGTATTCTCGGAATATGAGTCGTTCGTCCAGCTCAGGATCCGCCGCGGCCGACGCGGAGCTGGTCGGTGCGCTGCTCGGCTCGTTCGGGCGGTTCCGGCGGCAGGTGGCGCGGCTGGCGGGCCGATCGTTCGACCGGTCCGGGGTCAGCGATTCGCAGGCCGAGTTCCTGCGCCTGGTGGGCCGCAATCCGGGCATCTCGGTGAAGGCCGCCGCGGCCGAGATGGGGTTGGCGGCCAACAGCGTCTCCACCTTCGTCACCGCCCTGGTACACGCGGATCTGCTGATGCGCGAACAGGATCCGGCCGATCGCCGGGTCACCCGGCTGAGCCTGCCGGTGCCGGTGCAGCGGCTCGTGGACGAAACCCGCAGGCGCCGACACACATTCATCACCGCGGCACTGGACGAACTGACCGCCGAGGAGCGCGCCGACCTGATCCGCGGGCTCGCTGCGGTGAACAGGATGACCGATCTGCTGCACGAACGAGAACAAGGAGAGGTGAGCCGGTGACCTCCGATTCCCCTGCCGCCCCGCACGATTCGCCGGGTGGTGTCCCGGCGGTCGAATGCGTCGGGCTGACCCACCGCTACGGCGAGCATGCCGTCGTCGACAATCTGGACCTGAGCATCGATCGTGGCGAGGTGTTCGGCCTGCTCGGTCCCAACGGCGCCGGCAAGACCACCACCATCCGCCTGCTGGCCACCCTCATGCCGGTGCAGTCCGGCACGGTCCGGGTCCTCGGCTTCGAGGTCGGCAAGCGTGACACCGACATCCGCTACAACCTCGGCTACGTGCCGCAGCAGCTGTCGATCGAGGGCACGCTGACCGGACGGCAGAACGTCACCTGGTTCGCCCGGCTGTTCGACGTGCCGCGCGCCGAGCGGGCGGAGCGGGTCGACGAGGTACTGGCCGCCATGGACCTGCTCGACGTGGCCGATCGGCTCGCCGCGGGCTATTCCGGCGGCATGGTGCGCCGGCTGGAGCTGGCCCAGGCACTGGTCAACCGGCCCGCGCTGCTCATCCTGGACGAGCCGACCGTGGGCCTGGACCCGATCGCCCGCGACAGCGTCTGGGCCCGGGTGCGCGAACTGCGCGACCGGTTCCACACCACGGTGCTGCTGACCACTCATTACATGGCGGAGGCCGATGTGCTGTGCGATCGAATCGCACTGCTGCACAAGGGCGTCCTGCGGGCCGTGGGCGCACCGGCGGCCCTGAAGGCGGCGCTGGGCCCCGAGGCCACGCTGGAGGACGTGTTCCGGCACTACGCCGACGCGCGCCTGGTCGAAGAGAACGATTCCGAGGGAGGACTGCGCGGTGTCCGAAGCACGCGTCGAACCGCTCAGCGCGCCGGCTGAATTCCCGCCGCTGCGCCACGCCCCGCACGGCCCGGCACGATTGCTCGTGCTGGCCTCGCGGGTCGGCACTTTCGCACTCATCGAGTTGCAGAAATTGCGTCACGACCGCACCGAGCTGGTCACCCGGGCCGTGCAGCCCGCGCTGTGGATGCTGATCTTCGGCACCACATTCTCGCGGCTGCGCAGCATCCCGACCGGCTCGCTGCCCTATCTGGATTTCCTCGCGCCGGGCATCATCGCGCAGTCCGCGCTGTTCATCGCGATCTTCTACGGCATCCAGATCATCTGGGACCGGGACGCGGGGATCCTCAACAAACTGATGGTCACCCCCACCCCGCGGTCCGCGCTGATCGCCGGGAAATGCTTCGCCGCGGGGGTGCGCTCGGTCGCCCAGGTGGTGATCATCGTGGTGCTGTCGCTGGTGATGGGCGTGCACATGACGGTCAATCCGCTGAAGCTGCTCGGCGCGGTGGTCGCGGTGATGCTGGGCGCCTCGTTCTTCTCCTGTCTGTCGATGACCATCGCCGGGCTGGTCGGCCAGCGCGATCGGCTGATGGGGATCGGCCAGGCGATCACCATGCCGCTGTTCTTCGCCTCGAACGCGCTGTACCCGCTGGATCTGATGCCGGGCTGGTTGAAGGTGATCAGTCACATCAATCCGCTGAGCTACGAGGTGGAGATACTGCGCGGCCTGCTGGTCGGCGCCGGCTACCGGCTCTGGCTGGACCTGGGCGTGCTGATCCTCGCCGCGGTCGTCGGAATAGTCTGCGCCTCTTCGCTTCTGGGACGGCTCACCCGGTGACCGCCCGGACCGCCGCAGTCGCAACGGTCGCCCCGGCCGCCCGCGCGGCGGTGCCGAAGCAATAGACTCTGCGCCGTGAGTATCGTCTACGACTGCTCCGATCCCGATTCCCGATCCGCGGGTCTGACCGCCGCGCGGACCACGCTGAAATCCGGACGGCTGGCCGTCATCCCGACCGACACCGTGTACGGACTGGCCGCCGACGCGTTCGATTCCGCCGCGGTGAGTTCCCTGCTGGCGGCCAAGCGCCGCGGCCGGGACATGCCCGTCCCGGTCCTGGTGGGTTCGTGGAACACCATCGACGGGCTGGTGTTCCATGTGCAGCAGCAGACCCGCGACCTGATCCGCGCGTTCTGGCCGGGCGGCCTGAGCCTGGTGGTACAGCAGGCCCCGTCGCTGGCCTGGGACCTGGGTGACGCCCGCGGCACGGTGATGCTGCGGATGCCGCTGCATCCCGTCGCCCTGGAGCTGCTGCGCGAGGTGGGCCCGCTGGCGGTGTCCAGCGCGAACGTGTCCGGGCAGCCCGCGGCCGCCACGGTCGGCGAGGCCCGCGATCAGCTGGGCGAGCTGGTGGGGGTGTATCTGGACGGCGGCAAGGCCGAGCACGGCGTCGCCTCGACCATCGTGGATCTCACCGGCGACCGGCCACGCGTGCTGCGCGCCGGTGCGGTCACGGTGGATCAGGTCGCGGAGGTGCTGGGCATGCCGGCCGACGAGCTGACCGCCGAGCCGACGCGGTGACGGCCTGGTAGATGGTGTTCAGTCAGGGCGCGGTCGTCCCGCTGCGCGAGCTGTTGCTGGTACTGCTGATCTCGGCGGTGGCGACCATGCTGGCGGTCGGCGGGGTGCGGGTGCTCGCCATCGCCTTCGGTGCGGTCGCGATCCCGCGGGAACGGGATGTGCACACCAAACCGACGCCGCGGATGGGCGGCGTCGGCATGTACATCGGCATCGTCGCGGCGGTGTTGTTCGCGCATCAATTGCCGGCGCTGCGCCGGGGTTTCGATTTCGCGCCGGATATCCCCGCGGTGCTGGTCGCGGGCACGCTGATCGTGCTGGTCGGGATCATCGACGATCGCTGGGGATTGGACGCGTTCACGAAATTCGTGGGCCAGATCACGGCCGCCGGCGTGATGGCCGTGATGGGCCTGAGCTGGGTGCTGATCTACAACCCGTTCACGAACTCGACCGTGGTGCTGGACCAGTTGGTGGGTGGTCTCGCGACCGTCCTGATCACGGTCACCATGATCAACGCGATGAATTTCGTCGACGGTATGGACGGACTCGCGGCCGGACTGGGTTTGATCGCGGCCGTCGCGGTATTCGTGTTCTCCATCGGTTTGCTCTACGAACAGGGCGGTTCCACCGACACCTATCCGCCGGCCCTGCTCGCGGCCGCGCTCGCCGGTGCCTGCCTGGGATTTCTGCCGCACAATTTCCAGCCGGCCCGGATATTCATGGGGGATTCCGGCTCGATGCTGATCGGCCTGATGCTGGCCGCGATCTCGACCGGCGCCTCCGGGCGAATTCCGCTGCAGGGATACGGCACGCGCGACATCGTGGGTCTGCTGTCGCCGTTGTTCCTGGTCGGCGCGGTCATGTTCATTCCGGTCCTGGATCTGGTGCTGGCGATCGTGCGGCGGGTGCGCGCGGGGGTCAGTTTCTCCACGCCGGACAAAATGCATCTGCATCACCGGCTGCTGCAGATCGGCCATTCCCAGCGCCGCGTGGTGCTGCTGATCTACATGTGGGTCGGAATCCTGGCATTCGGAGCGGTCGGTACGTCGCTGATGGATCGCCGGCTGGTATTGCTGTTGCTCGCCGCGGGCCTGCTTTTCGCACTCCTGGTGACGGCGGTGCCGTCGTTGCGCGTGGCGGTGGGGCTGCGGCGCCGCATTCCGCGCGACCGGACGCCGTGAGCTACGCCACGGCGAGCAAATCGGGCGCTACGCGGCCCTGACGCCGTCGAGTACAGTGGGCAGCCGTGAACGCCGAATCCCACGACTCTGACCGGCAGCCGGGCGAGGCGCCCGTACGCGCCCCCCGCGCGGACGATTCGGCGCTGCGGGCCGCCCTGCGCTACGGCGTGGGCGGGCTGGCCGTGCTGGTGGTGGTCTCGGCCGTGGTGTCGACCGTCGTCGCCGGCCTGCCGGGCCTGTGGGGTGCGCTGATCGGCGCGGCCATCGGCGGATTCTTCATTCTCGCCACCGCGGTGCTGGTGCTGCGCACCGCGTCGCTGGATACCGGCATCCAGGGCATGGTGATGCTCGCGAGCTGGGTCGGCAAACTTCTGGTCGTCGTGATCGTTGTGGCGGTTCTCAAACACTTCGATTTTTATAGCCGAGGCGCATTATTCCTGACAGTACTGGGTGCGTTGCTCATCGTACTGGGTGCGGAAACGTACGGCCTGCTGCGCCAACGGGTTCCGTATGTCGATAGCTGACGGGATGCCGTCGATCAAGATCGACAATTTGGATATGGGCACCCCCTACACAGCGTCGTAGATACCTTGGTAAACTCTTTACCGTAAGCACACGAAACCGGGGGTCGATCCCCTACGATCGATACCGGCAGGTTATGCTTACTGCCGTGCCGGACCTGCATGGTTCGGCTCTGCACCGTCGACGATGTCGCCGACGTACAGACGCCAGGGGCGGTAACTCCGCACAGCTGCTGACGAACTTCGAGCCGACTCGAGTCGACCACCAGATCGTCAATGTCCGATCGAACCGTAGGCTAGCGATAGCCTGCGGCCCGAACACGGGAGAGAACGCTGAGCGTCACCACCTTGGCCGGCGAGTTTCACGCGCCGTCCCTAGATGACTTCTTCCCGAAGGCTGTGCTCTTCCAGGGAACGGTCTTCGAGCTGGACCGATTGATGCTCATTCGCATCCTCATGTCGGCAGTGCTGATCGCGATCCTGATGGTCGCTTTCCGGCGGCCGCAGATCGTCCCGCGTGGTCTACAGAACGTCGCCGAATCCGGCTTGATGTTCGTCCGCGAGCAGATCTGCGACGAGGTCCTCGGCAAGGAAACCGGCAAACGGTATTTCCCGCTGATCGCGACCATCTTCTTCACGGTGTTGTTCCTGAACTTCTCGGGTGTCATCCCGTTCCTGAACATCTCCTCCAACGCGCGTATCGGTATGCCGTTGGTGCTGGCCGTGATCGCGTACATCGCCTTCAACTACATCGGAATCAAGAAGTACGGCTTCTGGAAGTACATGCGCTCGTCCATCGTGGTGCCCGATGTGCCGCCCGCGATGCACGTGCTGCTGATTCCGATCGAGTTCATCTCGACCTTCGTCCTGCGCCCGTTCACGCTGACCGTCCGTCTGATGGCGAACATGCTGGCCGGCCACATCATGCTGGTGTTGTTCTTCAGCGCGACACAGTTCTTCCTGTTCGACGGTGCCGCATGGATGAAGGGCCTGTCCCCGTTCTCGCTGCTCGGCGGCTTCGCCTTCACGCTCTTCGAGCTGTTGGTGATCTTCCTGCAGGCGTACGTCTTCGCGCTGCTGACCGCTGTGTACATCGGTCTCGCGCAGCACGCGGACGCGCATTAACTCGCACAAGAACTGACCCACACGCCGTCGGGCGGGTGGGCAACAGAAAGGGATAAGAAAACTCATGAGCCTCTCCTACGTGGCCACCACTCTCGCCGACAACGCGCCGAAGGCGACGGGTTACGGCGCGATCGGTTACGGTCTGGCGGCCATCGGCCCCGGCATCGGTGTCGGCATCGTCGTCGGTAAGGCGATCGAGGGCTTCGCCCGTCAGCCCGAACTGGCCGGCCAGATCCGGACCAACATGTTCCTGGGCATCGCGTTCACCGAGGCGCTGGCCCTGATCGGCCTCGTCGCCGGCTTCATCTTCTGATTGCCATGAACGAGATGTATCTGCTCGCGGCGGACGAGGGTAGTTCCGATCACAACCCCTTGCTCCCCGAGCCATACGACATCATCTGGTCGGCGGTCTGCATCGTCGTCATCGGGTTCGTCTTCTTCAAGTACGTGATCCCGCGGCTGACGAAGGTACTCGACGAGCGTTCCGAGAAGATCGAAGGCGGTATCGCCAAGGCCGAGGCCGCACAGGCCCAGGCCCAGCAGACGCTGCAGGCATACCAGCAGCAACTCGCCGAGGCCCGCCTCGAGGCCGCGCGCATCCGCGAGGACGCGCGCACCCAGGGTCAGCAGATCCTGGCCCAGATGAAGGCCGACGCGCAGGCCGAGGCCGACCGCATCGTCGCCGCCGGGCATTCCCAGCTCGAGGCGCAGCGGCAGCAGATCGTCACCGAGCTGCGTGGCGAACTCGGCCGCACGGCGGTCGATCTGGCCGAGAAGATCATCGGCCAATCTGTGTCGGATGCGGCCAAACAGGCGGCGTCGATCGACCAGTTCCTCGCAGAATTGGACGAACAGGCCGGCATCGGGGTCGGAAGGTAACGACCACCTGCGCGGGTCGGTGGTCGATGGAGGTATGCGGAGTGACCTCGTAGGCTGCGCCGCGAAGGTAAAACCAACACAGTGAAAGTGGGAAGCATGTACGCAGCGAGCCGTGAGGCGAGTTCCCGAGCCCGGGAAGCTCTTTCGGCCGCACTGGCCGGGAGCGACACCGTCGCCGCCACGACGGGTTCCGAATTGTTCGCCGTTGTCGCCGTTCTCGACGACCAGCGCTCGCTGCGTGTGGCGCTCGCGGATAAGTCGGTGTCCAGTTCGGCGCGTGCCGAGCTGGCCGAGCGCGTTTTCGGCGGCAAGATCAGCGCGGCCACCCAGGCCGTGCTGACCACGGCCGTCGCCGAGGACTGGTCCCGGACCGGGGACCTGGTCGACACGCTGGAGCTGCTCGGCCAGGAGGCGCTGTTGCGCGCGGCGGCCGATCGCGGCCGCCTCGACGTCGTCGAGGACGAGTTGTTCCGGCTGAGCCGCATAGTCGAGGCCAACCCCGAGTTGGAGCAGGCGCTGGGCGATCGCGGCAAGCCCGCACAGGCCAAGCGTGAACTGATCGAGCGCCTGCTGCACGGGAAGGTGCGCGACGTCACGCTGGAGCTGACCGAGCAGGCCGTGAGCCGCCGGCGCGGTGACATCGGCGCGGCGTTCGATCACCTGTCGGATCTGGCGGCGTCGTTGCGGCAGCAGGTCGTCGCGCACGTGCGCGCGGCGGTCGATCTGACCGAGCAGCAGCGGGACCAGCTGGCGGCCTCGTTGCAGCGCCTCTACGACAAGCAGATCACCGTGCACGTGCAGGTCGATCCGAGCCTGCTGGCCGGTGTCGTCGTGCACATCGGCGACGACGTGATCGATGGCAGTGCCCTCGGCCGGCTGCAGCGCCTGCGCCAGTCCCTGACGTGAGCACGTGTGTCAGTCCTGACGTGCGGGCCACCCGGCACGGCGCCTAACCTACCGACAATCCAGACCAGACAGCGAGAGCAGGAACAACCATGGCGGAGCTGACGATCTCCACCGATGAGATCCGTAGCGCGATCGAGAGCTACACCCAGTCCTACACGCCGGAGACCTCCATCGAGGAGATCGGCGTCGTCACCGACACCGGTGACGGTATCGCCCACATCAGTGGCCTGCCCTCGGCGATGGCCAACGAGCTGCTCGAATTCCCGGGCGGTGTGCTGGGTGTCGCACTGAACCTCGAGGACACCTCGATCGGTGCGGTCATCCTCGGTGAGTTCGACACCATCGAAGAGGGCCAGCAGGTCCGTCGCACCGGCGACGTGCTCTCGGTGCCGGTCGGCGACGCCTTCCTCGGCCGCGTGGTCAATCCGCTCGGTCAGGCCATCGACGGCCTCGGCGATATCGCCGCCGAGGAGCGCCGCGTGCTCGAGCTGCAGGCCGCGACCGTGCTGGAGCGTCAGCCGGTCGGTGAGCCGCTGGCCACCGGCATCACGGCGATCGACGCCCTGACCGCCATCGGCCGCGGCCAGCGTCAGCTGGTCATCGGCGACCGCAAGACCGGTAAGACCGCGGTCTGCGTCGACGCCATCCTGAACCAGAAGGCCAACTGGGAGACCGGCGACCCGACCAAGCAGGTCCGCTGCATCTACGTCGCCATCGGCCAGAAGGGCTCCACCATCGCGGGCGTGAAGACCGCGCTCGAGGCGCACGGCGCCATGGAGTACACCACCATCGTCGCGGCCCCGGCCTCCGACTCGGCGGGCTTCAAGTGGCTGGCCCCCTACACCGGTTCGGCCATCGGCCAGCACTGGATGTACCAGGGCAAGCACGTCCTGATCGTGTTCGACGACCTGACCAAGCAGGCCGAGGCCTACCGCGCCATCTCGCTGCTGCTGCGCCGCCCGCCGGGCCGCGAGGCGTACCCGGGTGACGTCTTCTACCTGCACTCCCGGCTGCTGGAGCGTTGCGCGAAGCTGTCCGACGAGATGGGCGCGGGCTCGATGACCGGTCTGCCGATCATCGAGACCAAGGCCAACGACGTCTCGGCGTTCATCCCGACCAACGTCATCTCGATCACCGACGGCCAGGTCTTCCTGGAGTCCGACCTGTTCAACAAGGGCGTCCGCCCGGCGATCAACGTCGGTACCTCGGTCTCCCGTGTCGGTGGCGCCGCCCAGACCAAGGGCATGAAGAAGGTCGCCGGTTCGCTGCGTCTGGAGCTGGCCTCCTACCGCGAGCTGGAGGCGTTCTCCGCCTTCGCCTCCGACCTGGACGCCGCCTCGCTGGCCCAGCTCGAGCGCGGCGCCCGCTGGGTCGAGCTGCTCAAGCAGAATCAGTACTCGCCGGTCTCGGTCGAGGACCAGATCGTGTCGATCTACCTGGTCGACGCCGGCTACTACGACTCGGTGCCGGTCGGCGACGTCCGCCGGTTCAACGCCGACCTGCTGGATCACCTGCACCGCAACGCGGCCGACGCCTTCAAGGCGATCGCCGGCGGCAAGGTGCTCGAGGATGAGTCGGCCGATCTGATCAAGGCCGAGACCGAGAAGTTCAAGCAGGGCTTCCTCGCCTCCGACGGCAGCCGGGTCGTGAACGAGGCCGCCGCGGGCGAACTGGACCACGAAGAGGTCGAGTCGCTGGCCGTCACCCGCAAGCACGTCGAGAAGTAGGCGACACTGCCCATGGGACCGACGATCCACGACGCACGAATGAGGGGAGTGTGAGATGCCTAGTGTGCGCGAACTGCGCTCCCGCATTCGTAGCGTGAGCTCGATCAAGAAGATCACCAAGGCCCAGGAGCTGATCGCGACCTCGCGAATCAGCAAGGCCCAGGCCCGGGTCGCCGCCGCGAAGCCGTATGCGGAGGAGATCACCAAGGTGCTCGTCGAACTGGCGAGCGCCTCGCAGAGCCTGACCCATCCGCTGCTGATCGAACGGCCCGCGCCGACCCGGGCGGCCGTCCTGGTCATCAGCAGCGACCGCGGGATGTGCGGTGGCTACAACTCGAACGTGTTCCGGCGCGCCGAGGAGCTCATGACCACGCTGCGTGGCGAGGGCAAGGAGCCGGTGCTGTACGTGATGGGCGCGAAGGGCCTGACGTACTACACCTTCCGCGGCCGGAACCTGTTCGGTTCCTGGACCGGATTCTCGCAGGAGCCGCACTACACCAACGCCTCGGCCGCCTGTAACCACCTGGTGGAGGCGTTCATGGCCGGTGGCGAGAACGAGGTGCCGCTCCCGGACACCCCGGCGAGCCGGGAATCGGGTACCGCCGGGACCATCGCGGGTGTCGACGAGATCCACATCGTCTACACCCGTTTCGTGTCCATGCTGTCGCAGGTGCCGGAGGTGCGTCGCTTGGCGCCCATGCAGGTCACCTACGTCGACGAGAACTTCGACCTGGGCGACGGCATGTTGCAGGACTCCCCGAACGCGCAGGTGTCCTCGCTGTACGAGTTCGAGCCCGACGCCGACAAGCTGCTCGGTGCGCTGCTGCCGAAGTACATCAACACCCGGATCTACGCGTCGCTGCTGGAGGCCGCCGCCTCCGAGTCGGCCGCGCGCCGGACGGCGATGAAGGCGGCCACCGACAACGCCACCGAGATGCAGGCCTCGCTGACCCGCCAGGCCAACTCGGTGCGGCAGGCTCAGATCACCCAGGAAATTTCGGAAATCGTCGGCGGCGCGAACGCGCTGGCCTCGAGTTCGAGCGACTAGCCAACCCGCCCTACCTCGTATACGGAAGAGAACCAATGACCGCAGCAGTTACCCGAGAAGAAAAGAGCCGGGCGGGCGCCGGCGCTGGCCGCGTCGCCCGGGTCATCGGCCCCGTCGTGGACGTCGAGTTCCCCCGTGGCGCCATCCCCGAGCTGTACAACGCGCTGCACGTGGACATCACGCTGCCCTCGGTGGCCAAGACGCTGACCCTCGAGGTCGCGCAGCACCTGGGCGACAACATCGTCCGCACCATCTCCATGCAGCCGACCGACGGCCTGATCCGCGGCGTGCCGGTGTCCGACACCGGTAAGCCGATCTCGGTTCCCGTCGGCGATGTCGTCAAGGGCCACGTGTTCAACGCCCTCGGCGACTGCCTCGACGCGCCGGGCACCGGCCGCGACGGCGAGCAGTGGGGTATCCACCGCCAGCCGCCGGCCTTCGACCAGCTCGAGGGCAAGACCGAGATCCTGGAGACGGGCATCAAGGTCATCGATCTGCTCACCCCGTACGTGAAGGGTGGCAAGATCGGCCTGTTCGGTGGCGCCGGTGTCGGCAAGACCGTGCTCATCCAGGAGATGATCACCCGTATCGCGCGGGAGTTCTCCGGTACCTCCGTCTTCGCCGGCGTCGGCGAGCGGACCCGTGAGGGCACCGACCTCCACCTGGAAATGGAAGAGATGGGCGTCCTCCAGGACACCGCCCTCGTCTTCGGCCAGATGGACGAGCCGCCGGGGACGCGTATGCGCGTCGCCCTCTCGGCGCTGACCATGGCGGAGTACTTCCGCGACGTGCAGAACCAGGACGTGCTGCTGTTCATCGACAACATCTTCCGGTTCACCCAGGCCGGTTCCGAGGTGTCGACCCTGCTCGGCCGCATGCCGTCCGCCGTCGGTTACCAGCCGACCCTGGCGGACGAGATGGGCCAGCTGCAGGAGCGGATCACCTCGACCCGTGGTCGCTCGATCACCTCGATGCAGGCGATCTACGTGCCCGCCGACGACTACACCGACCCGGCGCCGGCCACCACCTTCGCCCACCTGGACGCGACGACCGAGCTCTCCCGCCCGATCTCGCAGAAGGGCATCTACCCGGCCGTCGATCCGCTGACCTCGACCTCCCGCATCCTGGAGGCCTCGATCCTGGGCCAGCGGCACTTCGACGTCGCCAACGAGGTGAAGCGAATCCTGCAGAAGTACAAGGAACTTCAGGACATCATCGCCATCCTCGGCATGGACGAGCTCTCCGAGGAGGACAAGGTCCTCGTCGGCCGGGCGCGTCGTCTGGAGAAGTTCCTCGGCCAGAACTTCATCGTGGCCGAGAAGTTCACCGGTCAGGTCGGTTCGGTCGTGCCGCTGGAGCAGACCATCGACGACTTCGATCGGGTCACCAAGGGTGAGTTCGATCACCTGCCGGAGCAGGCGTTCAACTCGTGCGGTGGCCTGGACGACGTCGAGGCGGCCGCGAAGAAGATCGCCGGGAAGTAGTCCACCATGGCGGAGATGTCAGTTGATCTGGTCGCCATCGAGCGGCGGCTGTGGTCGGGGCAGGCGAGTTTCGTCGGCGCCCAGACCACGGAGGGGCAGATCGGTATTCTGCCCGGCCACGAGCCCGTGCTCGGCCAGTTGGTCGAGGGCGGCACGGTGACCATCGTCAGCACCGACGGTGAGCGCATCGTCGCCGCCGTCAACGGTGGGTTCTTCTCGGTCGCCCCGGTCAGCCGGGACGGCAACGCGACGTCGACGGTCCGGATTCTCGCCGAGACGGCGGAATTCTCCGGCGACATCGATGTCGAGGCGGCCCGCGCCGTCCTCGCGGACCCGAACGCATCCGAGCACGCGCAGGCGGAAGCCCGCGGCCGGGTTCGGGCGGTCGAGGCCGCGACGGCATGAACAAGGTGATGGCCCCGGGTAAATCCCGGGGCCATCATCGTTTTCGGCCACCGCCTGTTCCGGGCGGGGCCCATGGTTTGTAGACTCGCCGCAAGGCCGCCTGGTTAGGGGATGACAGGCGCCGCGACGGCACAGGGGTCGAGGCGAAGGGACGGACCTGGATTGCGGACCGGGATGGTGCTGCTGATCATTCTGGTGCTGCTGCTCGTCGGTGTGGCGTTGGCTTCCATCTATCGGTTCATCATGCTGCGACGCGGCGGTACTTCGGCACTGTTGCGGGTGCTTCCGGCGAAGGGCGGACAGGGCTGGCGACACGGCCTGATCCGCTACGAAGAGAACCGACTGGTTTTCTTCAAGCTCACCAGTCTGAAATTCGGCCCGGATTCCACGATCCAGCGCCGCGGTATCGAGGTCGGTGATCGGCGAGGACCGGTCGGCGACGAATACGACATCATGACCGACGAAATCATCGTGACGGCGGTCTCCGACGGTACGGGTGGCTACGAGCTGGCACTCGATCGCGGATCGCTCGCGGCATTTCAATCCTGGGTCGAATCCCGCCCGTCCGACCGCGTCCGGCGGCGGCCGAGTTATTAGAATTCCCGGTCGAATCGCCGAGTATTCGGAAATATCGAGGAGTCAGCCATGAGCGTCCATCTCACCCGGATCTACACCCGGACCGGTGACGACGGCACGACCGGACTGAGTGATTTCTCCCGCGTCGCGAAGACGGATCTGCGTCTGGTCGCCTACGCGGACTGCGACGAGACCAATGCCGCGATCGGCGTGGCCATCGCTGTGGGACAACCGAATCCGGCGATCCTACGCGTGCTACGGCAGGTGCAGAACGATCTGTTCGACGCCGGCGCCGACCTGTCCACGCCGGTGGTCGCCGAGCCGAAACACCCGCCGCTGCGCATCACCCAGCCGTACATCGATCGGCTGGAGCAGTGGTGCGACGAGTTCAATGCCGAACTGGCACCGCTGAATTCGTTCATCCTGCCCGGCGGCACGGCGCTGGGGGCCCTGCTGCACACCGCGCGCACGGTGGCCCGGCGCGCCGAGCGATCGGCCTGGTCGGCGATGGCCGCGCATCCGGAGGACACGAGTGTGCTGCCCGCGAAATACCTGAACCGCCTGTCGGATCTGTTGTTCATCCTCGGGCGGGTGGCCAATCCGGACGGAGACATCCTCTGGCATCCGGGCGGACAAGCGCCTATCCCAGGCTCGGACCACTAGGCTGACGACCGTGAGTGAACGTTTCCTGGTGACCGGTGGCAGCCGGCTCGTCGGCGAGGTCGCGGTGGGCGGCGCCAAGAACAGCGTCCTCAAGCTGATGGCCGCCGCACTACTGGCCGAGGGCGCCACGACCATCACGAACTGCCCCGACATCCTCGATGTGCCACTGATGGCCGAGGTGTTGCGCGGCCTGGGTTGTGATGTCGTCGTGGACGGCTCCGTGGTCACCATCACCACGCCGGCCGAGCCGAAGTACCACGCGGACTTCCCGGCGGTGACGCAGTTCCGCGCCTCGGTCTGTGTGCTGGGTCCGTTGATGGCCCGGTGCAAGCGCGCGGTGGTCGCGCTACCCGGTGGCGACGCGATCGGGTCGAGACCGCTGGACATGCATCAGGCCGGGTTGCGACTGCTCGGCGCGACCAGTGAGATCGAGCACGGTTGCGTGGTGGCCCGCGCCGACGAGCTGCAGGGCGCGCGCATCCGGCTGGACTTCCCCTCGGTCGGCGCGACCGAGAACATCCTGATGGCGGCCGTGCTCGCCGAGGGCGAGACGGTCATCGACAACGCCGCGCGCGAACCCGACATCGTCGATCTCTGCACGATGCTCACCCGGATGGGTGCGCGGATCAGCGGCGCGGGCACCTCGGTACTCACCATCCAGGGGGTGCGGAAGCTCTCGCCGACCGTGCACCGGGTGATCGGTGACCGCATCGTCGCCGCCACCTGGGGGATCGCCGCCGCCATGACGCTCGGCGACATCCGGGTGACGGGGATCAACCCCAAGCACCTGTCGCTGGTGCTGGACAAGTTGCGGTCGGCCGGCGCGCGAATCTCCTTCGAGCCGGAGGGTTTTCGCGTCATCCAGGCCGAACGGCCGCGCGCGGTGAACTTCTCCACGCTGCCGTTCCCCGGATTCCCGACCGACCTGCAGCCGATGGCCATCGGGCTCGCGGCGATCGCCGACGGTACCTCGATGATCACCGAGAACGTCTTCGAGGCGCGCTTCCGTTTCGTGGAGGAGATGATCCGCCTGGGCGCCGACGCGCGGACGGACGGACATCATGCGGTGGTCCGCGGTATCCCGCGGTTGTCGAGTGCGCCGGTGTGGTCATCGGACATCCGCGCCGGCGCCGGCCTGGTCCTGGCGGGCCTGGTCGCCGACGGTGTCACCGAGGTCCACGACGTGTTCCACATCGACCGTGGTTACCCGAACTTCGTCCAGAACCTGCGCGCGCTGGGCGCCGACGTCGAGCGGGTCGGTGTCGCGAGCCGGCGGTGATTATGGCACCTGACCAGGCGATTTGACATCGATTCCGGTGCCACGTAACTTATTCGAAGTCAGAGCGACACGGACGCCGACCCGGGGCCGAGAGCCCAGGGAAACGAGGCCGGACGATGAGCGCCTGATAGATCACACGGTTCGAGCCCTTGACCAGCCGATTTGGTAGGTCACTGAGGAGCGGGCTAAGCTTGAAAAGTTGCCTTACTGAGACTCTCTGGTTGTTGCTGGTGGGTTTTGTTTGTGCGTGTGTTCTTTGAGAACTCAATAGTGTGTCGATGAATGTCAGTGCCAAATATTTTTGGTTCCGGTTTCTCATACCCCCGTGTGGGGGACTGGACATTTAGTCAGCTTTTTTTGAGCTGGCGTTGTTTTTGAATGTCGGGTTTTCGGACTCTGGCCTTTGAATTTTTCTGATTCGCCTTCGGGTGTTTCGAGAGTCTTCAACGGAGAGTTTGATCCTGGCTCAGGACGAACGCTGGCGGCGTGCTTAACACATGCAAGTCGAGCGGTAAGGCCTTCGGGTACACGAGCGGCGAACGGGTGAGTAACACGTGGGTGATCTGCCTCGTACTCTGGGATAAGCCTGGGAAACTGGGTCTAATACCGGATAGGACTACTGGATGCATGTCTGGTGGTGGAAAGATTTATCGGTGCGAGATGGGCCCGCGGCCTATCAGCTTGTTGGTGGGGTAATGGCCTACCAAGGCGACGACGGGTAGCCGACCTGAGAGGGTGACCGGCCACACTGGGACTGAGACACGGCCCAGACTCCTACGGGAGGCAGCAGTGGGGAATATTGCACAATGGGCGGAAGCCTGATGCAGCGACGCCGCGTGAGGGATGACGGCCTTCGGGTTGTAAACCTCTTTCGACAGGGACGAAGCGCAAGTGACGGTACCTGTATAAGAAGCACCGGCCAACTACGTGCCAGCAGCCGCGGTAATACGTAGGGTGCGAGCGTTGTCCGGAATTACTGGGCGTAAAGAGCT
>NZ_KB907311.1 GCF_000381925.1 Nocardia sp. BMG111209
ACCGTCGCCGGCGAAGCAGAACCCGGCAGCATGTTCAACCTCGCCCAGTTCTACTTCATGTCCATATCCATCCAAACCAACAACCCCGTCCTCGCCAGCGATGCCACCCAATGGAGCCAACTGGCCGCCAAATGGAACACCGCCACCGACGACTTCTACAACGCCACCTCCAACGCCCTCACCGACACCGCCACCTGGTCCGGCACCGGCGCCGACTCCGCCCTCACCGCCGTCGCCAACTACTACCAATCCGCCCAAGACCTCGGCGCCGGCATGAAATCCATCTACACCGCCCAGTCCTACCTCACCGACCTCTTCGCCAACCTCTACAAAACCCTCCCCCAACACTGGGTCGCCGTCCGCATGGGCCACTGGGGCGGCTGCTCCACCAACAAGAACAACCTCTCCACCACCCAAACCCACTGGAACGAAATCTACGTCCCCGCCCTCCCCAAAATCGCCGCCTACATCCCCACCCTCGCCGACCCCAACAAAGACACCGCCAGCGGCCCCGACAACAACTACGGCACCGGCGACCCCGGCAACGGCAACAACAACAACGGCTACAACGGCAACGGCTACAACGGCAACGGCAACAACAACAACGGCGGCGGCAACGGCAACAGCGGCACCGGCGGCGGGAACTCCGGCAGCGGGGACAGCGGCACCGGCGGCGGCGACACCGGCAGCGGCGGAGGCAACACCGGCGGCGGGTCCGGTCAGGGTTCGGGTGGTGAGTCGATCCCGGCCTCCACCGGGCTCGGCAGCAGCGGGACCGGCGGCTCCGGGGACAGCGGCAGCGGCCAGACCGGATCCGGTTCGGGCAGCGGCGGTCTCGGTTCCAGCGGCGATTCCGGCAGCAGCGGTGGCAGCCCGGGCACGAGTGGCGGGACCAGCGGCGGCACCAGCGGCGGGACCAGCGGCGGCACCGCCGGCTCCGGTGCCAGCGGAACCGCTTCCGGCGCAAGCGGTATCGGCGCGAGCGGGTTCGGCGCCTCCGGAGCCAGCGGCGCGGCGCTGGATCTGCTCAGCCTGTTCGGGGACATCCTGCAGATGCTGTCCTCGTCGATGCCGGGCCTGGAACAGCTGGCCGCGCAACTGCTGCAACAGCTTCCGCCCGGCCTGCAGGCCCTCGGCCAGGCCTTCCAGAACGGCATGCTCACCTTCCAGCAGGCCATGGGCGCGGCCTCGGCCGAGGTCGGTAGCGATATCCAGCAACTGGGCACCGATATCGATCACGGCTCCCGGCGGGTCGCCGCGGAGCTGGGCCTGGTGCCACCGGACGACGACGGCGCCCCCACCACCGAGAGCCGGGCCGAGCCCGTCGGCCCGAACGGCCCGGAATCGCCGCGGCACTACTCTCCCCGGGCCTCGGTCGCCGCCGAGCCGGTCGAGCCGGTGATCGCCGACCACATCGTGACCGGCACCGCCGGAACTCCCGTGACCCCGGTCCAGCCGGCCAAACTGACCAAGCTGGAAGAAGGCTGAGATGAGCGAACAGACCTGGCACCTGTCCGACCTCGAGTTCCTGGTGTTGCGCGAGCGGGTACTCCGCCGGGTGCTGCCGTATCCGTTCACGTACGTCAATCCCCGGCTGACCACCTTCCTGGAATTCGAGCGACTGAAGTCGTCGGTGTGGCGCTCGCTGCAGACCCGATGGGATCCCGAGCTGATCGACGTGATCACCCGGGCGGCGAATCCCGATGTGCGCATTCAGGTCCGCAGCTGGGACAGCCGGAACATGGACGACACCAGCCAGCGCTTCTTCTTCGTCTGCAACCGCAACGGCGATCGAGCGATCATGATGCAGGGCTTCAGCGACCAGCGGGTGGACACCTTCGACCGCTACCGGATCGTGTCGGCGCCCGCCGAGTCGATGTCGGCACTGGTCGTCGAGGCGCTACCGGAGATGCCGGCCGGCTCACGGGACCGGGTGGAGTTGCTGAACTATCACCAGGAGGAGACGGTCGACCACTGGAGTACGCGTGGCTTCTACGACACCGGTGACGACAACGACGTCGACCGGCGCAGCAAGAGCTGGCAGCGAGCGGACCGGTCCCTCGTCGGCATCATCGAAATCCACCAGGGCCGTTCGAAATTCGGCCCGCGGGGTCTGATCATGAACCAGATGTTCTGGGAGGATCACCCCGGCGACGGCCGATACTTCATCGACCTCACTCCGCCGATGGCCGCGGTCGGGGTCGACTCCGCCGCGCTGCGGATCCGTCTCGACCGGGCGATCTCGGAAACGCTGCTCGTCGTGCAGGACGAATCCCGGCAGCTGGTGCGCGAAAGCGTCTTCGACGCCTGACAATTCGAGTGGACGAATAATTCGCCGGCCGCTGAGATACGAGGTGTGTGGTGAGTGGTAGCGGGATCAAGGACACGACTGCGTGGCCGACGTTGCTCGACAACGCCGTCGGCGGAACACTACTGTTCGACGCCAGCTCCGCACAGGCCTGCATCACCGCCTGCCACACCCTACTCGCCACCATCGAATCCCTGCTCACCACCGTCAACGGCACCCACACCCCCTCCAAACCCCTCATCACCTACGCCTCCGACGCCTACAACACCCACTCCAGCGCACCGGTAGTACACACCGACAACGACACCATCGGCTCCGCCACCAGCTTCCGCCACCTCCTCCAGAACAAATGGGCCGAACTCGCCCAACGCCTGCGCCAGCACAAACAAATCGTCACCGACATGGGCAAAACCTTCGCCGCCGCAGCCAACGCCTACGAACTCGCCGAAACCACCAACCACGACAACTTCGAACTCATCGTCCCCACCACCGGCGACCCCTACACCTTCAACACCAACAACCCCATCACCCCCAACGCCGACAACTGGCCCAACGAAGCCGCCTCCGGCCCCACCGGCCTGCACAACTTCGTCGCCGACCCCCACGCCGCC